>JAFLEB010000046.1 GCA_017302075.1 Lysobacterales bacterium
GGCGCCACCCGCGCGGCGCCGGCGGGCCGCGCGGGCAACACCGGTTCGGCGGAGACGCCCCGCCACTTGGCCAGCAAACGCCGCAAGGGTGCGGTCGCGCGCCAGCTGGTCGATTGCACGAGTTCGCGCGCGAAGCCGGTGACCGCGTCGGCGTGGCGACGCTCGGCCTCGAGTGCGCGCTCCTCGGCCTGCAGGCGGGACTGCAAGCCCGCCACGTCGGCCTCGAGCGCCTGCGCGCGCGCGCTGGCCTCACCGAGCAGGGCGTTGGCTTCCAGGCGCGCGTCATTGGCCTCCGCCAGTGCGGCACCGAGGCCTTCGATCGACACTTGCGCCGCGGCGAGCGACTCCCGCGCCGCGACGGCATCGGCATCCGCGCGGCGCGCCCAGGCGAGCTTCTCGTCGCGATCCGCCTCGAGTTGCCGATAGGCCAGGCCGAGGGCCGCCAACTCGCGTTGCTGCGCCTCGGCCCAGGCCAGCTTCTCGCGGCGGTCGGCCTCGACCTTGGCCAAGTCCGCACGCACGTCCGCCAGGGCCGCATCCAGCGCCTGCGCCCATGCCAGCTTTTCGCGACGGTCCGTCTCGACCTTCGCGAGGTCCGCGCGCAGGTCCGCCATCGCGGCATCCAGGTCCTGCGCCCAGCGGACCGCGTCGGCATGCTCCGCCTGCAACGCACGGTGGTTGGCCTGCAGGGTCGCCAGTTCATCGACCAGGCCAGCGCCCCATCGACCTTGCTGGTCGAGTTCGCCCTGCAGGCGACCGGCCATCGCCTGCGCCTCCCCCGCTTGCGCACGCGCATGCGCCAGCATCTCCGCCAGCCCGTCCAGCGCGGCTTCCGCCGGCGCCCATCGCGCCTCGCAAGCTGCGGTGGCGCGGGCGGCGGCGTCGAGCGGCGCCACGCCCTCCTCCAGCGCTGCCTGCAGCGGCGCAACCAGCGCCGGCGGTTCGTTCGTCGCGGCATGGTGGCGCAGGGTCGGCGACAGGAACGCAGCCACGGTGTCCGGATCCGCGGGATGCGGCAGGCGCATGCCGGTGGCGTCGACGAGTGCGCGCATTGCGCCGCTCCAGTCGGCAAGCAGCGCGTCGTAGCGGATCGCATGCCGGGCCATGCCCTCGCTGCCCGCGAGGGCATCCAGGAGGTAGCGCGCCCACAACAGATGGCCGACGCCGCGCGGCAAGCCATCCCGTGCTTCGAGCGACGCCGCCACCTCGTCGGCGTGGCGCAGGGCGAACACCGCCACCGCGTCGATCCCGCGTTCGGCCATCGCCCGCCGCCACAGCGGCACGAACCGGCACAGCCGCGGGTCCTTCACCGCCCAGGCGGGATGCCCGGCGAACTCGCGGTCCAGCAATGCCCCGATGCCCGCCTGCGCCTCCCGCGCCGCCGGATGCTCCAGCCAGTCACGCGGCAGGGCGCGCGGATCGTCCCAGGCGCGTCCGAGCGCGGCGAGCAGGCGTTCGTGCAGCGCCACGACCTCGCGGTGTTCCCAGAATCCGGTCGGGTTGTCCACCGCTGCGGGCAACAGCGCGTCGCCCAGGGCGATGCCGTGCAGGGCGAGCAAGCGGGTCAGCGCGGACGTCCCGCTGCGGTGCATCCCAAGCACGAGTACCCCGACCTGCCGGCCGGTGGTCCGCCCTTCGTCCGCCGGGCGCCGCCGCCCGGGTTGTGCCTGCGCAGTCCCCACGGCGCGTCGGCCTCAGCGCTGGGGCGCGGGTTGCGACACCGGCGTCGACGGCATGACTTGCGTGGTCGGCGACGGTCCCGGCAGCGACAGGTCGATCAACTCGAAGCGTTGGCGCAGCGAACGGGTGAGCTCCTCGGCTTCGGTGTCCGTCTCGATGATGTAGGGCACCACCATCAGCACCAGCTCGGTCTTGCTGCGCTCGCGGGACTGGGTCTTGAACAAGTTGCCCAGCACCGGCACGTCCTTGAGGTACGGCACGCCGGCGTCGCCGGTGGTTTCCTTCTGCGACATCAGTCCGGCGATCAGGATCGCGCTGCCGTCCTTGAGGCTGAGGTTGGTGCTGTAGGACCGGTTGAAGATCGACGGCGATTTCACCGAGGCATCGGCGCCGAGCGGTTGCGCCTCGCTGACCTCTTGCCGCAACTGGAGGTCGACCCGGTCATCGGAATAGACCACCGGCTTCATCGTGATCAGGATGCCGGTCTTGCGGTATTGCACGTTCTGGATGATCCCGGTGTTGCCGTCGGTCTGGATGCCCGAGGTCGCTTGCGAGGTGATCGTCGGCACTTCGGTGCCGACGTCGAACGAGGCTTCCTCGCCGCTCTTCACCATCAGGCGCGGCGTCGACAGGATGTTGACCCGTCCCTTCTCGGCCATCGCCTTGAGCGTGGCGCGGGTCTGCCCGCCGATGTCGAGCAGGTAAGTCAGCCCACTGCCGCCGAGGCCGCTGAAGGTGCCGGACTGGATCTGTCCGTTGGAGATGCCGCTGTTGGTCAGCGCCTTCCAGGCGATGCCGAAATCCTCGTTGTCGGTCAGCGTCACTTCCGCGATCGTGACCTCCACCATGACTTGCCGTGGCGCGCGGTCCATCTGCTGGATCAGCGGCAGCAGGCGCCCCCAGTCGGTCGCGGAGCCTTGGTAGATCAGGGCATTGCGCGGCTCGTCCAGGGTGAGCTTGCCGCGCGCCAGGTCGCCGGTGCCGGAGGACGACTGGGCGTTGGCCGGGACTTGCTCCACGACCGGCGGCGGCGGGACGCCCACCTGGCTGCCATCGATCGCGTTGCGCGTGGAGCCGCCCGACTTGGCGCTGCGCACGCCGTTGATGGTTTCCGAAATCTCCTTGGCCTGGGTGTTCTTCACCAGGTAGTAGAAGAGTCCGTCGGTGCCGCCCGTCGGGTTCGGCCTGTCGATGTCGCGCGACCACGCGATCGCGTGTTCGAGCACGGCACGATCGGCGGCGAACACCAGCACCGAATTCGAGGCTTCCAGCGGCAGCACGAGCACCGCTGCGTTGCTCACGCTGTTGCCGTACAGGGCCGCCGCGTAGCCTTCGGCGCCGAGGACTTCGATCAGTCGCTTGGACAATTCGCCGGCGGTCACGAAGGCCGGCTCCAGGCGGGCGCTCTGGCGGCCGCGCATGAACGGCGAGTCGAAGACCTTGATCGCGTCGAGGGCCTGCCGCACCAGTTCCGGGCGCCCCATCAGCATGATCGCGTTGCGGTTGGAATCCGCCTGGATGGTCAGTCCTTCGGTCTTGAACGCGACGTTCAACAACGTCGTCACGTCGGTGGCCCGCGCCGACTGCAACTCGACCAACTGGAACACGGGGCGATGGCTGATCGGGACCTCTGGCAGGGCGCGGCCGCTGACTACGAGCGGCGGCACGCCGCCGGCGCCGTCGCGGGCGCGCGAGAAGAACACCAGGCCCGAGCTGTAGTCGGTGGCCACGCCATAGGTCCGCAGGACCTGCACCGCGAGCCGATAGAAGTTTTGCGGGGTTTGCGGCCCGGACGTACGCAGCGTCACCAGGTCGTTCATCTTCGCGACCTGCGGGTCCATCTGGAACCCGGCGCCGAGGATCGCGCCAAAGAACTCATTGATGAAGGCCGGAACCGGCATCCCTTCGATATTGACGTTGACGCTGCCGCCCTTGAGCGGCGGCATCGGCTCCCCGGCCGCACCGGCGACCAACACGCCCCGCGCATCCGCGCCGGCCAGGCCGGGCATCCGCGGGGTGTCGGTGCGCCGCAGGCCGGTGGCCTGTGGCGACGACGGCTCGTCACCCTGCATGCCGAGCCCTTCGTTCATTGCGCCGCTGGATGCCGGCGCGGGCAGGGGCTGGGGCACCGCCAGCATGCTCGGCGCGGCACACGCGCCCGCGAGCAATGCAATGCCGGTCGCAGCGAGGAAAGGTCGGAAACTGTTCATGCCAAGCCTTGTTCGCAAGGTAATCAGGGGGTCTTGCCGGCGGGTGCCGGCAACGGGCGCCGCGACACCGCTGGCGTCGTGGGTGTGGCGGCGGGCGCTCCGATGCACGCATCCGCGGCGGCGGTCGCCTTGTCCGGCTTGCCCGGGTACAGCGGACGCTCGCGGCGACAACCGTCCTTCTCGAACCAGATGCGGTCGCGGGTCACCGACACCAGGGTCGCGCCATCCGGCAGCGCTTCGCCGAGCCGCACCCATTGGGTCTCTTTCTTCCCGGCCACCGAAACCGCCACGCGCACCGATGGACGCGTCAGGATCGCCACGGGCGTCCAGTTCAGGGGCGCCGCGCGACGACCGCCGGCCGCCGCCAATTCGCCCCAGTAGCGGGCGCCGCGGACGAGCTGGTACTGGTCCTCGCGGAACCGCTTCAGCGACTGCGCCGTCGGCAGGGTCCAGTCCACGGCATCGGCCTTGGGCGGATCCGCGGCGCGGATCGGCAGGAACAGGCCGATCACGCCGCCCAGCAGGGCGCCGCCAAGCACCGCCGCGAGCCACGGGCGATGGCGGATGGCGTCAACCAGACGCACGCTTGCCTCCTGCCGCTGCAGCCTGCGGCCCGATCCGGAAATAGGCGACTCCGGTCAGCGTGAGGTTGGGTGCGCCCTGCACGAAACTGAAGGAGAACTCCTCCACCACCATCAGGCGCTGGGAGCTCTCGATCCTGCGCAGGATCTCCAGCATCTGCGCCTGGCTCGTGATCCCGCGCAGGGTGAACGGCACCCGCCACAGGCCCGGCTGGCCCGCGACCTGCACCGAAGGCTTGGGATCGCTGGATAGCTTGCCGCCAAAGGCATTCAACAGTTGCCGCACGGTGGTCTGCACTTCGGCCTCGGCCAGGCCGATGGTGGTTGCACGCGGGATTTCCGCATCGACCGCCTTGGCCACGGCGCGCGCGCGATCGGCGCGCACGAGCCAGGCTTCCTGGCCCGACAGCGCCGCCATCTTGTAGAGCTGGAGGGTCCGTTGCTGGTATTGCTCGTGCAGGTCGCGCCGCCAGTCCACCAGGAGCAGGCACAGGTACACCACCGCGATCGCACCGGCCACCAGCGCGCCCCAGCGCAAGCGAGGATTCGCGCGCCATTCCTCATGCGCCTGGCGCAGGAATTTCGGCATGGCCGCGCTCATGGCTTGCCCCCGGCGCTGCCGCGCAGCACGCGCGCCTTGACCACCACGGTATCGGCTTGCCGCCCCAGCTGCGCGGTCACCTCGGCGAAGCGCTTCGAATCCTCCCAGGCGGAGACGATGGCCCGCGGGTCCGGATTGGCCATGCGCGCGGTGACTTCAAGCGTCTGCGCATCCGGCATCTTCCACTCCACCAGCTGCCAGTTGCCGCGGAACAGCCGCGGCATGAGCGACAGCAGTTCCAGCTGTCCCGCCGGCGGCCGCAGCGCGAGCGCCTGCGTGATCGCGCCCTGCGCCTGCAGGGCGGCATCGCGGGCATTGATGATCTTTTCGAGCGCCTTCTCGCGATCGGCGATGTCGCGTTCGACCTGCCAGATCGATGCCTTCAGCGCAAACGCGCCCACCAGCAACGCGGAAAACACCGCTGCAGCGAGGCCGGCGGCGCCTGCCACCAGGTAATTGCGGTACTGCCCGAGGGCATCCCCGAAATCGACCCTGCGCTGCGCGCTCCAGGTGCGCTCGCCGAGCGCGAGGGCTTGCAACTCCGGCACCATCACCGCAGGCGACAACCCGGCGCCCCGCCGGAACTCATTCCACTCGTGGAGCTCGGGCGCGGCGGGCCACCAGCGCGACGCCTGCATCACGCCGCCGCGCCAGACCCGACCCTCGCAGCCATCCGCCATCGCGGCGAGCGCTTCGCCGTGCTCCTGCGGCGCGCCGCGCAACAACGATTCCGGCAGGATCCTGCGCGGCGGCGGCAACGGTTCGCCATCCTCGCCCGCCAGCACCCGGCTTCGCGACCACGCCCACACCATCGCCTTGTCGCCGACCCATTCGACGTGCGATTGCACGTCGGCGAAGGGGGCCCAGCGAGCGACCGACATCTCGGCGAAGGCGCGCCGCTTGCGCGGCGGGACCGCCGCGCCGTCGAGGACGGTGTAGGCGCAGAAGGGGCGCGCGAGGATCCATTCCTGCCCGCCGCCGCCCTCGCTCAGTCGCTGCAGGCCCTCACTTGCGCGCAGCCACCGGCTCGGCGAAAAGCCGCGAGCGAACCGGGTAAGCCACGTCGTCCTGAGCGGTTGCTTGGGATTGGATGAGCTCATAATCCTCACGCCAGGGGCGACCGCGATCCTCGATCGGGGTCAACGTCCAGTGCACCACGCCCACCTGCCCCCCATGCGAAGGCCATAGCTTCAAAGTGCCCGACATCGCAGGATACACGGCGACCGGCGCTTCTGCCGACTTGGGCAGGCCGAGGAACTCGAAAAAGGCGGTCTCGGTCAGGAACGGTTGCACTTTCCGGTACGCGATCGCGCGTCGCGCCATGCCTTCGTCGACGCCATCGATGGTGCGCAACACGCGCTCCGGCGCGGTGTTGACATTGACCACCGCCACGTTGTCCACGCTCAGGGTGTCGTTGATCTCGGCGGGCGGCATGAAGGACAGCGCCTCCGCCCATCCCATCACGCGCAGCAATTCCATCGGCGTCGCCAGCGGGCGGTTCGTCGGCGGGGGCAGGCCCGCCTTGCGGTAGCCATCGGCTTCGGCGCTGTTCAAGCGGTACAGGTCGTCCTTGTCCTGGTAGTCGAGCAGCCGGTTCTGCAGGGTCACGCCCGGCACCGACCGCGCCCCGCCCTGCGCCAGCAGGCGGTCAAGCATCCAGGGCGGATTCCAGTTGACCCCGAACAAGCCGTAGTCGTCCTGCAGCGAGAAGCGCGCGCCGCCCACCCCCTGGTAGACGCGCCCGTCGAGCGCGAGTTCGCTGCCGACCGGCAACGAGGACTCCAGGTCGGCGGTCGACTCGATCGGCCGCACGCCGGCATCGCCCATCGAGACCAGGTTGTCGACGGTGACCCCGCCGAGGGTCATGCGCTGGGTGGTCAGCAGGTAGATCACGGTCGCGCGCGTGCTGGCGATGTCCACTGCGTCCTGCATGCCTTGCGCGCGCTCCTGCGCCTGCGCCACGAGGCGCGCGGTGACCGCGGCGATGCCGCCCGCCAGCAAGCCGAGCACGACCAGCATCGCCAGCACCAGGACCAGCACGAACCCCGCGGGACGACGCATCGGGGTCATTCGAGTTCCTCGTCGCCGTAGAGCCGCACCGGTGGCTTCAGCGGCCCGAGCACGGCGGCCGCCTGCACCCCATCGCGGCCCTCGTCGCCACGCGACAGCACCACCGCCGCCGGCAGCGTCGGCCCCGCGTCTTGCAGGCCGCGCTTGGGGGGCCAAGTCGCATGCAGCACGCCCGCCTCGTCCAGGTAGGCGAACTTCGCCTCCCCCGTGTTCGACAACGGCAACGCCCAACGCGACGCGCCATCCTCCGCGTAGGCCACCTCGACCCCGCCATCGCGCGGCACGATCGTCCATTCCACCGGGGTCGGACTGCCCTCCGGCGCGTACAACGGGTTCAGTGAGGTCCCGCGGAATCCTTTGCCGTCCCCGTCGAAGCGCAGGTCCTCGGTGATGAACAGGCCGTGCACGCTGTCGCGGAACCAGTCCTGGAACAACACCTGGCGGTCGATTCCGCCGGCCTGGGTCTGCACGCGCTCGCGCGCGATCCGGTAGCTGCCCAGCATCTGGAACATGAGCATGGTGGCGAACGACACCAGCATCAGCGTGACCAGCATTTCCATCAGCGTGAAGCCGGTGCCGCGACCGCGCGCGGCAATGCAGGGGATGCCTCGCGCGCTCACAGGTCGCCCACCTCGCGCACCTGCCGCCAACCCACCTGGCGGACGTGGAAGGCATGCAGCTGCTCGCCCCCGCGGGTCACGCGCACCTGCACGTCGTACAGGCCGACCACGAAGACATCGGGCGTGCCGGACTGGTCGACGCCGGGCTTGGGCGGCTCCACCGGCTCGCTGTTCCAGGTGACCGTGAGGTCGCCGAGCTGGCGCTGGCCCGCCGGCGTTTCCATGGGATTGCTGCGCCGGATGAGGTCCAGCGCAGAGTGCATCGCGACTTCCACCTGCTGCCTGTCGCGGATGCGCTGCAAGGCGATCGTGTTGGTCGACAGCCAACCGTACAGCGCGAATGCGCCCATGCTGAAGACCACCAGCGCGACGATCGCCTCCAGCAGCGTGAAGCCGCCGACCATCCGCACGGCGGGCGCCGGCGGGCGCGACCTGCGCAAGTGTTCGCGTCGTTCGCTCAAGGCCGCACGACCGGGTCGCAGAACGGTGCCGCAACGTCCAGCGTCCGGCTGCCATAGGCATTGCCGACGCGCACTTGCCCGCCTTCGCACACGCCATTCGCCCCCACGCGCCAGGGCTTGTCGACCGCGAGGGTCCACTCCGGCGAGATGCGCAACGGCGGCTGGTCGGACGCGAGGGTCTCGGTGGAGACCAGGATCGCCCTGCCGCGCGCGCGCGCGGTGCCGGGCAAGGCGCGCACCTGGTCCACGAGGGAATCGAGTTCGGCCTGGCGCTTCCAGCTGTCGATGCCACGCAGCGCCGACGGCGCGACCAGCGCGGTCGCCAACCCGAGGATGGCGAGCACGACGATCATCTCCAGCAGGGTGAAGCCGCGCGGGTCCATCCCGTCGCGTCAGTTCGCGGCGGCGACGCCGGCGACGTAACCGATGTCCGCGTCCTGGCCTTCCCCACCCGGCTTGCCATCGGCGCCATACGAATACAGGGTGAACGGGTTGTTGCCGCTGGCTTGCGGTGCGTACTGGTAGGGATGCCCCCAGGGATCCTGCGGCACCTCCTCGTCCAGGTAGGGCCCTGCCCATCCCTGCGCCGCTTCCGCATTCGCAGGCTTGGTCGTGAGCAGCGCCAGACCTTCCTGCTCGGTGGGCCAACGGCTGATGTCGAGCCGCATCGTCTGCAGGGCGCCGCGGAGCATCTTCACCTGGGTCTCCGCGGTCTGCACCTTGGCCTTGTCGGCCTGGCCGAACAGCCGCGGCCCGACCAGGCCCATGATCAGGCCGATGATGACCAGCACCACGATCATCTCGAGCAAGGTGAAGCCGGCTTGGCGCGGCATGGAAGGAACGCGGCGAGGTTGCATCGGTTGCCCCTGTGTGCGGTGTCTGCCTCAGACGGCAAGGTCGTTGGCGCTGGTGATGGCGAGGATGACGCCGAGGATGATGGTGCCGATCGCGCTGCCGATCACCAGGATGGCGATCGGCTCCAGCAGGATCAGCACGCGCTTCATGCGGTTGCGGCCGGCCTCTTCATACAGGCGGGCCAATGAATCCAGCATGGATGCGAGCTTGCCGGAGCGCTCGCCGACCCGGACCAGGTTGTACCCGGTCGCGGTCAGCGCATCGTGGTCCTCCAGCGCATCGGCGAGCGAGGCACCTCCACGCACCGCACGGGTGACCTCGCCCATGCGGGCGCGGCGCTGCGGCAGTTGCAGGCCCGATTGGGCCAGCTCCAGCCCGCGCATCAGCGGCACCTTGTTGCCGAGCAGTGCACCGAGCACCTTCGCCCAGCGCGCGGTGTCGGCCTCGACCAGCCACGGCCCGACCACCGGCCAGCGCGACATGGCGTCCATCGCCCGCGCGCGCAACTCGGGCTTGCGCAGCGCCCAGGCCAGGCCACCACCCACGCCGACGATCGCCAGCACGAGCAGCCAGAAGTGTTCGCGCGTCCAGGTCCCGAATGCCAGCACCACCCACGCGAGCAGCGGCAGGTCCTTCGCCTGTTGCAGCAACGAGGCGAACTTCGGCACCACGAAGATGAACATGATCGCGACCGCGGCCACGCCCGCCACCACCAGCACCGCGGGGTAGATGAGCGCGTTGCGCATCTCGTTGCGCAGCTGCTGCTCGTATTCCATCTGCGTGCCGGCGTCGCGCAGGGCCTTGCCGAGTTCGCCGGTCAGCTCGCCGGCGCGCGCCAGCTGCACCACGTACTCGGGGAGCGGCAGCCCGCACTTGGCGAGGGTCGCGGAGAATGCCTGGCCGCGCTGCAGGTCGCGCGACATCCCGGCGAACGCCTCGACGATGCGCGGGTGGTGCGCGCCCAGCGCCTGGCTGCCCACCGCATCCGCGATGCTCACGCCGGAGGTGAGCATGGTCGCCAATTCCTGCAGGGCCAGGATCACGTCGCCGTGGCGCAACCTGCCGCGCCGTTCGCGCGCGCCAGCCTCGCCGCTGCGCACTTCGATCACCGCCAGCCCGCGGCGCTCCAGCGCACGCGCGGCTTCGCGCTCGTTGTTGGCGCGCAGCATGCCTTCCAGGCTCACGCCTTCGGCATTGAGGGCCTGGTAGTGGTAACGGGGCATCGTCAGCTACCCGCCACGCGCAGGACTTCCTCGACCGTGGTCAACCCCTGCCAGGCCTTCAGCAGGCCGTCGTCGCGCAGGAAGCGGCAGCCCTCTTCGCGCGCCAGGGCCTTCATGTCGTTGACCGATGCGCCACTCACGATCAGGTGCTGCATGCGCTCGGTCACCGGCACCATCTCGTAGATGCCCAGGCGCCCGCGATACCCGGTATTGAGGCACTGCGAACAGCCAACGGCCTCCATCCACCGCGGCGCGACGCCCGGGAGCACCCGTTCCGCGAACACCCGCGCCTCGGCTTCGATGCGCGCCGGCACCGCATGCGGCCGGGCGCAATGCGGGCACAGGCGCCGGACCAGGCGCTGCGCCTGCACGGCGCGGATCGGGGTGGCGACCAGGAACGGCTCGACGCCCATGTCGACCAGCCGGGTGAACGCGCTGATCGCATCGTTGGTATGCAGGGTGCTCAGCACCAGGTGGCCGGTGAGCGCCGCCTGCACCGCGATCTCCGCGGTCTCCAGGTCGCGGATTTCGCCGATCATGATCACGTCCGGGTCCTGGCGCAGGATCGAGCGCAGGGCGTTCGCGAAGGTCAGGCCGATGTCCGGGTGCGCCTGGATCTGGGTGATCGCGGGCAGCTGGAACTCGACCGGGTCCTCGACCGTGATGATCTTCTTGAGGCCGTCGTTCGCCGCGGCGAGGGCCGCGTACAAGGTGGTCGACTTGCCGGAGCCGGTCGGGCCGGTGACCAGCACGATGCCGTTCGCCTCCGCCGTCCACGCCTTCATCATCGCCAGGTGGTCGGGCTCGAAGCCGAGCCGCTCCAGCCCGAGCTCCTTGCGCTCCTTCGGCAGCAGGCGCATCACGATCGACTCGCCATGCACGCCCGGCAGCGCGGACACGCGGATGTCCATCTCCTGCCCGCCCACGCGCGTGGACAGGCGGCCATCCTGTGGCAGGCGCCGCTCGGCGATGTCCATCCCGGAGATCAGCTTGAGCCGGGAGGCTACCGCGTCGAAGCGTTCGCGCGGCAGCTGCAGGCGCGTGTGCAGGACGCCGTCGATGCGGAAGCGCACGGCGAAGATCCGCTCTTCCGGCTCCAGGTGGATGTCGGACGCACGCTGTTCCACCGCCTGCGCCATCAGGTTGCTCACCAGTTCGACGACCGGCGCCTCCTCGGCCATCGCGCGCAGCTGCTGTTCGTCGCCGCCGCCGAACTCGTCGTTGCGGGCGTGGTGGGCCAGCCCGTCCAGCGCCCGCTCGAGGTCCTGCGCCCGGCACAGGCACCAGTGGATGCGGCGGCCGGGATACGCGTGGCGCATCGAGTCGCGCAAGGCGGGCTGCAGCGGGTCGCGCGCCGCGCAGAACAGGTCGCTGCCCTCGCCCGGCCAGACCAGCACCTGCTGGTCCAGCAGCCAATCGATGCCGACCGGCGCCTGCGCCGCCAACACCCGTACCACGTCCTCGTCGGGGGCGGGCACGTCCGCCCCCATCACCGGCAAGCCCAGTTGCCGGCTCAGCACCTGCAGCAGGTTGTCCTCGCTGACCGCGCCGATCCGCATCAGCACGCTGCCGATGCGCCCGCCGATCTTCTGCTGCAGGGCCAGCCCGCGTTCCAGGTCGTTGGCACCCACCAACCCGGCTTCGAGCAGGAGCTCGCCCAGCAGGCGGTCGCGCGGAGCGGTCCGCATCGCGGCCTCAGATGACATCGGCGAATCCCTTCTTGAGCTTGGAGAAGGCCCAGAGGCCGAACAGGTACACGGCCAGGGCGATCGCCGCATACTGCGCCAGGACGCCCCATTCGGGCCACTGGCCATCGAACACGACCCGGCGCACCTGTTCCACCGGGACGGTGATCGGGTTCAGGGCCAGCCAGGGCTGCGCCGCGACCGGCATCGCCGCACGGGGATAGAACACCGGCCCCAGGAACATGGTGACCATGACCAGCGGACCGACCAGCTGCGCCAGGTCGCGCAGGTAGACCCCCAGCGCGGCGAACATCCAGCACAGGCCCAACAGGAGCAGGGCGAAAGGCGCCAGCACCAGCGGCAGGGCCAACTGCGTCGCCGAGAACCCGGTCCCGAACAGGCCGTCGAGGACGAGCAGCAGGATGAGCGCCATGGCCGCATGGAACAGGGCGGTCAGCAGGGCGACCCAGCCCAGCACCTCGAGCGGGAACACCACCTTGTTGACGTAGTTCGGCTGGGTGGTCACCAGGGTGGGCGCGCGGTTGAGCACCTCGCTCAGCAGGGCGTGCACCACCATGCCGGCCAGCAGGCGCAGGGCGAACATGCCGATGCCCTGGTCCTGCGCGCCGGGCCAGCGGGTCGGGGCGACCACGCCGAACACGAAGGTAAAGACCCCGAGCATCAGCAGCGGCGTGAGCAAGGACCACAGCGAACCGAACAGCGAGCCCCGGTAGCGCCCGCTGATGTCCCGCCAGGCCAGGATCTGGATGAGCGCGCGGTGGCGCCAGGGATGGGCGAGGTGGCTCAACACGTCGTCGGGGGACTCGGGCCGGGGCAGGACGGGCGGCCGCAAAGTCTAACCGGCCGCTCCTGGCGGCATCGAATCCCGTTCGAATGCCTCGCATGCAACCCGCGCATGCAATTGGTCGCCCTGATCGCGACATTCGGCACCACTTTCGCTCCGCAGCCCAAGTCATTCACAGGGCTAGGGATTGACGATTCCTTAACCGTGGGTTAGCGTCCGCAGTGCAACTTGGTCAACCAGGGGAGAAGGGGGAAGTTGCGCCCGGCCTGCAGCCGACGCGAAAACCAACGCCATTCCACGTCATACTGCTCCCACGGGAGACACCGGTTGCCGGAGGCCCTGCCTCCTGGTACCGGGCAAGGGCCGTGCAATCGGAGCAAGTTGCATACATCCGCTACACCAACTGACAGGAGTTAGTTAGACATGTCTAGCATGAAGAAGAACACCCTCGCCGTTGCCCTGGTGGCCGGCCTGGGCTTGGCGGGCGCCGCTGCCGCCTACAACTACGGCACCAGCCCGACTCTGGCGACCCCGGAGAACGTGGCCTACCAGATGCTGTTCGCGCCGAACTACAGCTACCAGATGACGCAGGCGATCGTCTTCGACATCGAAGTGCCGGACAACGCCGCCAACATCGGCGACAGCTTCACCGTCCGCGTGGCCCTGAACAGCCGCTGCAACCCGCACGACACGATGGTCAACCCGACCAGCCCGCCGACCAACGTCCCGGTCTGCTCGCCCACCACCGACGGCGCTCTGTTCGACGCCGCCAACCCGCCGATCGCAGCTGACCTGGTCCTGGATCCGTCGTTGGCCGCCACCTGGAGCGTCGCGTTCGACGGCTACAGCAACGGCAACACCACCGCGAGCTTCCGCCTCACCCCGACCACCCCGAACCCGGTCAACCCGAGCTCCGGCACGCTGCTGACCTGGAACAACCCGCGCCTGACCAGCCTGAACGAGTTCGCCACCGGCGCGACCAGCAAGGTCGATGCCGAGTTCTGGATGATCAACATCTCGAACGACGCGCGCTTCGTGAACTCCACCATGTCGCGCACCATCCTGAACCGCGTCAGCGGCGTGCAGGCCTGCGCCGACAGCGTCGGCTCGGAAGTCAACAAGTACATCGACGTTGCCGACAACTGGAACGAGAGCCAGTACCCGAAGACCCGCTTCAGCTACGACGGCAAGCTGGGCACGGCGATCGACTCGGCCGGCGGCAGCTTCCAGTCCGAGACCGACTACGACTCGCAGACCATCGACCTGGGCGACGTGACCATCACCAACACCGGTGCCGGCAACTTCGCCTTCCTGGCGACCGACCAGTTCACCACCGTCATCTCCGCGAATGGCGGCGACGACTGGAATGCGTTCGAGAACGGCGCGGGCATCGATGACGAGGTGTACCTGGTCCAGGGCAGCTGCTCGTCGGGCACCATCATCGACGCCGGCACCATCAGCGGCACCACGGTGACCTTCAACTACACCGCTGCCCAGGCTGGCCTGAACCTGGCGACCGGTTCGTTCGTGAACCGCCTGACCGTGTGCGCCTTCGCCGGTACCGACCGTACCATCGACGACCACATCAACCAGGTCACCACCACGTTCTTCCGCCCGAACGCGATCGCCACCCCGACCTTCGCGGATCCGGCCTGCAAGCTGCTGCCGCTGCGCTACAACGGCTCGACGATGGAAATCTTCACCATCAACCCGGGCAGCAACACCACCCAGCGCAGCTTCGTCCGCCTGACCAACCGCGGCATGACCGACGGCTGGGTCTCGCTGGAAGGCATCGACAACGCCGGCGTTCGCGGCGCGTCGCAGGTCCGCGTGTGGGTGCCGGCCGGTGCGTCGGTGCAGCTGGATGCGGCTGACCTCGAGAACGGGACCAACGGCGCCGTCGGTGCCTGGGGTGCCCCGACCGATGGCAAGTGGCGTGCGGTCGTGACCGCCGAGTTCCCGGGCCTGGTCGCCACCAGCCTGGTCAACAGCGCCCTGCCGCGCGTCCTGACCAACATCACCGACAGCGACACCCGCGGTGAGCAGTACGATCGCGACTACAACGAAGGCACCTTCGCCAGCGAGCCGGGTGAGCGTCCGTCCGACTTCATCCAGGAAGTCACCCCGGACTTCCACGGCAACGGCGGTTCGACCGGCGAGCCGGGCGGCCCGAACGGCAGCGACGGCCCGAGCGGTGGCCAGACCACCCCGGACGGCAACTCCGGCAACTAAGCGTCACGCAACACTTGCTGTACCAACGGGCGGCCTTCGGGCCGCCCGTTTTCTTTGGGGCGCCGCAGGCTGGCCGCCACCCCCCGCGCGCGGCACAATACGCCGCCCATGCCCCACACCCCCCAGCCCGAGCCAACCGATGCGGTCGCGATCCGCGTCGATGCGGTCTCCAAGACCTTCCGCACCTGGGCCAGCCCCGCGCAGCGCCTGATCGTGCCGATGCTGCATCGGGCCGGCGGCCTGCTCGCGCACGCCTTGCCGGGCCTCGCCGCGCGGCTGCAGGCGTCGGCACGGCGACGCATCCACGTCCACGAGGCACTGCGCGACATCAGTTTCACGCTCCGGCGTGGCGAAGCGCTGGGCATCGTCGGCCTCAACGGCAGCGGCAAGAGCACCCTGCTGCAGATCATCGCCGGGGTGCTGCCGGCCACCACCGGCACGGTCGAGACGCACGGCCGCGTCGCCGCGCTGCTGGAGCTTGGGTCCGGCTTCAACCCCGAACTCACCGGGCGCGAAAACATCCATATCAATGCGGCGATCCTGGGGCTGGATCGCCGCCAGGTGGAGGCACGCCTCGCCGACATCATCGCGTTCGCCGACATCGGCGACTACGTGGACCAGCCGGTCAAGACCTACAGCTCGGGCATGGCGCTGCGCCTGGCGTTCTCGGTGCAGGTCCACATCGACCCGGACATCCTGATCGTGGACGAAGCCCTGGCGGTGGGCGACGCGGCCTTCCAGGCCAAGGCGATGACGCGGATCCAGGAAACCCTGGCGCGCGGGACGACGCTGCTGTTCGTCGGCCACGACCTCAATGCGATCCGCGCCTTCTGCCAGCGCGCGATCCTGCTCGAGGAGGGCAGGGTCGCGACGCAGGGAAGTCCCGAGGAGGTCATCGAGGAATACCTCTACCGCGTGCACGCCAAGGCTGCGCGGGAAGGGGCATCGCGGCCGATCCGGATCGTCGAGGGATTCCGAAGCGAGGACGGCGGGGTGCTCGCCCTGCATTTCGCGGGGGGCGCCCGCCACCTGGCGCTGGGCTACGACGACGTGCTGGAAATCCACGCTGACCTGCACGT
The DNA here is from genome assembly GCA_017302075.1 of Lysobacterales bacterium. Classification (GTDB taxonomy): domain Bacteria; phylum Pseudomonadota; class Gammaproteobacteria; order Xanthomonadales; family Xanthomonadaceae; genus Thermomonas; species Thermomonas mangrovi. The sequence goes on from JAFLEB010000046.1 coordinate 16,103, forward strand.
CGCCGCCGAGGTGGAGGATGCCGCCTGCATCATCGATATCCTCGACGGTCGGGGCGTGCCGCTCAGCGGCCAACGCGTGCGCCTGCCCGTGCGCACGGCCGGGGATGAGCGCCTGCGCGTGGGCCTGCGCTTCCGCACGCGGCTGGCGAATGGCATCTACCGGGTCCGCGCGCGGCTGGTGCAGGCCCCAGCGCTCCACCAGCACCATCGGCGCGTGCTCTGCCGCTACGAATCGAACCTGTCGTTCGAGGTCGTGGAGAATTCCATCGAGCGCTTCAGCGGCCTGTTCCCGATGCCGGTGGACGTGGACGTGCAGCCCGCCGGCAACGATGCGGCCATCGGCTGAGCCCCTGCTGCGATTCGTGATCGGTGGCGCGCAGAAGGGCGGCACATCCGCCCTGGCCCGCTACCTCGACGCGCATCCGGCCCTCTGCCTGCCGACCGGCAAGGAAGGGCATGTCTTCGATGCGCCCGACTTCGACGATGCATGGCTGCCTGCGGACATCGACGCGCGGTGCACGGCGTTGTTCGATCCCGCGCGCGCCGATGCGCTTCACGGCGATGCGACGCCGTTCTACCTCCTGCACCCGCGCGTGGTCGCGCGCATCGCGCGCTACAACCCGGCGATGCGCTGGATCGTGCTGCTGCGGGAGCCGGCGGAACGCGCCCTCTCGCACCACCACATGGAGCGATCGCGTGGCAGGGAACGCTGGCCCTTGTGGCTGGCCCTGCTGCTCGAACGCTGGCGGCTGGCCGGCCACCACGACGATTTCTCGCGCAGCTCGCCGATGCGTCGCCATGCGTACCGATTGCGCGGCGACTATGCGCGGCAACTGGACGTCCTGCTGCAACACGTCCCGCGTGCGCAGGTGCTGGTGCTGCGCAGCGACCACCTGCGCGCCGATCCGGGCGCCTGCGTGGCGTCGGCCTGCCGATTCCTCGGCGTGCCGCCACCGCCGCCCGGGACGCCCTACCCACCGGTCTTCGTGGGCGACTACACGCCACCAGCGGGGTGGGCGATGCGCTGGCTGCGATGGCGGTTCCGGCGGGAGCGGCGCGCGCTGGCACGCCGCCACGGCATCGACTTCGACGCCTGAGCTTCAGGCCAGCGCGTGCGCGAGGTCCCGGCGCAGGTCCTCCAGCGCCTCGATGCCCACGCTCAGGCGCACCAGCTCGTCGCCGATGCCCAGTTGCGCGCGCCGCGCCGGCGGGATCGAGGCATGGGTCATCACCGCGGGGTGGTTCACCAGCGATTCGACGCCGCCCAGCGACTCGGCCAGGGTGAACAGCTCGAGACGCTCGCAGAAGCGCTTCGCCGCCTCCAAGCCGCCCTTGAGGCGGATCGAAAGCATGCCGCCGAACCCGTCCATCTGCCTGGCCGCCAGCGCGTGGTGCGGGTGCGCGGCCAGCCCCGGGTAGATCGCCTCGGCGACGGCATCGTGGCCCTGCAGCCACTGCGCCAGCGCCAGCGCGTTGTCGCAATGCGCCTTCATCCGCAGGTGCAACGTCTTCAGGCCGCGCAGGGCGAGGAAACTGTCGAACGGGCCCTGCACCGCGCCCACCGAGTTCTGCAGGAAGGCCAGCTGCTCGCCCAGTTCGGCGTTGTCGCCCACCACCAGCATGCCACCGACCATGTCGGAATGGCCGTTGAGGTACTTGGTCGCCGAATGCATGACGATGTCGGCGCCGTGTTCGAGCGGGCGCTGCAGGATCGGCGAGGCGAAGGTGTTGTCGACCGCGACCAGCAGGCCGTGCCTCTTAGCGATGGCGGCGATCGCGGCGATGTCGACGATCTTCAGCAGCGGGTTGGTCGGGGTCTCGATCCACACCAGCCTGGTCTTCGGCGTGATCGCGGCTTCGAACGCCGCCGGATCCGTGAGGTCGACGAAGCTGAAGTCCAGCGCCGCGCTGCGCTTGCGGACGCGCTCGAACAGCCGGTAGCTGCCGCCGTACAGGTCGTCCATCGCGATGACGTGGTCGCCGCTGTCCAGCAGTTCCAGCAGGGTCGAGGTCGCCGCCAGCCCGGACGCGAACGCGAAGCCGCGGCTGCCGCCCTCCAGCGCCGCCACGCAGCGCTCGTAGGCGAAGCGGGTCGGGTTGTGGGTGCGCGAATACTCGAAGCCCTGGTGCACGCCCGGGCTGGATTGCGCGTAGGTGCTGGTCGCGTAGATCGGCGGCATCACCGCGCCGGTGGACGGATCCG
>JAFLEB010000047.1 GCA_017302075.1 Lysobacterales bacterium
GCGCGCCCGCACGCGCCGGTGCCGCGCCCGGCTTGGCTGTGCCATCCGCGGCGGCCTGCTTCACGTCCTGCATGGTGACCGTGCCGTCCGGCCCGCTGGCGCGCACCCGCGCGATGTCGACGCCGAGCTTGCGCGCCATCGCGCGCACCGCCGGCACCGCCTTGGCGCCACCGACCGCCATCGCGGCCTCGGCATGCACGGCGGTGCCGACCTGCATCGCGCCGACCACGGTCCCGGCATCGGCTGGTTCTTCACCTCTCCCCTCCGCGGGAGAGGTCGCCGCGCTCGTTGCGGCGGGAGAGGGGGGCGGGCCATGGTGGTGGCCGGTGTCCTGGCCTTCCGCGCGCTGCGGCAGGCTGGGATCGACCTCGAATTCCGCGAGCATGGTGCCGGTCACGATCACGTCGCCGGCCGCCCCCGCCAGCTTCAGGACCTTGCCGCTGACCGGCGAGGGCACGTCGACCACCGCCTTGGCGGTTTCCATCGAGACCAGGTTCTGGTCGAGGCGGATGGTGTCGCCTTCCTTGACGTACCACTCGACGATGGTGGCGTCCGGCAGGCCCTCGCCGAGGTCGGGCAACAGGAATTTCTTGGACATGCGGGATCCTCAGGAATGCGCCATCGCGCGCCTGGCGGCGGCGACGATCTTGTCCACGCTCGGGAGGTACTTCATCTCGAGCCGGAACAGCGGGATGTGGGTGTCGTAGCCGGTGACGCGCTCGACCGGCGCCAGCAGGTCGAACAGGCAGTCCTCGGCGATCCGTGCCGCGACTTCGGCGCCGAAGCCCGCGGTCTTCGCCGCCTCGTGCACGATCACGCAGCGGCCGGTCTTGGCCACCGACTCGGCGATGGTCGGGAAGTCCAGCGGCTTCAGGGTGGCGACGTCGATCACCTCGGCGCTGATGCCCTCGGCGGCGAGTTTCTCGGCGGCCTCCAGGGTTTCCTTCACCTGCGCGCCCCAGGTCACCAGGGTCACGTCGCTGCCATCGCGCAGCACGAAGCACACATCCAGCGGCAGGGCTTCGCCGTCGTCCGGCACCAGTTCCTTGTACTGCCGGTAGATGCGCTTGGGCTCCATGTAGATCACCGGGTCCGGGTCGCGGATCGCGGCCAGCAGCAGGCCATACGCGCGTTGCGGCGAGGACGGCATGACCACGCGCAGGCCCGGGACGTTGGTGAAGATCGATTCGTTCGCCTCGCTGTGGTGCTCCGGCGCGCGGATGCCGCCGCCCCATGGCACGCGCAGCACCATCGGGCAGGTCAGGCGGCCCCGGGTGCGGTAACGCATGCGCGCGGCGTGGCACACGATGAAATCGACCATCGGGTACATGAAGCCGTCGAACTGCGCCTCGGCGACCGGCTTCATGCCCTGCGACGCCATGCCCACGGTGAGGCCGGCGATCGTGGTTTCGTCGAGCGGGGTGTCGAGGATGCGCTCGGGGCCGAAGGTCGACGACAGGCCGGCGGTGGCGCGGAACACGCCGCCGTTGACGCCGACGTCCTCGCCGAGCACGACCACCGACGGATCATTGCGCAGCTCGTAGGCCAGCGCCTGGGTGATCGCCTCGATCAGGGCAATGGGCTGGTCGCTCACGGGCGGCCCTCCTGCGCGATGGCCTGTTCGCGTTGCGCGAGCACCTCGGCCGGCATGTCGCCGTAGAGGTAGTCGAACATCGCTTCCACTGGCTGCACCGGGGTTTCCAAGTAGGCATTGATCTCGACATCGACCCGCTGGCCGCAGTCCTCGATCCACGCGTCTTCCTGCGCCTGGTCCCACAGGCCGGCATCGGTGAGGAACTTGCGCAGGCGCAGGAACGGCTCCTTCTCCCATGCGGCCTTGACCTCGTCCTCGCCGCGGTAGCGGCGGGCGTCGTCGGCGGTGGTGTGGTCGTGCAGGCGGTAGGTGAGGAACTCGATCACGCTGCCGCCTTCGCCGGCGCGTGCGCGCGCGTGCGCTCGGCGCATCGCCTCCAGTACCGCGACCAGGTCGTTGCCGTCCACCTGCAGGCAATGCAGGCCGCCGGCCAGGCCCTTCTGCGCCAGCGTCTGCGCCCCGGTCTGCGCCTTGCGCGGCACCGAGATCGCCCAGCCGTTGTTGATCACGCACAGCACCAGCGGCAGCGAATACGCGCCGGCGGAGTTCACCGCGGCGTAGAAGTCGGTCTTGGACGAGCCGCCGTCGCCGCAGGTCGCGACGGCAACGCGCTGCTCGCCGCGCAACTTGAATGCGAGCGCGGCGCCGGACGCCATCAGGCATTGGGTGGAAATCGGCACGCACCACGGGTAGTCGCCGCGCGGCCCCGCGAAATCGTTGCCGCGTTCGTCGCCGCCCCAGTACAGCAGCACCTCGCGCGGGCGTACGCCGCGTTCGAACTGCGCGCCGTACTCGCGGTAGCTGGGGGCGAACACGTCCTCGGGTCGCATCGAGGCGCCGATCCCGACATGGGTCGCCTCGTGGCCCAGGCAGGCCGCGTAGGTCCCCAGCTTGCCGGTGCGCTGCAGGGCGATCGCCTTGGTGTCGAAGGTGCGCACGAACAGCATCCGCTTGAACAGCGGCAGCAAGGCCGCGGCATCCGCCACCGCCGGCGGCAACGGGCCGGACAGGGTGCCGTCCGGCTTCAGGTATTGCAGGTATTCGATCTCGAAGCTGGCCGCGAGGCTCATTCGCCGTCCCATTGGTGCATTGGTTGCGAATGATACGGTTGCGGCGTTAGCGGTCCGTTGCGCGCTGCAAAAAAAAGGGGAGCGGTTGCCCGCTCCCCTTGGGTGTTGCAGACCCGCAGGTCGTGTTCAGCGCAGGCTGGGCTGCGGGTTCACCAGGCAGTACGGCAGGTCGCGGTAGCGGTTCGTCCAGCGGTGGATCCAGCTTTCCAGGGTGGAGCCGCTGTACCCCTTTTCGCAGATGTTCTGGCACCACTGCAGCTTGGTGCCGGTATAGCCGTCGTTCGCGCAGGTGGTGGTCACCGTGTAGTCGAGCACGACGCTGGCGACGTTGCCGGCATTGTCGGTCGCGGTGCAGGTCGTCGAGCGGGTGCCGGTGCTGCTGGTATCCAGCGGATCGCAGCCCGCGTTCGCGATGCCCGAGGTGGCGTCGCTGGCGTTCGGCGATGCGCTGTAGCTGCCGCCCACCAGGATCGTGGCGGGGACGGTGGGCGCCAGCGTGGGGGCGGTGGCGTCGCGCTTGATCGACACCGTGGTCACGCTGGTGGTGCCGCCGCTGCTGGTGGCGCTGCAGGTGTAGGTCGCGCCGGCGGTGTCGCTGGACAGCGTGCTGTCCTCGCAGCCGGTGGTGGTGGTCACCGTGGTCTCGGGATCCACCACCGTCCAGTGCACGCCCACGTCGCTGGTGTACCAGCCGTTGTCGCCATCCGGCGCGGCGGGGGTGAGCGTGTAACCGACCTCCGGGCCGCTGGAATCGGCGACCAGGCGGATGCTGAGGCGGACCGGGTCGTGGTCGGAGGTGCGGATCGCGGTGCCGGCGACGCCGAAGTTGTGCACGCCGAAGTCGGCGTTGATGCGCGCGTGCTCGATGATCGCGTCGGAGACGGCGGCGTCGGTCACCAGCGCCTCGTTGACGACCACGTGGTCCAGCGTCTGCGCACTGCCCTCGAAGACGTACGAGTAACGCTCCGCCGGATCGGCGATCAGGTCGCTGCCATCCACCAGCGGGGTCGCCACCGGGCTGGCCACCCAGGTGATCGCCTCGTTCTCCGGCACCTGGTCGCCGCGCACGATGCCCATGATGTCGGCGTAGCCGTCGTTGAACTCGAAGGCGTTGAAGTCGCCGACCAGCACGATCTTCTCGTTCGGATCCGCGACCTGCCGGTCGTTCACGAGGTTGGCCAGGAACACCGCCTGCTGGGCGCGCTTGTTGCGCACGCGGTCGCCCTCGGTCGGCCAGCCGCTGCTGCCCGGCGAGGTGTCGTCGATGCCGTTGAGGGAGCGCAGGTGGTTGACGAACACGGTGACCGGGTAGCTGGCGCCGGTGTCGGCGTGCACGACGGCGCGCAGCATGAGCGGCGGGCGGTCATTGAGCAGCGCGGTGCTGGTGTCCGGGTTGGTGAACAGCGTGTTCTTGCCGTACTGGGTGACTTCGAGCACCTCGACGCGCGGGGTCGGCGTGGTGCCGCCGGTGTCGCGGGTATTCACCAGGAAGCCCACGTTGATACCGCCCGGGTCGTTGCCCTGCACCAGGTAGGGCACGTAGGTCGGTGCGCGGCCGCAGGTCGCGTTGATGCGGTCCGCCAGCAGGCCGAGGACGCGCAGGTTCTCGACTTCCACCACGCCCAGGATGTCGGGCGCCTTCAGGTAGTCGCAGATCGCGGTGGAGGTCTTGGTCAGGCGCTTGTCCACCGCGGCAGCGGTGAGGGTCGGGGCACCGTTGCTGTCGTTCACTTCATCGAAGAAGCGCAGCAGGTTGAAGCCGGCGATGGTGACGTCGTCGGTGCCCGGGTCGGTGACCGCGGTCGCGGTCTTGCCGCCGGCGACGGCGACCGTGCCGTTGTCCGGCAGCAACGCCCAGGTGCCGGCGAAGTAGTCGAGCACGCCGACCATGCCGGTCACCGTGGCGCCGGCGTCCAGCGCGACCGCAGTGGCGCCCACCTGGCCGCGGCTGCGGACCATCAGGCGTTCCTGGTTGGTGTCGAACAGCGGCGGGGTCTTGCCGGGCGGGATCGGGAACACGTCCATGACCCCGATGCCGGGCTCGCGGTAGGGCCGCCCGACGCCCGCCAGCACCACCTGGAACACGCCGGTGCTGCTCGCGGTGGCGCTGGATTCGGTGATGTTGCCCTCGGAACCTTCGACCACGGTCGCCTCGGGCACGCTCACGCGCATGCCCTCGAACTTTTCCGCGGTGCCGGGGTCGGAGGCCGCGTTGAAGTCGGCGCTGGCCAGCACGACGGGCGCAGGCAACGGGTTGCCGCTGCTGAGCTGGATGATCGTCGACGGGGAGACCAGTTCGGTGATCGACAGCTGGTTGAGGTTGCTGCCCGGGGTGAACTCGGACACCGTGGCGGTGACCCGCACCCGGTTGCCGATCGCGGCGGCGGCGGGCGGCGCCGTGCTGGTGAAGACGAAGATGCCCTCGGAGGTGGCGGGGTCCGCGTCGACCTCGGCGTCGGCGGTCTGCAGGAAGAAGCCGTTGTTGAACTTCAGCGCGGTGACGATGCCCTCGGTGGTGACGCTGGCGCCGTTGAGCGGCGATCCCAGGCCAGCACCCTGGATGTCGTGGATCGGGACGATGGTGATGTCGTCGTTCTGGATCGAGCCGAGGCCCTGGCCTTGCGTCACCACCGCGCCGGTCACGTTGGTGACGTTGACGAAGAAGCCCTCGTTCGGCTCGTTCGCGGTGTCGCCGTAGATGGTGACCGAGAAGCTGTAGCTGGTGGACCCGGCCGGGATGGTCTGCGCCGTGAGCGACTTGGCCTCGAAGTCGGAGGGCGAGGTCGCCGTCCCGTCCGCGGTGGCGATGTCGAAACTCACGCCGCCGGCGCCCGCCGGGGCCGACAGCGACACGGTGAAGGTCATCAGCGTGGTGCCGCTGTTGCCCTCCATCTGGGTGACGTCGTTGATGCTCAGCGCGACCTGGCCGGGGCCGCCGTTCGGGGTGATGCTGAAGTCATCGACCGCCAGGCCGTCGTCGGCGCCGGAGGCATCGCCGTCGAGCCAGCGGATGCAGAAGCTCGCGCCGTTGGCGATCGACAGGCTGCCGATGGTGTCGCTGAGGGCGGTGCGGTTGGCGGCGGCATTGCCGTCCTTGGCGCCGGTGGTCGCGGTATTCGGGGTGCTGAAGTTCAGCGTGGCGACGCTGATCCAGGCGCCGGTCGTCAACGAGGTGGCGTTGAGGCTGTACTCGAAACCGAGGCTGTCGGCGCGCGCTGCCGTGCCCAGGCGCCACTCTTCGCCGGTGTAGCCGATCGCCAAGCTCGAGATGGTGCCGCCGGTGTTGTTGGTGAAGCAGGCACCGAAGATCGAGATGAGCGTACCGCTGCGCAGGCTGCCGAAGGCCCGTTCGGTGCTGCCGGCCGAGCCGTAGCTGTAGGTGTCGCCGGTATTGCTGCCGCCGGTGTCGACGGCGTACTGCTCGTTGTCGCGCGCCCCGCCGCCGGATTCGGTCAGTTGCCAACCCGTGGGCAGGGCCGTGTTGGTGGTGGAGCCGGCGGTGTTCGACAGCGTGTCGAAGTTCTGCGAGTAGGTGCCGCCGGTGAGGCTGACGTTCTGCGCCTGCGCGGCGCCTGCACCCAGCACGAGTAGGAGCGCCACACCGAGGCGCCGAGCGATCTGCTTCATTCTGTTGTCCCCAAGGAAGCCCGTCCCCCCGGGACCGGCCCCCCGATTTTGCGGCATTTTGGTGACAGCTGCATGTCCGGGGCGCCCGTGCCTGACTGCGTGCCAGAATGCGCCCATGGCCAACGACCAGAACCTGCGCGCCCTCGAGGACGGCATCCATGTCGACCTGGACGGCCGCCTGACCTATGGCGGCTACCTGCGCCTCGACCAATTGCTGACCGCCCAGCAGCCGCTGTCGCAGCCACCGCACCACGACGAGATGCTGTTCATCGTCCAGCACCAGGTGAGCGAGCTGTGGCTCAAGCTGCTGATCCACGAGCTCAGTGCAGCGGTCGAGCACCTGCGCCACGACCGCGTGTGGCAGTTCGGGAAGGTCGCCGCGCGCTGCAAGCGGGTGCTGGACCAGCTGACCGGGCAGTGGTCGGTGCTCGAGACCCTCACGCCCTCCGAGTACATGGAGTTCCGCGAGATCCTCGGGCCCTCGTCGGGCTTCCAGTCGCTGCAGTACCGCACCGTCGAGTTCCTGATGGGCAACAAGAACGCGGGGATGGCCAAGGTCTTCCGCCACGATCCCGAGGCCCACGCGGCGCTGGTCGCGGTGTTGCAGGCGCCGAGCCTGTACGACGAATTCCTGCGCTACCTCGCGCGCTGGGGCCACGCCGTGCCGGCCTCCAGCCTGGAGCGCGACTGGTCGACCCCGCACGTCGCCGACCCGGCGCTGCTGCCTGTGTTCGAGCGCATCTACGAGGACACCGGCCGCTACTGGCGCGAATACGCGCTGTGCGAGGACCTGGTCGACCTCGAGACGCAGTTCCAGCTCTGGCGCTTCCGCCACATGCGCACGGTGATGCGGATCATCGGCTTCAAGCGCGGCACCGGCGGGTCGTCGGGGGTCGATTTCCTCAAGCGCGCGCTGGACCTCACCTTCTTCCCCGAGCTGTTCCAGGTGCGCACCAGCATCGGCGCCGATCGTGGCTACGGGGAGGCGGACGCGGGCGGATGAACGCCGGCGTGCCGGAGCCCGTGCAGGTCGCCGCGCTGGCGGCCTCCGCGGTGATCCTCGCCTCCACCGCGCGACGCCTGCCCTGGCACAAGCTGGAGGGCGACCGCGAAGCGCAGCGCGTGCTCCTGCTGGCGACCTTCGGCCTGGCGGCGTTGCGCTGGTTCAACGCCGATGCGCTGGCTGGCAGCAGCCTGCATTTCCTCGGTGCGGCGATCGCCAGCCTGATGTTCGGCCCCGGCTTCGCGTTGTGGGCGTTGGCCGTGGCCAGCCTGCTGGCCTGGGTCGGCGAGACCGCATGGCTGGGGTGGGGGCCGGATTTCCTCGCCTGCGGCGTGGTGCCGGTGCTGGTCGCCCGTGCGCTGTTCCGCTTCGAGCAGGCGCGCCTGCCGCCCAACCTGTTCGTCTACGTGCTGGTCAACGGCTTCCTGGGCGGCGGCCTCTCGATGCTGGCCTCGCAGCTGGCCAAGGCCGGCGCATCGGCCTGGCTCGACGTCGGCCAACCCGGCGTCTACCTGGCCAGCGCGGTGCCGATGATGTTCGGCGAGGGCTTCCTGTCCGGCGGCGCGATGGCGCTGGTGGTGGTGTACCGCCCGCACTGGTGCGCGACCTTCGACGACCGCCGCTACCTGCGTCCCCCCGGCGACCCGCCGGCTGGATGAATGGGGGAGGTTTGACGCCGCGCGGCAGGGTCGGTGATCCTCCGCCGGTTCCGCGCGCCGCGCGGACCGCGTACCAAGACCTCCAATCGCACGACCAAGGGGAGACCGCATGAGCGGAGCCGCAACCACGACCACGCCGGCGAACCCGCCGGACTACGCCCAGATGATGGGTCACCCGCGTCCGTTGTGGATGCTGTTCATGACGGAGTTCTGGGAGCGCTTCGCGTTCTACGGGATCCGCTGGGCCCTGGTGCTCTACATCGTGGCGCAGTTCCACGGCGGCGCCGCGACCGGCGAGGCCTCCGCCAACCAGACCTATGGCGCCTACCTGGCCCTGGTCTACGCGGCGGCGATCTTCGGTGGTTACGTGGCCGACAAGATCATCGGTTACCAGCGCTCGATCCTGGTCGGCGCGGTGATCATGGCGGCAGGCCTGTTCATGATCGCGATGCCGGACGAGAACATTTTCAAGCTCGGCCTGGCCACGATCATCGCCGGCAACGGCCTGTTCAAGCCGAACATCTCGACGATGGTCGGCAAGTTGTACATGCAGGGCGACGAGCGCCGCGATTCCGGCTTCACCCTGTTCTACATGGGCATCAACCTAGGCGCCATGCTCGCGCCGATCCTCACCCAGTTCCTCGCCCAGAGCCTGCTGGGCGGTTCGGTCGACATGCCCGCGTACAAGGTCGTGTTCATCGCCTCCGGCATCGGCATGCTGATCTCGCTGGTGTGGTTCTGGTTCGGGCGCGCCCAGCTGAAGGGCGTGGGCGCCCCGCCGCCGGGCGCGGAGGGTGGCGGTCGCGTGCTGCTGACCGCGATCGGCGCGCTGGTCGCGATCCCGGTGATCTACTTCCTGCTCTCGATGGGCGCGAGCGCGCTGCAGTGGGTCCTCAGCGCGATGTTCATCGGCCTCGGCATCATGCTGCTGGTCGAGGGCATCCGCGAGGGCTCGGTCTCGCGCGACAAGACCATCGCGATGCTGATCATCTTCACCTTCAACGTGCTGTTCTGGTGCTTCTTCGAGCAGGCCGGCAGCTCCTTCAGCTTCCTCTCCGACAAGATCGTCGACCGCGACCTCGGCGCCCCCGGCGGCTTCATCTGGCCGAATGCCTGGTTCCAGTCGGTGAACTCGATCGCGATCATCACCCTCGCGCCGGTGCTGGCCTGGTTGTGGGTGAAGATGGGCAGGAACAATCCTTCGATCCCGCGCAAGTTCGGCCTGGGCCTGATCTTCAATGCGCTGGCCTTCGCCCTGCTGTGGTTCGCGCTGTCCAGCCTGGTCGACCCGCAGACCATGAAGATCCCGTTCTGGACGCTGTTCATGGTCTACGTCATCCAGTCCGTCGGCGAGCTGTGCCTGTCGCCGATCGGCCTGTCGATGACCACCAAGCTGGCGCCGTCGAAGCTGGTCGGTTTCGCGATGGGTGGCTGGTTCCTGTCCACCGGCATCGGCAACAACCTGTCCGGCATCTTCGCCAGCCACGTCAGCGGCAGCGAAGGCATGACCGTGGCGTCGGCCCAGTCCGGCTACACCATGGGCTTCTGGATCCTCATGGGCTTCGGCGTGTTGCTGTTCCTGATCGCGCCGCTGATCCAGCGCCTCATGCACGGGGTGAAGTAAGCGCTCCCGTGGCGGTGCGGAGACGGCGCCTTCGGGCGCCGTTTTCGTTGGCGCGGGGCGCTATGCTGGGGTGATCCGCGGTGCCGCCGCCCATCGAACGACAGACCGGAGCGCCACCGTGACCCCATCCGCAAGCGTTGCGCCCGCCGTGCCCAGCCCCGCGCGACGCTGGTGGGTGTTGCTGCTGGTCAGCATCGCCATGTTCGGCAACTACTACGCCTACGATGCGCTGAACCCGGTGGTCGACCTGCTGCGCTCGCAGCGAGGCCTGGATTACGGGCAGGTCGGGATGCTGTCGACCGCGTACAACATCGCCGCGCTGGCGGTGCTGCTGCTGGGCGGCTACGCCATCGACCGCTGGGGAACCCGCCGCGCGATCCCGCTATTCGCGGCGATCTGCGTGGCCGCCGCGGCGCTGACCGCCGCCGCGCCGAATTACGAGACCCTGGTGGCCGGCCGCTTCCTGCTGGGCGTGGGCGCCGAGCCGCTGATCGTGGCCGCGACCACGGTGCTGGCGAAGTGGTTCAGCGGGCGCGAGCTGGGCTTCGCCTTCGGGCTGAACCTGTCGATCTCGCGGCTGGGCTCCGCGTCCACCGACTGGTCGACGTCGTTCGCCGAACCGCTGTACGCGAACTGGCAGGACCCGCTGTGGCTCGCCACCGGGGTGGCCAGCGCCGGGCTCGTCGCGGCCCTGCTGTACGTGCGGATGGAGCGCGGCGGCGTACCCGTGGCCGCCAGCGTGGCCGGCACGGCCGAGCCCCTGCAGTGGCGGCGCCTGTATGCCTTCGGCAGCGCCTACTGGTACATCGTGGCGCTGTGCGTGGTGTTCTACGCGGCGGTGTTCCCGTTCCGCACCTTCGCCATCGACTATTTCCAGCAGGCGCACGGCGTGGACCGCGAAGCCGCGGGCCTGCTCAGCAGCCTGCTGCCGATGGCGGCGATCGTGGCCACGCCGCTGTTCGGGTTGTGGGCCGACCGGGTGGGCAAGCGCGCGCCGTTCATGCTGGCCGGGACGCTGGCGATGCTGCCGCTGTTCCTCGCCGCGACCTACCTGCCGCCGGGGCCATGGGTGGCCCTGCCGTTCACCGGCGTGGCGGTCCCGCTCACCCTGCTGCTGGTGATGCTGGTGCTCGGCGTGGTGTTTTCGCTGATCCCCGCGGTGATGTGGCCGGCGGTCGCCTACCTGGTCGATGAGCGGCGGCTGGGCTCGGCGTATTCGCTGATGACGTTCTGCCAGCAGATCGGCTGGGCGCTGGTGCCGCTGGCGATCGGTGCGCTCAACGACCACTTCGCGGCGGGGCCGCAGAACACTGCCGGCTACGCGCCCGGCATGTGGTTCTACACCGGGCTGTCGGCCGTGGGCCTGTATGTCGCCTGGCGGCTGTGGCGGCTCGAGGCCCGCGCCGCCTAGTCCGGCGTGGCCTCGGATTCGGCGCGCAGCTCGAGTTCGTCGAGGCGGTCGAGCAGGCGGAACAGCAGGGCGCGTTCGTCGGCCGGCATGTCGCCCAGCAGGTGCTGCTCGAACTCCACGGCCAGCGGCGCCACCTGGTCGTACACCGCGTAACCCGCCTCGGACAGGCGCAGCACCGAGCGACGTCGGTCGTCGTCGTCGAAGGCGCGTTCCAGCCGCCCGGCCTCCAGCAGGCGGGCCACCGCGCGGCTGACCGCCACCTTGTCCATCGCGGTGCGCTGCGACACCTGGTTGGCCGACAGGCCCGGGTAGCGCCCCAGCACGGCCATCACCCGCCATTCGGTCACGGTCAGGGCGAAGCGCGCCGAGTACTCGCGGGCGATCGCGCTGCTGATCCGGTTGGACAGCACGCTGAGCCGGTAGGGCAGGAAATGCTCCAGGTCCAGTTGGGCGTGGGAGGCGGGATGGGGTCGTGTTCGGGTCATCTGCTGCGCCGCGGCTTGAGATGGTTGCAAGTGAAACCATAAGATACGCGCCCCAGCGAGGAATCCGCCATGAGCACGCAGCCCAATCTTGGCATGCAGGTCACCACCTTCGAGAACCCCATGGGCATCGACGGCTTCGAATTCGTCGAATACGCCGCCCCCGAGGGCCAGGCCGGCCAGCTGCACGACTACTTCCGCAAGCTCGGCTTCGTGCAGGTCGCGCGCCACGCCTCGCGGCCGATCAGCACCTACCGGCAGGGCGACTGCACCTTCCTGATCAACGAGGACGCCGACTCGTTCGCCGGGCGCTTCGCCGCGCAGCACGGGCCAAGCGCGTGCGGCTTCGCGATCCGTTTCCGCAAGCTGGCCGAGTGGGTCCGCGTGCAGGCATTGAAGAACGGCGCGGAAGCCTTCGACGCCGCCGACGAGCTGACCAAGGCGGTCGCCGCGCCGGTGATCAAGGGCATCGGCGGTTGCATGCTCTACCTCGTCGACCGCTACGACAGCGAAGGCACCATCCACGACCCCGACTACGAATGGCTGCCGGGCGCCGAGAAGATGCCGCGCGGCTTCGGCCTGACCTTCATCGACCACCTGACCCACAACCTGTTCGTGGGCAACATGCAGAAGTGGTCGGACTACTACGAGCGCCTGTTCAACTTCCGCGAGATCCGCTACTTCGACATCAAGGGCGCCAAGACCGGGCTGCTGTCGAAGGCGATGACCGCGCCCGATGGCGTGGTGCGCATCCCGCTCAACGAGTCCAGCGACGAGAAGAGCCAGATCAACGAATACCTGCGCGCCTACAACGGCGAGGGCATCCAGCACATCGCCTGCTTCACCGACGACATCTACGCGACGGTCGAGCAGATGCGCGCCGCCGGGGTCGAGTTCCTGGACACCCCGGACACCTATTTCGAGGTGGTCGACCAGCGCATCCCCGACCACGGCGAGGACCTGGCGCGCCTGAAGCGCAACAAGATCCTGATCGACGCCGACCCGGAGACCAAGCAGCGCAAGCTGCTGCAGATATTCACCCAGAACGCGCTGGGCCCGATCTTCTTCGAGATCATCCAGCGCAAGGGCAACGAGGGCTTCGGCGAAGGCAACTTCCAGGCCCTGTTCGAGAGCATCGAGCGCGACCAGATGCGCCGCGGCGTGCTCTGAACGCGATCGCCTGACCGACCACCCCTCCGCCACCGCCGCGGGCCGCGCCCGCCCTGGACCTCCCCGATGGAATCGAACGGCTACCAGTCCGGCTTCGGCAACGAATTCGCCAGCGAGGCGATCCCGGGCACGTTGCCGCCGGGCCGCAATTCGCCGCAGCGGGTGGCGCATGGCCTGTACGCGGAGCAGATCAACGGTACCGCGTTCACCGCGCCGCGCCACCAGAACCGCCGCAGCTGGATGTACCGGATCCGTCCCGCGGCGATGCACGGGCGCTTCGAACCGTATGCCGCACTGCAGGGCGCAAAACCGCGCCTGCACAACGACTTCGGCGACGGCCCGGTGACCCCGGACCAGCTGCGCTGGAGCCCGTTGCCGATGCCGGCGGAGGCCACCGATTTCGTCGACGGGCTGGTGACCATGGCCGGCAACGGCTCGCCGGCCGCGGCGACCGGGATCGGCGTGCATGTGTATGCCGCCAACCGCGACATGGAGGGGCGCTGGTTCTACGACGCCGACGGCGAATTGCTGATCGTCCCGCAACAGGGCCGCCTGCACATCGAGACCGAACTGGGCGTGCTCGACGTCGCGCCGCAGGAGATCGCGGTGGTGCCGCGCGGCATCCGCTTCCGCGTCGCGCTGCCCGACGGCGAGGCGCGCGGCTACGTCTGCGAGAACTTCGGCGCGTTCCTGCGCCTGCCCGACCTCGGCCCGATCGGCAGCAACGGCCTGGCCAACCCGCGCGATTTCCTCACCCCGAACGCGGCGTACGAGGACGTGGAGGGCGCGTTCGAACTGGTGGCCAAGTTCCAGGGCCACCTGTGGCGGGCGGCGATCGGCCACTCGCCGCTGGACGTGGTCGCCTGGCACGGCAACCACGCGCCGTACAAGTACGACCTGCGGCTGTTCAACACCATCGGCTCGATCAGCTACGACCATCCGGATCCGTCGATCTTCCTGGTCCTGACCTCGCCGACCGACAGCCCCGGCGTGGGCAACCTCGACTTCGTGATCTTCGGGCCGCGCGCGCTGGTCGCGCAGGACACCTTCCGCCCGCCGTGGTTCCACCGCAACGTGGCCAGCGAGTTTATGGGCCTGGTGCACGGCGCCTACGACGCCAAGGCCGAGGGCTTCGCGCCCGGCGGCTGCTCGCTGCACAACTGCATGACCGGGCACGGGCCGGATGCGGCGACCTTCGAGAAGGCGAGCGCGGCGGATACCTCGCGGCCGGACTACATCCGCGACACCATGGCCTTCATGTTCGAGTCGCGTGCGGTCATCCGCCCGACCGCGCAGGCGCTGGACGCCGCGCACCGGCAGCGCGACTACCAGGCCTGCTGGGCGGGGCTGCAGAAGCACTTCGCGCCGCCGGCCTGAGCCTGCCGCCGTTCGCGGCGGTTTCACCACGCGATGCGACACTGCGGGCCACTCGCCCGCAGGAGCCCGCGCATGAAACCCGTCCTCCCGATCCTGTTGCTGGCCGCGTGCGCCGGCGGCTGCGCCGACCGGGCCGCGCCGCCTGCCACCCCGGCAGCCGCCGAGGCGGCACCGGCCGCGCCCGCAGCGGCGATGCCCACCCCCGCGACGCCAGGCCCGGCGACCGGCGGCACGTTGCGGGTGGAGGCGCCCGCACCCGGCACGATCACGTTCAACGGCTTCGGGCCCGCGGCCTTCGGTGCCGACGCCGAACAGGTCCGCATCGCCTGGGGCGGCGACCTCGGCGATGCCAAGCCGGAGGAACCCGGCGGCTGTTACTACCTCATCCCGCAGCCGCTGGGGCCGGAGGGCTATCGCACGGCGTTCATGGTCGAGGGCGATGCCTTCGTGCGCATCGACGTGCGCCGCGACGACGTGCTGGCGCCGGGCGGCGGCAAGGTCGGCATGACCCGCGCGCAACTGGCCGCGCTGTATCCCGCCCTAGAGGCGGAGCCGCACAAGTACACCGACGGCGAGTACCTGCGGATCGCCGATCCGGCGGGCGGCAAGGGCGTGCTGGTGTTCGAGGTCGACGGCACCGGCGACGAGGCCCGCGCCACGACCTGGCGGATCGGCCTGCCGCCGCAGGTGGACTACGTCGAAGGCTGCTCCTGAGCGCGCCGCGGCCGCGGCCTATACTGGCCCGATGGACACGCACGCACCGCTTCCGCAACGCGCGCTCCGCGCGCTCCAGCACTTCCTGCAGTGGGAATCCTCCGGCGGCATCCTGCTGATCGGCGCGGCGCTGGTCGCGCTGCTGTTCGCCAATTCGCCGCTGGAAGAGGCCTACGACGGCTTCCGCGAACTGCCGGTGGCGGTGCAGGTGGGCGGGCTGAAGATCGCCAAGCCGCTGCTGCTGTGGATCAACGACGGCCTGATGGCGATCTTCTTCCTGCTGGTCGCGCTGGAGCTCAAGCGCGAGGCGCTGTCCGGGCAGTTGTCCTCGCTGTCGCAGGTGGCGCTGCCGGTGGCGTGCGCGCTGGCCGGGGTGGCGGTGCCGGCGGCGATCTTCGCCTGGATCAACCGCGGCGACGCGGTGGCGATGCAGGGCTGGGCGGTGCCGGCCGCGACCGACATCGCGTTCGCGCTCGGCATCCTGTCGCTGCTGGGCTCGCGGGTGCCGGTGGCGATGAAGCTGCTGCTGTCGACCATCGCGGTGATCGACGACCTCGCCGCGATCATCATCATCGCGCTGTTCTACACCAGCGACCTGTCGATGGTCGCGCTGGCCTGGGCCGGGGCCGCGATCGCCGTGATGGTGGTGCTGAACCGGCGCGGGGTGCAGGCGCTGACGCCGTACCTGCTGCTGGGCACGGTGGTGTGGGTGGCGGTGCTGAAGTCCGGCGTGCACGCGACCCTGGCCGGCGTGGTCACCGGCCTGCTGATCCCGCATGTCGATCGCAAGGACGGCATCGACGACGAGACCCAGCATTCGCCGCTCGAGCACCTGGAGCATGCGCTGCACCCATGGGTGGCCTACCTGATCCTGCCGGTGTTCGCGTTCGCCAACGCCGGCCTTGCGCTCGGCGACTTCGCGCTCGGCGACGTGCTGGCGCCGGTGCCGCTGGGCGTGGCCCTGGGCCTGGCGCTGGGCAAGCCGGTCGGCGTGGTCGGCGCGGCGTTGCTGGCGCGCGCGACCGGGCTTGCGAAGTTCCCGGAGGGCATGGACGGCAAGGCCATGGTCGGCCTGGGCTTGCTGTGCGGGATCGGCTTCACCATGAGCCTGTTCATCGCCTCGCTGGCCTATGCCGACGACGGCGACATGTTCCCCAGCGCCGTGCTCGGCGTGTTGTGCGCGTCGCTGGTGGCGGCCGTCGCCGGCTATGCCTGGCTGCGGGTGGTGCTGCCGCCGGCCGCGGCCGAGGCGCGCGGGTAAACTCCCGCGATCCCCTCCGCCGGAGTTCGCATGCGTCGTGTCCTCGTGCCGGCCCCGCGGCTGGCCGCCAGCCTTGCCCTGTTGGCCGCCGCGCCCGCGGCGCACGCCGCCGCACCGGTGCAGGCGGCGCTGGCGACGCATTGGGCGGGCTACGTCGCCATCCTCTGGTTCGCGATCGCCTACCTGTTCGTGGTCGCCGAGGAATTCACCGGGTTGCGCAAGTCGCAGCCGGTGATGCTGGCGGCCGGCGCGATCTGGGCGGTGCTCGCCTTCGCCTCCAGCCGGATGGGCGTGCCGGAAGCGGCGCACGAGGCGGTGCGCGACTACCTGCTGGAGTACGGCGAGCTGCTGCTGTTCCTGCTCGCGGCGATGACCTACGTCAACGCGATGAGCGAGCGCGGCCTGTTCGAGGCGCTGCGCGCGCGCCTGCTGCGCCGCGGGCTGGGCTACCGCGCGCTGTTCTGGACCACAGGCGCGCTGGCGTTCTGCCTGTCGCCGCTGATCGACAACCTCACCACCGCGCTGGTGATGTGCGCGGTGGTGCTGGCGGTCGGCCGCGAGGACCCGAAGTTCGTCGCCCTGGCCTGCATCAACATCGTGGTGGCGGCGAACGCGGGCGGCGCGTTCAGTCCGTTCGGCGACATCACCACGCTGATGGTCTGGCAGGCCGGCAAGGTCCCGTTCGCGGCGTTCTTCGCGCTGTTCCTGCCGTCGCTGGCGAACTGGCTGGTGCCCGCGCTGTGCATGCACGCGGCGGTATCGCGCGGGGCGCCGCCGGCCAGCGACGAGGTGGTGCGGCTGAAGCGCGGCGCGGGGGTGATCGTCGCCCTGTTCGCCACCACCGTGGTGCTGGCGGTGGGCTTCCACCAGTTCCTGCACTTGCCGCCGTTCCTCGGGATGATGACCGGCCTGGCCCTGCTCAAGCTGTACGGCTGGCACCTGGCGCGGGTCGCCACCGCGCAGCAGAAGGACGACTTCGCGCGCGAGGGCGCGCCCGGCGACGTCGATGCCTTCGACAGCTACGAGCAGGTGGCGCGCGCGGAATGGGACACCCTGCTGTTCTTCTTCGGGGTGATCATGTGCGTCGGCGCGCTGGGCTACTGCGGCTACCTGGCAATGCTGTCGACGTCGTTCTACGGCGGCCTCGGCGCGACCAACGCCAACATCCTGGTCGGGCTGATGTCGGCGATCCTCGACAACATCCCGATGATGGTCGCGGTGCTGCAGATGGCCCCGGCGATGGACACAGGGCAATGGCTGCTGGTCACCTTCACTGCCGGCGTCGGCGGCAGCCTGCTCTCGATCGGCTCCGCCGCCGGCGTCGCCCTGATGGGGCAGGCGCATGGCCGCTACACCTTCTTCAGCCACCTCAAGTGGAGCTGGGCGGTCGCGCTTGGCTATGCCGCCGGCATCGGCCTGCACCTGCTGGTCAACGCGCGCTACTTCACCGGCACATGAGCGGCCGGCGATGAAGACGGCGCTGGTGTTCGGCGCCAGCGGGCAGATCGGTGCGCCGCTGCTGGAGCGCCTGGGCGATGCCGGCTGGCGGGTGCTCGCGGTCTCGCGCGAGGCGCGCTCGGACGCGCCGGGCCGACACTGGCTGCAGGGCGATTTCGCGCGCATGCCGGCCTTGCCCGCGGCTGTCGATGCGGTATTCAGTTGCGGGCCGCTGGACCTGTTCGCGCGCTGGTACGAGGCCGCCGGCCTGCACTGCCCGCGGGTGGTCGCGTTCGGCTCCACCAGCGCCAGCACCAAACAGGACTCGCGGGACGAAGCCGAGCGCGAGCTCGCCCGCCGCCTGCTCGGGGCGGAGGCGCGCCTGCACGCGGCTGCGGAAGCGCACGGGGCGGCGGCCACGCTGCTGCGCCCGACCCTGGTGTACGGCGCCGGCCGC
>JAFLEB010000048.1 GCA_017302075.1 Lysobacterales bacterium
CCGCCGCTCGGTGCCCACCCGCCAGCTGGCCACGCCCGGCCCCGACCCCGACCAGCTGCTGCGCATCCTGCGCAGCGCGTCGCGGGTACCGGATCACGGCAAGCGCGTGCCGTTCCGCTTCCTGCGCGTCGCCGGCGTGGACCGCGCGCACCTGGCCGACGCCGCCTCGGCGCGCCTGCGCGAGCGCGAGCCGGAAGCCAGCGACGCCGCCCTCGACAAGCTGCGCACCCGCTTCCTGATGCCGCCGCTGACCGTGTGCGTGGTCGCCCGCCTCGGACCCGACGAGAAGATCCCCGCATCCGAGCGCCTGGCCACCGCATCCTGCGTCTGCCTGCTGCTGCTGCAGGCCGCGCAGGCCGAAGGTTATGGCGCGCAGTGGCTGACCGGCTGGATCGCCTACGACCGCGCCTTCCTCGAGGGCACCCTGGGGCTGGCCGAAGACGAGCAACTGGTCGGCACCATCGCGATCGGCACGCCGCTGGTCGAGGCGCCCGAACGCGAACGCCCCGATCCCGCGACCCTGCTGTCGGACTGGACCGGCGCGTGACCGCCGGGCACACGCCAGCCGCGCCGACGCTGCACCTCGTCGATGCCTCGATGTACGTATTCCGCGCCTGGCATTCCATGCCGGACGAGTTCCACGACGCCGACGGCTGGCCGACCAACGCGGTGCATGGCTTCGCCCGCTTCCTGCTGGAGCTGCTGGAGCGCGAACGCCCGCGGCACATCGCCATCGCCTTCGACGAGGCGCTGGACTCCTGCTTCCGCAACGCGCTGTACCCGGCCTACAAGGCCAACCGCGACCCCGCGCCGCCGGAGCTGCGCCGCCAGTTCGCCTGGTGCAAGGGCCTGTGCCAGGCGCTGGGGCTGCAGACCCTGGCCCACCACGACTACGAGGCCGACGACCTGATCGGCAGCGCCGTGCACCGCGCACGCGGACACGGCTACCGCAGCGTGATCGTGTCCGCCGACAAGGACCTCTCGCAGTTGCTGGACGTGCACGACGAGCAGTACGACTTCGCCAAGGGCCAGCGCTGGGGCCGCGACGGCGTCAAGGCGCGGCACGGCGTGCAGGCGCACCAGATCGCCGACTACCTGGCGCTCACCGGCGACGCGGTCGACAACATCCCGGGCATCACCGGCATCGGCCCGAAGTCGGCCGCGGTCCTGCTCGCGCATTTCGATTCGCTGGACGCCCTGCTGGCGCGGATCGACGAGGTGCCGTTCCTGCGCCTGCGCGGGGCCGCGCAACTCGCCGTGCGCCTGCGCGAACAGCGCGAGCACGCGCTGCTGTGGCGGCAACTCACCACGATCGCGCTGGATGCGCCGTTGCCGGAGGGCCATTTCGCGCGCGGCAACGGCGACGACGCCGAACTGCAGGCGCTGTCCGACTGGATTGGCTTCGGTCCGCTCACGCGCAAGCGGCTCGCCGAGGCGGCGGGGCTTTCTGCCTGAAGCCCCCGAGCATGGAAGCGCTCGTCCGGGGGAGGGTTCGAGCGCGCCATGGATGGCGCGCGGCCGCGCATCGGAGCCGGATGCGGAGCCCAAGCGGCGAATCCCCTCCGGGCGAGCGCTTCATTGCGAACGATGATGGTCATCCGCCTGCGGTAGCATCGAGGCATGGGCCACAACCTCAAGACCACCCTGTACGAAGGCGACTGGCTGCGGCTGGTGAAGATCGGCCACTGGGAATCCTGCGAACGCACCCACGGCCAGGGCATGGCGGTGATCGTGATCGCGGTGACCCCCGCCGACGAGGTGCTGTTCGTCGAGCAATACCGCGTGCCGCTGGGCGCGCGCACCATCGAGATGCCGGCGGGCCTGGTCGGCGACGACCATGCCGAGGACACCCTCGCCGACGCCGCGCGCCGCGAGCTGATCGAAGAGACCGGCTGGGCACCGGGGCGGGTCGACGTGCTGCTCGTCGGCCCGACCAGTTCCGGCATGAGCAATGAGCGCATCGCCTTCGTGCGCGCGCTGGACCTGGTCCGGGTCGGCGATGGCGGCGGCGTGGACAGCGAGGACATCACCGTCCACCACGTGCCGCGGGCCGAGGCGCCGGCCTGGCTGATGCGCAAGCATGCCGAGGGCTTCGAGCTCGACCTCAAGCTCTGGGCCGGGCTGTGGATGATCGAGCACGACCCGGACGGCAGCCCGCGCCGCTGACCCGGGATTGACGGCGGTCAAGGCCGCGGCCCGAGGCCGGTGCGATGGTGGGGTCTCGCCATCGACCCAGGAACGCGCCATGGCCCGTCGCCCGACCGCCAAGCCCCCCGTCGCCAAGCCGCGGGCCACCCCCGCCGCGCGCAAGCCGCGCAGCCGGCTGCCCGCGCCCGACCCGGTCCCAACCCCGGCCGCCGCCGCAGTCGCGCAGGCCGAGGCCGAGGCCTGGGCCGGCACCCACGCGCCGCCGGCGGTGCCGCCGATGGGCATCGCGCCCGCCGAGCTCGGCGTGCCGGAGGCCACCGCGCGCGAGATGGAAGCGATGCCGGTCAGCGCCGAAGAGAGCACGTCCGCGCCGCTGCCCGCCGGCTATCCCTACCGCGTCCGCCTGCGCCGCAAGGAATACGAGGCGGAGAAGAAGAAGCTGCAGATCGAGCTGCTGAAGGTGCAGAGCTGGGTCAAGGAGAGCGGGCAGCGCATCGTGATGCTGTTCGAGGGCCGCGACGCCGCCGGCAAGGGCGGCACCATCAAGCGCTTCACCGAACACCTGAACCCGCGCGGCGCGCGCGTGGTCGCGCTGGAAAAGCCCAGCGAGCGCGAACGCGGGCAGTGGTACTTCCAGCGCTACATCGAGCACCTGCCGACCTATGGCGAGATCGTGCTGTTCGACCGCAGCTGGTACAACCGTGCCGGGGTCGAGCGGGTGATGGGCTTCTGCACCCCGGCGGAATACCTCGAGTTCCTGCGCGAGGCGCCGGAGTTCGAACGCATGCTGGTGCGCAGCGGCGTCCGGGTCTACAAGTTCTGGTTCTCGGTCAGCCGCGAGGAACAGCTGCGGCGCTTCAACTCGCGCCGCAACGACCCGCTGAAGCACTGGAAGCTGTCGCCGATCGACGTGCAGTCGCTGGGCAAGTGGGACGACTACACCGACGCCAAGGAAGCGATGTTCTTCCACACCGACACCGCCGACTCGCCGTGGCTGGTGATCAAGTCCGACGACAAGAAGCGCGCGCGCCTCAACTGCATGCGCCACGTGCTGTCGACCCTGCCCTACCCGGGCAAGGACCCGAAGGTCGCCTACCCGGCGGATGCGCAGATCGTGGGCTCGGCGGCCAATGTGCTCGCCGCGGACGGACAGTAGGCGGCGCGCTTCAGCCGGCGAAGCGGTCGGTCGCCTCCACCAGCGCGGCGGCGTTCTCGGCCTCGAACGCGGAGTGGCCGGCGGTCGCGCTGACCAGCAGCTCCGCCTTCGGCCAGGCCTTGTGCAGGTCGAAGGCGTTCTGGATCGGGCAGACCACGTCGTAACGGCCGTGCACGATCACCCCGGGGATGTCGGCGATGCGATGGGCATCGCGCAGCAGCTGGTCCTCGACCTCGAAGAAACCACCGTTGACGAAGTAGTGGTTCTCGATCCGCGCGAACGCCAGCGCGAACTCCGCGTTGCCGTGGGTGTCCGCGCAGTCCGCCGGGATCCGCAGGTAGCTGGTGCCGCCTTCCCAGATCGCCCAGGCGCGCGCGGCCGCCAGCCGCACCCCGGCATCGTCGGAGGTCAGGCGGCGATGGAAGGCCGAGATCAGGTCCGCGCGCTCCACCTCCGGGATCGCCGCGATGTAGTGCGCCCACGCATCCGGGAACAGGCGGCTGGCGCCTTCCTGGTAGAACCATTCCAGCTCCCAGCGGCGGAGCATGAAGATGCCGCGCAGGACCAGCTCGGTGACCCGCTGCGGGTGGGTCTCGGCATAGGCCAGCGCGAGGGTCGAGCCCCAGCTGCCGCCGAACACCTGCCAGCGCGCGATGCCGAGGTGCTCGCGCAGCTTCTCGATGTCGGCGACCAGGTCCCAGGTCGTGTTGTCGACGAGGTCGGCGTGCGGGGTGCTGCGCCCCGCGCCGCGCTGGTCGAACAGCACGATGCGGTACTTCGCCGGGTCGTGGAAGCGCCGCATGTTGGCATTGCAGCCCGCGCCAGGACCGCCGTGCAGCAACACCACCGGCTTGCCGTCGGGGTTGCCGCATTCCTCCCAGTACAGGGTGTGGCGGCCGTCGACCGCGAGGGTGCCGGTCCGGGACGGGGCGAGTTCGGGATACAGCGTGCGCATGGCGGGATCCGGCGTTGGAGAACCCCGGATTCTAGCGGGCGCGGTTCAGGGCCTGCGCCCCAGGGTCACGCGGTCGCGGCCCTCGAGGTCGGGCTCGGTCGCCAGCTCGACGAAGCCGGCCGCGGCCATCAGCGCACGCACGGCCTGGCCCTGGTCCCAGCCGTGCTCCAGCAGCAACCAGCCCGCGGGCGCCAGGTGCGCCGGGGCGTCGCGGACGATGCGGCGGATCGCGTCCAGCCCGTCGTCGCCGGAGGCGAGCGCCTCGGGCGGTTCGTGGCGGAGGTCGCCCTGGTCGAGGTGCGGATCGCCGAGCGCGATGTACGGCGGATTGCTGGCGATCAGGTCGAAGCGCTCGCGCCCCAGCGCCTCGCACCAGTCGCCGCGACGGAACCACGTATTGTCGATGCCGTTGCGTTGCGCGTTGGCCACCGCCACCGCCAAGGCCGCCTTGCTGGCGTCGGTGGCGACCACCGCGGCCATCGGCCGCTCGCGGGCGATGGCCAGCGCGATCGCCCCGCTGCCGGTGCCGAGGTCGGCGACCCGGCAGGGGGCGTCGGCGGGCAGCCGCGCCAGGGCGAGTTCGACCAGCCGTTCGGTTTCCGGGCGCGGGATCAGGGTGGCCGGCGTCACCCGGAGGTCCAGCGACCAGAAGCCTTGGGTCCCGGTCAGGTAGGCGACCGGCTCGCCGGCGGCGCGACGCGCCAGCAAGGCCTCGAAACGCTCCCGGGCAGCCGCCTCGACCGCGTCGTCGGCATGCGCCCACAACCAGCCCGGCGGGCGGTCCAGCGCATGCGCCAGCAGCCACTCGGCATCGACGCGCTCGATCATGGCGCTGGCGCGCTGCAACAAATCCCGGACCCGCGGCGTGGTGCTCTGCATGCGTGCAGTGTCGCATCGCGTGGCTGGAAGCCGCATTGACGCGGCGCGTCGGCGACGTCGACCAATTCAATAGTTTTTAACTATTGTTTCGATAGAATCAATTTCATTGATCGATTGAATGCCGAACCATAGATTTGTCGCGTCGCATCACCCCATCCACACCGAGGAACCACGATGTCCCTGATCAATACCAAGGTCGCCCCGTTCAAGGCCAATGCCTTCCACAACGGCAAGTTCGTCGAGGTCACCGACCAGTCCCTGCAGGGCAAGTGGTCGGTCCTGATCTTCATGCCGGCGGCCTTCACCTTCAATTGCCCGACCGAGATCGAAGACGCCGCCGAGCATTACGCCGAGTTCCAGTCGGCCGGCGCCGAGGTCTACATCGTCACCACCGACACCCACTTCTCGCACAAGGTGTGGCACGAGACCTCCCCGGCGGTCGGCAAGGCCGCGTTCCCGCTGGTCGGCGACCCCACCCACCAGCTGACCCGCGCGTTCGGCGTGCACATCGACGAGGAAGGCCTGGCCCTGCGTGGCACCTTCATCATCAACCCCGATGGCGTGATCAAGACCATGGAAGTGCACGACAACGCGATCGCCCGCGACGTCAAGGAGACCGTGCGCAAGCTCAAGGCCGCGCAGTACGTCGCCTCGCACCCCAACGAAGTCTGCCCGGCGAAGTGGAACGAAGGCGCCAAGACGCTGAAGCCGTCGCTGGACCTGGTTGGCAAGATCTGACCCCAAGACGCGGGCGGCGTTCCTGTCCGACGCCCGCGGCCCGCCCCTCTCCCCGCCCCGGGGAGAGGGCTCCGGCCAGCCCCCGCGGGCGGTCGGCCGCAGCCCTTTCCATCCCCCTCCATCCCTCCCCCAGAGGATGCCGCCATGCTCGACCAGGACCTGAAGGACCAACTGGCCGCCTATCTCGAACGCCTGCAGCAGCCGATCGAACTGGTCGCGTCGCTGGATGATTCCGAGGCCGCGCGCGAACTCGACGCACTGCTCGACGACATCGCCGCGCTGTCGCCGAAGATCAGCCGCGCGACCGGCGACGACCCGCGCAAGCCGTCCTTCCTGATCCGCCGCGCCGGCACCGAGGTGCAGGTCGGCTTCGCCGGAATCCCGCTGGGCCACGAGTTCACGTCCCTGGTGCTGGCCCTGCTGCAGGTCGGCGGCCACCCGGTGAAGATCGACGAGGCGCTTGCGGCGCAGGTGCGCGCGCTGCCCGGCGACTACCGCTTCGAAACCTACATGTCGCTGCATTGCCAGAGTTGCCCGGACACCATCCAGGCGCTCAACGCGATGAGCGTGCTGAACCCGCGGATCCAGCACGTCGCGATCGACGGCAGCCTATTCCAGGCCGAGGTCGAGGCGCGGCAGGTGATGTCGGTGCCAACGATCTACCTCGACGGCGCCGAGTTCGATGCCGGCCGCATGAGCATCGAACAGATCCTGGCCAAGCTCGACACCGGCGCGGCGGCGCGTGCCGCTGACGCCCTCAACGATGCCGCGCCTTACGACGTGCTGGTGGTCGGCGGCGGTCCGGCCGGTGCCGCGGCCGCGATCTACGCCGCGCGCAAGGGCATCCGCACCGGCATCGTCACCGAGCGTTTCGGCGGCCAGGTGCTGGACACCATGGCGATCGAGAATTTCCCCTCGGTCGAATACACCGAGGGCCCGAAGCTGGCCGCGTCGCTGGAAGCGCACGTGCGCAGCTACGGCGTGGACTTGGTCACCGCGCAGCGCGCGAAGGCCATGCAGCCTGCCGCGCAGGCGGGCGGACTGGTCGGCGTCGAACTCGAAAGCGGCGCGACCCTGCGTGCACGTACCGTCATCCTCGCCCCCGGCGCGCGCTGGCGGCAGACCGGCGTGCCCGGCGAGGACACCTACCGCAACAAGGGCGTGACCTACTGCCCGCACTGCGACGGCCCGCTGTTCAAGGGCAAGCGGGTGGCGGTGATCGGCGGCGGAAACTCCGGCGTGGAGGCGGCGATCGACCTCGCCGGGTTGGTCGAGCACGTCACCCTGCTGGAGTTCGACGGCAAGCTCCGCGCCGACGAGGTGTTGCAGCGCAAGCTGCGCAGCCTGCCGAACGCCAGCGTGCACGTGAACGCGCAGACCACCGGGATGACCGGCGCGGCCGGCAAGCTCGCCGGCCTGGCCTTCACCGATCGCGGCACCGGCGAGAAGCGCGAGCTGCAGGTCGAGGGCGTGTTCGTGCAAATCGGCCTGCTGCCCAACACCGACTGGCTGAAGGGCGCGGTGACCCTGAGCCCGCGCGGCGAGATCGAAGTCGACGACCGCGGCCACACCAGCCTGCCCGGCGTGTTCGCCGCGGGCGACGCCACCACCGAGCCGTACAAGCAGATCGTGGTGGCGATGGGTGGCGGCTCCACCGCTGCGCTGTCGGCCTTCGATTACCTGATCCGGCATTCGACGCCGGACGCCAACGACGCACAAGCGGCCTGACGCATGCACGCTGCACGGCGACCGGTCGTGCGGCGCGCCATGGGGGTCGCACCGATGGAAGCCACGCCATGAACCTGCGCGACCTCAAGTACCTGGTGGCCCTCGCCGACCTCCGCCACTTCGGCAAGGCGGCGGACGCCTGCTTCGTCAGCCAGCCCACGCTGTCGACCCAGATCCGCAAGCTGGAAGACGAGCTCGGCGTGGTGCTGGTGGAACGCGCACCGCGCAAGGTGATGCTGACCGCGGCCGGCCTGGACGTGGTCCAGCGCGCGCGCCGGATCGTCGCCGACGTCGAGCAGATGCGCGAGGCCGCCCGTCGCAGCCGCGATCCCGAATCCGGCACGCTGCGGCTGGGCGTGTTCCCCACCCTCGGCCCGTACCTGCTGCCGCACGTGGTGCCGACCCTGCGCGCGCGGTTCCCGCAGCTCGAACTGCTGCTGGTCGAGGAAAAGAGCGACGAACTCCTGCAGCGCCTGCGCGAAGGCAAGCTGGATGCGGCGCTGCTGGCGCTGCCGCTGCACGACGACCAGCTGCACGCGGAATTCCTTTTCGAGGAACCGTTCGTGCTGGCCGCGCCGCAGCAGCATCCGCTGGCCCGCCGCAGCGCGCTCGACGCCGCCGAGCTGTCGGACGAAACCCTGTTGCTCCTCGAGGACGGGCACTGCCTGCGCGACCAGGCGCTGGATGTCTGCCGCCTGTCCGGCGCGCGCGAGAAGTCGGGCTTTCGCGCGACCAGCCTGGAGACCTTGCGGCAGATGGTCGCGGCGGGGGTGGGCGTGACCCTGTTGCCGGCGCTGTCGGTCCACGAGCCGATCGCGCAACCGGCGAACATCCGCCTGGTGCCGTTCCGCGGCACCGCCCCCAGCCGGCGCATCGCGCTGGTGTGGCGCAAGTCCTCGGCGCTGGACGCGTTCCTGCACCAGCTCGGCGATGCCATCGGCGGCGCGACCCGCGCCCAGCTCGCGGCGGCCTAGAAGGCGCGCCGGCGTGAACGCGCGGCATCTCGTGCTGCTCGCCGCGCTGGCCTGCAGCGCCGCCTGGTGGCTTGCGTTGCGCCCGGACCCGGTCTCCCGCGAGGCGACTGCAATGCCATCGGGCTGTCCGCTGCCGCCGCGCGTGGCGAGCGGCGACGCGCCTCTGCAAACCGCTGTCCCCGCTGGGCTCGCGCTCCCCGGCGTGGGCGACGCCGGCACGACGCCGCTGGCGGGCTTCAGCGTCGAGGCACGCGTGCTCGGTCGCGAGGACTACCGCTTCGACCGCGAAGCCGACTACGCGCCCACCGACCTGGCCCTGGGCTGGGGCCGGATGACCGAGGACGCCGTGGTCGCCCGCCTCGACATCCGCCAGTCCGGCCGCTGGTACCGCTACCGCTGGCAGGGCGATCCGCCGATCCCGCTCGCGGAGATCGTGCGCAGTAGCGCCAACATGCACATGGTGCCCGCCAACGCCACGGTGGCGGCCGACCTCGCGCGGGTAGGCGAAGGCGACCGCATCCGCGTCGACGGCTGGCTGGTCCAGCTGGACCGCCCCGGCGGCTGGCGTTGGCGCAGCTCGCTGACCCGCGAGGACAGCGGCGGCGGCGCCTGCGAACTGGTCTATGTCTGCGCGGTGACCCGGCTCTGATCCATCTGGCGGGGATTTGCGCGATGATCGGCGGATGACCATACGACGCCCCGGTGCTGCTCTCGCCTGCCTGCTCGCCCTCCCCGCCGCCGCGGCTGACCGCGAGGCCTCGCTGGTCTTCGTCGGCGACATCATGGTCGCCGAGCGACCCGGGGAACTCATCGCGCGTGGCGTCGACCCCTTCCAGCCTTTCGCCCCGTTGCTGGCGTCCCACGACCTGCGCATCGGCAACCTGGAATGCGTGGTCGCCACCGGCGGCACGGCGCTGGCCAAGCCCTACACCTTCCGCGCGGACCCCGGCGTGCTGCCGGTGCTGAAGCGCCACTTCGACGCGATGTCGCTGGCGAACAACCATTCCGGCGACTTCGGCAAGGCCGCGTTCGCCGAACAACTGGACCTGATGCGCGGGGCCGGCCTGGCCGGCTTCGGCGGCGGCCGCAACGCCACCGAGGCGCATGCGCCGCTGGTCGTCGAGCGCAACGGCCTGCGCATCGCGCTGCTCGGCTACCTCGAGTTCAAGCCGCGTTCGTTCGAGGCCGATGCCACCCGCCCGGGCGTGGCATGGAGCGGCGAGGACGAGCAGGTGATCGAGGACATCGTCGCCGCACGCACGGTGCACCATGCCGACATCGTGATCCCGTTCATGCACTGGGGCTGGGAGGAAGAGGCGCAGCCCAGCCCGCGGTTGCGCGCGTTCGCGCGGCGGATGATCGATGCCGGCGCGGACATGGTGGTCGGCGGCCACCCGCACGTCACCCAGGGCGCCGAGGTCTACCGCGGCAAGCCGATCGTCTACAGCCTGGGCAACTTCCTGTTCAACGGGTTCGAGACCGAGGCCACCACCACTGGCTGGGTGCTGTCGCTGAAGGTCGGGCCCGACGGCGTGCGCAGCTGGCGTACCCATGTCGCACGCCTGGATGCGGACGGCGTGCCGCATCCAGCGCCCGCCGTCGCCAGTCCCTGCGGCCGCGCCGGCGACGGCGAGGTCCGCCAATGCACCGGAGCGCCCTGATGCCTCGCCTCGCCCCCTTGCTGCTGCTCGCCGCGCTCGCCGCCACCGGCACGGCACACGCGGAAACCGCGCGCTGCCACGTGGTCTATGGCGGCGAGGAATGGACGGTGGACGCCGCGCCGACCACCACGCCCTACCAGGTCGCCGGACGCAAGATCGGCCGCTACTTCGAGTTCAAGCTGGTGTATGCCGACCTGCCGACCACCGGTCGCTTCATCCGGGTCTATACCTACGGCATGACCACCGGCGACCCGGTTTTGATCCACCAGGCCACCCACCGCCCGCCGTTCGACGGACGTGCTGACGCCTACGGCTTCACCGGGTTCCAGTCCGTGTACGAGCCGAGCAAGAGCAGCGAGCTGCAGTACTGGTGCCAATACTTGCCCTGACCACGGTCGGCGTGCGCCTCCGCTACTCGGCGTAGGCCGAAGCGGCGCGGACGCAGTTCCGACCCTCGCGCTTGGCCTGGTAGAGCGCCTTGTCGGCGCGGGAGAGCAACGATGCAAGGCCGGTGTCCTGTTCGCGCATGCCGGCAAGGCCGAAACTGGCGGTCACCCGGATCCGGCGCCCTTCCCATTCGATGTCCAGCCCCTCGATGGTCCGCCGCAAGCGCTCGGCGAGCACGCGCGCCGCGGCGGCATCGGAACCGGGCAACAGCACCAGGAATTCCTCGCCGCCATAGCGGCCGACGACATCGCCCGGGCGCAACTGCCCGCACAGGGCCTGCGCCACGGCCCGCAGGCAATGGTCGCCGCAGGCATGGCCATGGGTATCGTTGATCGGCTTGAACCAATCGAGATCGATGAACAGGACCGATAGTGGCGATGCGGTGCCCTGCCGCGCGGCGAAGGCATCGGCGGCCACGCGGTCCAGCGAATGCCGGTTCAGCGTGCAGGTCAGGGAATCGAGTTCGGCGGTGCGTCGCAACTGCGCGGCGGCATGGGCCTCCTGCGCGTGCAGCACCACCAGGCGCGCGATGCCGTCCAGCGCCGCCAGTTCCGCCTGGTCCGGCACGCATTGCAGCGGCAGGCGCACCACCAAGGCGCCCCAGCCACCTGCACGTGCGGCGAGCGGGACCACCACGTGGTCGGCGCCGGCACCATCGCCGCCGCGCGCGCCGTCGCCCAGGCGCAACACCACCGGCGTGCCCGCGAGGGCTGCCTCGCGGATGCCCCCGCGCTCGGCCATGGCCGAGCGCCCCACGGCGGACGCCGGGTCGGTGCCGTGCAGGCGCAGGCCGGGATCACCCAGGTAGGCCTCGACCAGGACCGCCGCGCTTCCGCACCCCAACAGGCGCTGCGCCGCGTCCGCCAGCAAGCCAAAGGCCGTGGGCGCCACCGCGCCGTCGTCGGTATCGCGCAGCGCCGCCTGCAACTGCGAGGCCAGGTCGCCGCGGACCTGCTCACGGCGCAGCCTCTGCTCGCTGGCCCGACGCGCCTGCGCCTCGTCGTCCAGCCGCTGCCGCACCGCACCCACCCGACTGCACAAGCCGACGTAGAGGACCACGGAGAACAGCACGAGGGCGCACTGGTAACCGTAGCGGGTCCACGCGTTGTCGGGCAGGCGGCCGGACTGCATCAGTTCATGCGCACCACCCGCGAATCCGACCAGTCCCAGCAGCAGCAGCATTGCGACCGCCATCGAGACGCCGCGCCGCGCCGCCGCATACACCAGCACGAAGGACGCCGACACGGCGGCGATCCAGCCGAGGTTGGCGAGCCAGCCGATCCAGGCGGCCCAGGCGTGCGGGGCCAGCAGGGCCACGACCGCTGCCGCCACATACGCCCAGGGCAACAGCCGCCATGCGCCCAGCGCTTCCGACTCGCCCGCGACCGCGTAGCGCAACACCGTGCGCACGCCCACCCCCGCGAAGACGAGCATGGTGGCCCAGAACCCGCCCGCACCCGCGGCAGCGAGGAGGGAACGCGGCAGCACGGCGACCAGGTGGCCGTTCATCGCCGCAGCCAGCAGCAAACCGGTGCATGCGTAGAGGGCGAACCACAGGAACGCGCGGTCGCGCACCGCGGCGTAGAGCGCCAACGCGGCAATGGCCAGCGTCAGCATCGCGGCGTAGATCGCCGAGGCGATCGCGCGATCCCGCGCCACGATGCGCAGCATGGTGCGATCGCTGATGATCCGTGGCCGCGGCGCGGCGCGTACCCCGCCTGCCAGCGACAGTTGCACCACGTGCGCGCCACGCCACTCCGCCGGCAAGGGGAACGCATAGCCGGCCGGGAATGCATCATCGGGCGCAGCGTGGAAATGCTGCGCCGGCGGCGCCCATCCCGGTGCCCAGGCCCGCACCTCGTCGAGGGCATCCCGGGACAGCCACAGGACCCAGCGATCGCCCTCCCCCTCGGGCAAGGTGAATGCCACGCGTGCGGTGATGGCTCCCTCCCCGGTGCTGCGGAAAGGCAGGCGGCCGTCGACGGCGCCGGCGGCGCTGACCTGTACCCGGACCGCATCGTCGGTCCCGCCCTCCGCACCTACATCGGCCAGCCAGGCCAACGCAGCGGCGGGCAAGGCCAGCAGGAGCGCCAGCCCCACGCCCCGCAGCGCGTGCCTCAGGCCGGGCACGCGGCCTCCCCGCCCGGATCGTCCACGGCAGGCGCTTCCTGTCCGCCGGCCAGCCCCATCGCCTCGACGAGGGCGCGCGCGGCTGGCCAGGCCGCCTCCGGCACCATGACCGCGACCAGCCCGAACACGCCGAGTTCGCCGATCCCGCCCGCCAGTGCCTCGCCGCGCACGTAGGCGGGGATGCCATCGGCCTCCAGGGCCTGGCGGACCAGGTGGGCGTCGATCACGTTCGCCGCTTCATAGACCGTCTGCATGTCCCCCCTCCAGAACCATGCCAAGCATGAAGCGTGCCAGCCGGGCCGAAACCGCATCCGGACGCCCCTCCGCTACACTAACCGGCTCCCAACGCCAGCCCGTGCCCGTGTCCTCCAACGCCCCCACGCCCGCCGCCGACGCCCCCGTCCGGACCGACTTCATCCGCCAGATCGTCCGCGAGGACCTGGCGAGCGGGAAGCACGCGGCGATCAAGACCCGTTTCCCGCCCGAGCCGAACGGCTACCTGCACATCGGCCATGCCAAGGCGATCTGCCTGGACTTCGGGGTCGCCGCCGAGTTCGGCGGCAGCTGCAACCTGCGCCTCGACGACACCAACCCCGCCAAGGAAGACCCCGAATACGTCCGCGCGATCCAGGACGACGTGCGCTGGCTGGGCTTCGACTGGGCCAGCCTGCGCCACGCCTCCGACTACTTCGGCGTGCTCTACCTGGCCGCCGAGAAGCTGATCAAGCAGGGCGACGCCTTCGTCTGCGACCTGTCCGCCGAGGACGTGCGCGCCTACCGCGGCACCCTCACCGAACCGGGCCGCAATTCGCCGTACCGCGAGCGCACGGTCGAGGAGAACCTCGACCTGTTCCGGCGCATGCGCGCGGGCGAATTCGCGGATGGCGCGCGCACCCTGCGCGCGAAGATCGACATGGGCAGCGGCAACATCAACCTGCGCGACCCGGCGCTGTACCGGATCAAGCACGTCGAGCACCAGAACACCGGCAACGACTGGCCGATCTACCCGATGTACGACTACGCGCATTCGCTCAGCGACGCGATCGAGGGCATCACCCATTCGCTATGCACGCTGGAGTTCGAGGACCACCGCCCGCTGTACGACTGGTGCGTGGCGAAGGTGGACCTCGCCGGCAACCCCTGGCTGCTGGAACCGCTGGCCGCCAAGGGCCTGCCCCGCGAGGCCGGCACCCCGCGCCAGATCGAGTTCTCGCGGCTGAACTTCAACTACCTGGTGATGAGCAAGCGCAAGTTGCTGGCGATGGTCGAGGATGGCCTGGTCGATGGCTGGGACGACCCGCGCATGCCCACCCTGCAGGGCATCCGCCGCCGCGGCTACACCGCGTCCGCGCTGCGCCTGATGGTCGAACGCGTCGGCATCAGCAAGCAGAACTCGCTGCTCGACATCGGCATCCTCGAAGGCGCGCTGCGCGACGATCTCGACGCGCATGCGCCGCGGCGGATGGCGGTGCTCGACCCGCTGAAGCTGGTGCTGACCAACCTCGCGGACGGCCACGAGGAATCGCTTGCATTCGCCAACCACCCCAAGGATGCCTCCCAGGGCGAGCGCGCGATCCCGTTCTCGCGCACGCTGTGGATCGAGCGCGAGGACTTCGCCGAAGTGCCGCCGCCGGGCTTCAAGCGCCTCACCGTGGGCGGCGACGTGCGCCTGCGCGGCGCCGGCATCGTCCGCTGCGACGAGGTGGTCAAGGACGCCGACGGCCGCGTGGTCGAGCTGCGCTGCACCCTGGACCCCGAGTCCCGCCCGGGCATGGAAGGCGCCAACCGCAAGGTCAAGGGCACCATCCACTGGGTCAGCGCGACCCGCGGCGTGCCGGCCGAAATCCGCCTGTACGACCGCCTGTTCACGGTGCCCAATCCCGACACCGACGAGGACGGCAAGACCTACCGCGACTACCTCAACCCGGCCTCGCGCCAGGTGGTCACCGGCTACGTCGAACCGGCCGCCGCCGACGCCGCGCCGGAACAAGGCTTCCAGTTCGAACGCAACGGGTACTTCGTGGCTGACCGCTACGACCACGCGCCCGGCAAGCCGGTGTTCAACCGCAGCGTGACCCTGCGCGACACCTGGGCAGGCAAGTAAGCGTGCTGTACGCGCAGGTCCACCTGACCCTGCCGGCCTGGGTGCACGACACCGTGGACGCCACCCGCGCGTATCGGTCCGATACCGAGAAGGTCGCGCTGGCGATCGACTTGTCGAAGCGCAACATCGAGGCGAATTCGGGCGGTCCGTTCGGCGCCGCGGTGTTCGGGCCCGACGACCGCATCATCGCGGTCGGGGTCAACCGCGTGGTGCCGCACGCCTGCAGCGTCGCCCACGCCGAGATGATGGCCTACATGCTGGCGCAGGGCCGCACCCAGCGGCTGCGCCTGAACCGCGATGCCGAGGACCGGCCGGTCGGGCCGATCACCCTCGCGACCTCCTCGCAACCTTGCTGCCAGTGCTATGGCGCCACGGTCTGGGCCGGCATCGACCGCCTGCTGATCGGCGCGCGCAGCGAGGACGTGGAAACGCTCACCGAGTTCGACGAAGGCCCGCTACCGGCGGACTGGGTGGGCGAACTGCAATCGCGCGGCATCGCCGTGGTCCGCGACCTCGAGCGCGACGCCGCGCGCGCGGTGCTGCGCGCCTACGGCGAAAGCGGCGGCGCGCGCTACTGAGCGGCCGGATGGACGGCCTGCTCTGCTATTGCCGCGCAGGCTTCGAACCGGAGCTCGCGGGCGAGTTGAGCGACCGCGCGGCGGAAGCGGGGTTCGCGGGTTACGCGCGCACCGAGCGCGACAGCGGCCACGTGGTCTATGCCTGCGAGGATGCCGATGGGTTGTCGCGCGCGCTGCCGTGGGCCTCGCTGATCTTCGCGCGGCAGAAGCTGCGCCTGCTCGCCGACCTGCGCGGGCTGGACCCGCGCGACCGCATCGCGCCGATGCTCGCGGCGCTGCAGGGTCGCGCCCCGTTCGGCACGCTGGTGATGGAGCATCCCGATTCCGACGCCGCGAAGCCCTTGGCCGGCCTCTCCCGCAGCCTCGGCAACGCACTGCGCCCGGCGCTGCGCAAGGCCGGGCTGCTGTCGGCCCAGGATGATGCGCGGCTGCCGCGCCTGCACGTCTGCTTCGTCTCCGGCGACCACGCCCTGCTCGCCGCCAGCGATCCCGCCGACAGCGCGCCATGGCCGCTCGGCATCCCGCGCCTGCGCATGCACGCGGACGCCCCGTCGCGGTCGGCGCTGAAGCTGGAGGAAGCGCTGCTGGTGCTGCTCGACGAGGGCGAGCGCCGTCGCCTGCTGCGCGACGGCATGCGCGCGGCCGACCTCGGTGCTGCGCCGGGCGGCTGGACCTGGGTGCTGACCCGCCACGGCCTGCGCGTGCAGTCGATCGACAACGGGCCGTTGCGCCAGCACGTGCTGGACACCGGCCTGGTCGAACACCTGCGCGCCGACGGCTTCAGCTGGCAGCCGGCGCAGGCGCTCGACTGGATGGTCTGCGACATGGTCGAGCAGCCGCGCCGCGTCGCCGAACGCATGGCCACCTGGCTGCGCGAGGGCTGGTGCCGGCACGCGATCTTCAACCTCAAGCTGCCGATGAAGAAACGCTGGCAGGAAACCCGGCTGTGCCTGGACCTGTTCGCCGCGCAGGCCGGCGAACCGCTGGCGATCCGTGCGAAGCAGCTCTACCACGACCGCGAGGAGATCACCGTCTTCGCCACCCGATGAGGCGAAGCGGGATGGGCTACACCCCCGCGGCGTGCCGCCACAACGCGCGCGCCAGCGGCGGCAGCTTGCCGGCAATGGACAGCGCATGCCCGCGCAACAGGGTGGGCAGCAGCGCATCGTTGCTGTACGCGCGGTTGATTGCCTCGAAGGCATGGGCGTTGACCGCGTTCTCGCTCTTGCGGGTGCGCGCCCAGCGCGCCAGCCGCGCGGGGCTTGCCCAGTCGCTGGCATTCGCCCTGGCCTGGCGCAGCAGTGCCTGCAGCGCGGCGACGTCGCGCAATCCCAGGTTGACGCCCTGCCCGGCCAGCGGATGCACGCGGTGCGCCGCATCGCCCAGCAGCAGCACGCGCCCGGCCACGTAGTCGTCGGCCAACTGCCGCAGCAACGGGAAACCAACCCGCGGCGATTGCAATGCGAACCCGCCCAGTTCGCCGCCGAAGGCCTGCGCCAGCGCGCGCACGAAAGCCTCCGGCGCGGCGTCGATGAGGCGCGTCGCCTCGGCATCGGGCAGGGTCCACACGATCGAGCCGAGGCGGCCGGCGCGCGGATCGCCGTCGTCGGTCGCGAACGGCAGGAAGGCGACCGGCCCGGTCGGCAGGAATCGCTGCCAGCAGGTGGCCTGGTGTGCGTGTTCGCTGGCCACGAATGCGACCACGCCCTGCTGGCCGTAGGCGTGGCGCGGCGCGGCGATGCCCGCCATCTCGCGCAAGGCGGATGCCCCGCCATCCGCGGCGATCGCGAGGCGCGCCTCGAGCGTGCTGCCGTCGTCGAGCCCGACCCGCACCCCGCCTTCCTCCTGCTGCAGCGAGGCGATGCGCGCCGGGCAGTGCATGCGCACGCCGGCGGCGGCGAGACGCTGCCACAGCACGTCGACCAGCAGGCCGTT
The DNA here is from genome assembly GCA_017302075.1 of Lysobacterales bacterium. GTDB lineage: Bacteria > Pseudomonadota > Gammaproteobacteria > Xanthomonadales > Xanthomonadaceae > Thermomonas > Thermomonas mangrovi. The sequence goes on from JAFLEB010000048.1 coordinate 17,434, forward strand.
CTCGACGATCCAGCCGAGCTGCCGCTGGCCGAGCGCATCCGCATCGAACACCAGCGGATCGCCGCCGCCGGCATCCCACACGCGCATCCCGCGATACGGCTGCGCACGCGCGGCGAGCACCGGCGTCCAGGCGTCGAGCCCATCGAGCAAGGCCGCGTTGTCCGGGGCGAAGGCATACACCCGCAGGTCCGGGTCGTCGCGTCGCCAGGGCGCGGGGCGCCGGGCCTCGACCAGCGCGACCTGCTGGCCCTCACGGGCCAGCACCAGTGCAGCGGCCGCGCCGACCACGCCGCCGCCGGCGACCACCACGTCGAGCTGGCCGCGCCGGCTCACGCCGCGCCCCGGCACAAGGCGGGCACGTCGCCGCGATAGCCCATCGCGCCACCGACCAGCCATGCCTGCAGCCAGCCGGACGCATCACCGGCCAGCAGGCCCGCGCTGCGCAAC
>JAFLEB010000049.1 GCA_017302075.1 Lysobacterales bacterium
AGCAGCGATTCGCCGAGCGCGATGATCACGAACAGTCCGCAGCGCTCCGCCATGTGGTGCGGATCGACGTTCCAGTCGCGGGTCGAGGAGGCCCCGAAGCCCGGGATCCGGAACCTGGCCGATGGCCCCAGGTACTCGATCGCGAGGGCCGCGCCCCACCAGGCGAGCCGCGTGGCCGGATCGGCCAGGCCGCCGGCGATCCAGCAAGCGCCCGAAACGGAAAGCCACGCCAGGATGCGCAGGAAGTTGCGGCCCTGCGGCGTCGCTGCGCCGAACGCGCGCACCGCGTAGGCGCTCCGCAGCAGGTGCTGCGCGACGTAGGCAAGGGCGAACGCAAGCCCGCGGTCCGCGAATGCCTGCGGCAGGGCGGCGGACATCAGCATCCCGAGCGCCATCAGCGCGAACAGCAGCAGGCGCACCGGCGCGGCCGCCGGGTTCAGCCAGTTGGTGCTCCAGGTGGTGTACATCCACATCCACCAGACCCCGAGGAACAGCAACGCGGACTGCAGCGCGCCCATCGGGTCGAGGTGCGCCAGCAGTCCGTGCGAGAGCTGGGTGATCGCGAACACGAAGACCAGGTCGTAGAACAACTCGACCATCCCCACCTGGCTCCGGCTTGCGCCGGTCGCTCGCAGCAGCGGTTCGCTTGCGGCGTGCATGTCAGCGACGCTTGCCGCCGCCGGTGCCGGCCAGCAGCAGCAAACCGCCCACCAGCCCGAGGTTCTTCGCGAAATGCAGCAGGTTGGCGCCGCGGGCGGCGCCGGCCGAGGTCCAGAACGGGTGCGACAACACCGCATCGGCCAGCAGCACGGCGATCGCGATGCCGACCATGAGCCGGAGCCGCCAGCCGCCGGCGATCGCCAGGCCGAGCGCCAATTCCGCCGCACTCAGCAACACGGTGCCGTTCGACACCGGGAAGCCCTGGTAGGCCATCCACAGCCGATACCCGCCCATCGCGATGAAAACGGAAGACAGCAGGATGCGGGCGAGGACGTGTTCGGGCTTCATGGCGGACTCGTGCGTGGCGGGGAAATTCAGTCTGCGAGGGCGGGCGCGACCACATGCCGGTTGCGCCCCGCTTCCTTCGCCTTGTACAGGGCGGCGTCCGCGCGTTCCAGCAGGCTGGCGGTGGTCTCGCCCTCCGGATTGCAGGCGGCGACGCCGATGCTCACCGTGACCACTGCGGCCCCGTCGTTCTGCGGATGCGGCATCGCCAGTGCGGCCACGTCGCCAACCAGCTGCGCCGCGAGCTTGCCCGCGGATGCCGCGTCGGTTTCCGGCAGGATCGCGGCGAACTCGTCGCCCCCGTAGCGCGCGCACAGGTCGCGCGGGCGACCCACGCGCGCGGCCAGCCTTGCGGCCACCGCCTGCAGCATCGCATCGCCCGCGCGGTGCCCGCAGTGGTCGTTGTAGTGCTTGAAGTTGTCGACATCGACCAGCAGCAACGACGTCGGCTTGCCGCTGCGCCGCGAGGCGAGCGACTCGCGCTCGAGGATGAGGTCGAACATGCGCCGGTTCGCGAGGCGGGTCAGCGAATCCGAATGCGCCAGCCGGTGCGAGCGGCGGTAGCGATACGCGGCCAGCAACGACAACGCAAGCAAGAGCGCGACGAGGGTTGCGGTCGGAGGCCACCAGACCCGCGCCTGGGCCAGCAGCAGGGCGCTGGTCGCGAGGGCGAGCAGCGCTCCGCCGGCACCGACCAGCCAGCTCGACACGCGCGGCCAGCGCCAGAGCGCAAGCAGGGGCAGGAGTGCGAGCGCGATCGATCCCGCCGCGATCGCCCCGGCGGAGGCCGGCGTGATCGCGTCGCCGCGCAGCAGCATGCTGGCGAGGCTGGCCTGGTACAGCACCCCGGGGATGCGGACTTCCCCCGCGTGCCCGGGCGTCAGCACGCGTTCGCCGAGGCCGTGCGCGGTGGCGCCGACCAGGATCCATTTACCGCGCAGCATGCGCGGGTCGATACGCCCGCGCAGGACGTCGACGTACGACGCCTGCTGGATGGTCGCCGCATCCGGGTAGGGCACGAGGACGCGATGGTCCTGTCGCCATTGATAGGGGGTTGCCTCCGCCAGGGTCGGGGCCCGCGCGCCTGGCAGCACGCCGGCGGGCTGGACACGCCCGGCCCGCAGCAACGCGAGCCCGAGCGCGGGCCAGTGCGGTTCGCCGAGGCCGGCTTGCAGGTAGGCGCTGCGGGTGACGCCATCGGGATCCACGTCGACCGCGGCATGGCCCAGTCCGGCGCTGGCCTGCACCATGGCGGGCAGCGGCAGGACTTCGACGGGGATGCCGCCGGGTTCGGCGGGCTCCACCATCACCGGCAGCACCACCCGCCCATTGCGTGCGATGGCACCGGCCAGCGCGTCATCGCCGGCGGGCTCCGTGGCATCGCGTTCCGCGAACATCACATCGAGCGCGATCGCCCGCGGCTGCCCCTTGGACAAGCGGTCGATGAGCTGGGCGTGGACACCGCGGCTCCACGGCCAGCGGCCGAGCGCGGCGATGCTGCCTTCGTCGATCGCAACCACCAGGATCCGGTCGTCGGCTTCGGTCTCGTTCGCGCCCAGCATGGCATCGTAGAGCGACGCATCGACGCGCCAGGCGATGCCCGAGTAGACCAGCCCCATGACGCAGGTTGCGGCGGCCACCACCAACGCCAGTCCGCGCCACCACGAGAAGGCCGGGACTGCCATCTACAGCGACAGCACGAGGAGCAGGGCGGCGCCGCCCCCGACCCAGCGGCAGGGGAGGCAGCCGACCTTGATGGCTTGCGGGGGGCCGAAGGGCCGGGCGTAGCCATCGCCGTCGATCGCCTGCACCCGCGCATACCACTGGCCGGCGCGGAGGCTGGGGACGATTGCGTGCGGTTGTTCGACCACGCGATCCACTTCCAGCGTCCCGAAATCCGGGCGGCGCGAGAGCTGGAAACGGTAGTGCTGGCCCGGCACGCCCTCCTGCCAGCGGATGCGGAGCGCATCCCGCTCCCTGGGCGCTTCGCGGGTGACGCCGGGACCGGCGGCGGGCGGTGCGACGGTGAGGCGCCCCCCCTCGTTGTAGGCCGATACGCGGTCATGCCGGTCGATGGTCGCGATCCGCCACCGGTACTCCCCGGGCGGCAGCGCCACCGGCGAGCGCACCTCGTTGCCGGTGATCCCCGGCAGGTCGACCAAGGGCGAGGCATAGCCCGCCGTGCCGGCGACCTGGAGGTGGTATCGAGTCCCGGGTCCCATCGAGGCCCAGCGGAAGCGCGGGCGATCCACCTCGACCACCGGGCCATCCGGCGTCTCCAGCGCGAACGGCGCGGGCATCGCGATGGTGGATTCGACGACGGCGTCCTGGCCCTCGACCCCGCGCGCGTCGATGGCGCGGACCCGCACCGCGTGGTCGCCGTCGGGGAGGCTGTCCAGCAGGTCTTCCGTGCCTGCGATGACGCGGTCATGGAGCAGGTAGGGGAAGGTCGCGTTCGCGCCGACCAGGACGCGGTAGCCGGCGGCCCCCGGCACCGGCTTCCACTGCACGCGGATCGGGCGTTGCGTCGCATCCACGTCGAGTGCACCGGGAGCCGGGAGCAGCGGAGTCGGCGCTATCGCGCGGCCATCGGCGGTCCTCGCGGCGACCCCCTGCCGCGGTCGCAGGACGGTGCCCTGGTCGCCGTGGGCCACCATCACCCGGCCTTCGGTGACTTCGACCTGCGAGGCCCCGTCTTCGCTGCCGACCCGGAACCGGGTCCCGCGCACGCTGGACATGATGTCCGGCGTCTGGATGATGAACTTGGCGCCGGGGCCGCGCAGCGACTTCACGCGGCTATCGACCCGTCCCTTCTGCAGGCGCATGCGGGTGTCCACCATCCCGGTGCGGCCGTAGGCGCTGAGCTTGTCCAGCCGCAACTGGCTGGAGGCCTGCACCAGCAGTTCGGACCCGTCCGCGAAGCGCAGGGTCAGGCTGGCATCGGCGGCGGTATCCACGGTGGTGCCGGCCCCGAGCCGCATGCCGGCAACGACCGGGCGTCGGCCACTGTCGTCCGTGGCGGTGGCATCGCCGACCACGCCCACGACGGTGGCTTGGGCAGGCTGGATCTTCAGCCAGCCGACCGGGAAGCGCAGCACCGTCGCGGGCAGGATTCGGTGCGGGTCGGCAATCTTGTTGTAAGCCTGCACGCGCTGCCAGGCGACGTCCTGCCGGGCATGCATCCGCGTGAGGTCCCAGAGGGTGTCGCCAGGGCGAACCCGGTAGCGCCAGTCTGCGGCGATGGCGGGGAGACAGGACAGCAGGCCGACCAGCGCGACGAGGAGGAGGGTGCGGGCCGTGGCGACCGCATCCAGGCGTCCGAAGCGACACCGGCCCTGTGCATCATGTCCGTCGTGCACCGTGACTCCCGTCGCATTTCCCATGCGCGATTGTCCCCGAAGTGGAGGCATCGCCGGAAGTGTCGGTGGTCGAGAACTTGGGACCGGAACATGAACGGGCGGCGTCCGTCGCATCCCGATGGCCCCCCGTTTCCCGTATAGTGATCGGGTTCTGCGCACGGCTGATCGCCCTCGGGTTCGCCCGACGGTGCGTTTTTCCTGATCAAGCCGGCCGCCCATGCGGCTACTTTTCCCTTACGCCTTTCGTCGCGCAGACACGGCCCGGATACCCGGCGTCGTGCCATCTGTCGACTCGGTGCGCGGACGGACCGCAAGGTCCACAGGAACGCCCGGGTTTCGCCCATGCCCGTGCATGGGCCCGCAACATCACCGGAGTTCCGAAAATGACGTTCGATACCCTTGGCCTTGCGCCTGCCTTGCTGCGCGCGCTCGCCGACAACGGCTACACCACGCCCACCCCGATCCAGCAGCAGGCGATCCCGCTGGTGCTGTCCGGCCGCGACGTGCTGGGCGGCGCCCAGACCGGCACCGGCAAGACCGCCGCGTTCGCGCTGCCCGTGCTCAACCGCCTGAGCAAGGAAACCCCGCCGGCCGGCCCGCGCAAGCCGCGCGCGCTGGTGCTGGTGCCCACCCGCGAACTGGCGGTGCAGGTTGCCGACAGCTTCAAGACCTACGGCCGCCACCTCAAGCTCAACGTCACCACGCTGTTCGGCGGCGTCGGCATGCAGCCGCAGGTCGACCAGCTGCGTCGCGGCGTCGACGTGCTGGTGGCCTGCCCGGGCCGCCTGATCGACCACCTCGACCGCGGCAGCGTCAAGCTCGACGCGGTGCAGGTGCTGGTGCTGGACGAGGCCGACCGCATGCTCGACATGGGCTTCCTGCCGGCGATCAAGCGCATCCTCAACCGCCTGCCCAAGCAGCGCCAGTCGCTGCTGTTCTCGGCCACCTTCGAGCCGCGCATCAAGGCGCTGGCGCTGGAATTCCTCGACAACCCGCAGGAAGTGCAGGTCGCCGCGCAGAACACCATCGCGCAGACCATCGCGCACCGTGCACATCCGGTCGACGGCCCCAAGAAGCGCGCGCTGCTGGTCGAGATCCTCAGCCGCCGCCACACCGAGCAGGTGCTGGTGTTCGGCAAGACCAAGCACGGCTGCAACCGGCTGGCCGAACAGCTGGAGGAGTCCGGCCTGCCGGCGGTCGCGATCCACGGCAACAAGAGCCAGGCAGCGCGGCAGAAGGCGCTGAACGAGTTCAAGTCGGGCAAGGCGCGGATCCTGGTCGCCACCGACGTCGCCGCGCGTGGCCTCGACATCCCGGACCTGCCGCTGGTGATCAACCACGACCTGCCGATGGTCGCGGAGGACTACATCCACCGCATCGGCCGCACCGGCCGCAACGGCGCCAGCGGCGAGGCGATCTCGCTGGTGGCGCAGGAAGAGGCGCACCTTCTGCGGCAGATCCAGAAGCTGCTCGGCCGCGACATCGCGATGGAGCACGTGCAGGGCTTCGAGCCGACCCGCGCCATCCGCACCGACGCGGCCCCGTTCAAGCCGCAACCGCGCGGTCCGCGCCCGCCGTCGCGCAATCGCCGTCCGCACGGCAAGCCGCGCGACGCCTCCGCGCACGCACATGCGCACACCGGGCAGAAGCCGGCGCAGCGCGATGGCCAGCGCAACGGCCGCCCGGGCGGCGAGCGTCGCGGCACGCGCGGGTAATCCGCACGCAGCACGCACCATGCAAAAGGGCCGGCATTGCCGGCCCTTTCGCTTTCCGATCGAATCAGCCTTCGGCCGCCTGTTCGCGCAGCTCGTCGGCGCGGGCGCGCCCGAGGTAGCGATGGATGCCGGCGCGCATCAGGTACAGCAGCGGGATCAGGGCGATCGCGGCGAGCATCTTGTAGGCGTAGTTGAGCGTGCCGACCGCGAGGAACAGCGAGGTCGGCCACTGCTGCGGGCCCAGCACGAAGGCGATGTAGAGCACCACGAAGCTGTCCACCAGCTGCGAGACCGCGGTGGAGCCGGTGGCGCGCAGCCAGGCATGGCGTTCGCCGGTGCGCTTGCGGATGCGATGGAAGATCGACACGTCGATCAACTGGCCGATCACGAAGGCGACCAGCGAGCCCCAGATCGTCCACAGGCCCTGGCCGAACACCGCGGCGAACGCGTCCTGGTAGTTCGGCACGCCCTGGTCCTTGGCCACGCCCACCCACCACGAGGCCGGCGCAAGGTGGATCGCGACGAAGGCGAACACGAAGCCGTACACGATCAGGCCGGCGGCCAGCCAGCTGATCATGCGCACGCCGCGCTTGCCGAAATATTCGTTGACCGTGTCGGTCATGATGAAGACGATCGGCCACAGCAGGGTGCCGGCGGTGAAGTTGAGCGAGCCGGTCTGGCCGAACAGGTTCCACTGCAGGGGCGCGATCCCCAGCGTGTCCTCCAGCGCGAAGATCTTGACCCCGATGAACTCGGCAAGCACCGCGTTGACGCAGAAGAACGCGGCAAGGCCGATGAACAGCCTGGTGGCGCGGTCGTCGAGCAGGCGGTTCATGCGTCGGCCCCCGGCTGGCGCGCGGCGGGCGGCGAGAACGGGATGGTCTCCGGCGCCACGGCGCCGCCGCTGATGATGAAGCTCATGGCCTGGTCCACGTTCCAGTCGGTCGGGGTGATCTTCTCCACCGGCACGATCTCGAGGTAGCCGGAGGTGGGGTTGGGCGTGGTCGGCACGTACACCGCGGCCAGTTCGCGGCCGGTGCCGGCTTCACGCATCACCCGGGTGACGAAGCCGAGCGTCTTCATCTCGGTATGCGGGAAATCGATCAGCACCACCCGCTGGGTGCCGTCCGGCTTGGTCTGCAGGATGTCCAGCAGCTTGCGCGCGCTGCCATAGACGGTGCTGGCCAGCGGGATCCGCGACACCAGTGCCTCGAACCAGCGCAGCAGGCGTTGGCCGATCACCCGCCGCGCCAGCCAGCCGACCAGCAGGATCGCCAGCACGGTCGCGACGAGCGCGATCGCGCCCTGCACCCAGGGTTCCACCAGCCAGCCGAAGGCCATCGGGTTGCGGCTGGCGATCCCCTGCAGCGACGGCTGCACCAGCGGCTTGCTGAGGTCGCCGAGCAGGACGAACACGAACTTCACCACCACCCACGTCAACCACAGCGGCAGCAGGGTGAGCAGGCCGGTCAGGAACAGGCGTTGCAGGCGTTGGCCGAGCGGCGGCCGGGGGGCGGGTGCGGACATGCCGCGATTGTAGGGGCCGATGCCCTCAGCGCGCGCGCACCAGGCGGATGCCGACATCGGGATAGCCCTGCGCGGCATCGAGCGCGTGCAGCTTGCCGCTGGCCATGCGCCGGGCGCAGGCCGCATCCGCGCACAACGTCGTCCAGCCGGCGATCGGCTGCAGCGGTTGTGCGCGCAACTCACCCGCGCTGGGCAGGCGGTGGCGCCCCATGCCTTGCGCATCGAGCCAGTTGGCATAGGCCTGCGCGTCGGCGGCGGTGACGCAGGCCACCGGGCCGGCGTCCCCACGCCTGCCGCCTGCCGTGCGCCAGCTGCGCTTGCCGCCGAACAGGCCGGCGCGACCGCACTCCGCGGCCGCGCGGCCGGTCGCCTCGGCGAAGCGGGCGTATTCGGTGCGGGTGACCGTCACTATCTCGACCGGGGCGGGTGCGGAGGCCGGCACCGCAACCGCGGGCATGACCGGGGTGGTGGGTTTGGCGGGCAGGGCGGTGACGCGCGCCTGCCACGCGCGACGTCGTGCCGGGTCGTCGGTGATCCACGCGCTGCTGGCGAGCAGGGCCTCGGCTGCCGCACGGTCGCGCTTGCCGAGCAGGCGGTCGAGTTGTGCGGCCAACGCAGCCTCCAGCCGCTTGCGCAGCAATGCGATCGCGCTGCCATCGCCGCCGCGGCGCGCATCGAGTTGGCGCGCACGCTCGAACAAAGCCCGGGAGCCACCGGCATCGGCGCGGCCCAGGGCCGCCGTGGCGGCCTCCGCCAGCGCGTCGAACAGGCGCGCGGTCAGCAGTTGCACGTCCGCATGGGTGGCGTTGATCCGCCATGCCGCATCCCAGCTGTCCCATGCGTTGGCGTTGGCCGGTGCCAGCAGGCGCCCGTCGGCGATCTGCTGGTTGGCGTTCGCCACGTAGGCCGCGCCTTCGGCGGATGCCGACTGGCCGGACGCCACCATGGCCTCGGGCATGGCGAGCACGCCACCGGCGGCATCCGCCGCAGGGGCAGGCAGCCCGGGCACGGCAACGATGCCGGCATTCCTGGCGGGAGGGGCAGTCACGCGTGCCATCCACCACCAAGCCCCGGCGAAAGCGATGCCGATGGTTGCCGCCGCGGCGAGCGCGAGGCGTGGGCGCAGGCGGCTTGCGCGCGCGGACGATGGTGCATCGGTCGATGCCGGCACCTCGACCCGCCCGAAGCCGCGACCGGCGCGGCGTTCGACCTGGTCGAGCGCCTCCCGCATGTCTTGCGCGCTCGCCGGGCGATCCTCGGGGCGCTTGGCCAATGCCGCGTCGAACAGCGGTTGCCAGTGCCGCAGCACGCCGGGCAGGCGCGGGATCGGGTCCTGCACATGCTTCAGCGCCATCGTCAGGGCGTCGCTGGCGCAGTAAGGCAGGCGGCCAGTGAGCATTTCCCAGCCCAGCACGCCGAGGCTGTAGAGGTCGGCGCGGCGGTCCACCTCCAGCCCGCGCGCCTGTTCCGGCGGCATGTAGGCGGTGCTGCCGACCGCCAGCCCGGCCGACGTCAGCCGCGGGTTGCCACCGCGCCGCAGGGCGATGCCGAAGTCCGCGAGCAGCGGACGTTCGTTCTCGTCGAACAGCACGTTCTCGGCCTTGACGTCGCGATGCACGACGCCGCGGACATGCGCATAGTCCAGGGCATCCAGCAGGTCGCGCAGGATCGCGGCCACGCGCGGCTGGTCGCCGCGCAGGTCGCGTTGGGCCAGGTGCCCGCGCGGCAGGTGCGGCATCGAATAGAACGGCAGCCCGTCCTCGGTGCGGCCGACCTCGTGGATGCCGACGATGTGCGGATGTTGCAGGCGCGCGATGGTGCGCGCCTCGTGCTCGAAGCGGCTGCGGCTGACTTCGTCGGCGAGCGCTTCGGGGAGCATCACCTTCAGCGCGACCTTGCGCCCCAGCGACACCTGTTCGGCGAGGTAGACGGTCGACATCCCGCCGTGCCCGATGACGCGCAGCAGGCGATGGCCCGCGACCTGCGGCATCTCGTCGCGCGTAGCGTGGCGTGCGTCGTTCACGGGCGTCCCGGGGGTGGCGTCGCCCCGAGCATACGACCGCGCGGCGGCGGCTGGGAACCGCGGTGGCGCGCGATTGCGACGCAGGTCGCCGTGCGCGGCGCGCTCAGACCAGCAGCAGCGCCGACATCCGCCGGCGATAGCGTCCCACCAGGTCCTCGTCCTCGACGACGCGGAACGCGTCGATCAGCGACTTCCGGGCCAGGCCGTCGCCGTAGCCGCGGTCGCGTTGCAGCATCTCGATGAACTGCGACAGGCCCGCTTCGGCGTCGCCCGACACCAGCTTGCGGACGCCGAGCAGGTGGCGTGCGCGGAGGTCGCCCGGATCGGCGGCGATCGCGGCCTCCAGGATCTCCGCCGCCGGCGCGTCCTTGAGCAGCGCCGCGAAGCCGAGCCGCGCGCGCGCCTGGATGGTGCGGTCGTCGGTGGCGAGGTTGGCCGGCAGGCCGTCGAGCAGCTGTTCGGCTTCGCCGGCCGCGCCGGTCTGCAACAGCGCGAGCGCCAGGTCCAGCTTGAGTTCGGCCTTGTCCGGCTCGGCCTCGATGGCCTTGCGCAGGCGCATCACCTCCTCGTGCGGATCCACCGGCACCGCGTCCGGCACCGAGGCGTCCTCCTCCACCGGGGCGGCGGGTTCGATGCCGTGGTGCTTCAGGAACTCGCGCAACTGGCCTTCGGGCAATGCGCCCGGGAAGCCGTCGACCAGCTGCCCGCCCTTCACCAGCATCACCGTCGGCACCGAGCGGATCTGGAACGCGGCGGCGAGTTCCTGCTCCTTGTCGACGTCCACCTTGGCCAGCGTGAACGCGCCGTGGTAGTCGGCGGCGAGCTTCTCGAGGATCGGCCCGAGGGTCTTGCACGGGCCGCACCAGGTCGCCCAGAAGTCCACCAGCACCGGGGTTTCCAGCGACTTGCGGATCACCGTGTCCTCGAAGGTCGCGGCGGTGGCGTCGAACACGTGCGGCTTGGCGAGGTCGGTCATGGCGTGGGGAGCGGTTGGGATGCCCGGGACATGGCGACGCGGCCGGCGGTTCACAAGGAGATGTAAAAAATAGTTGACATCCGCGACATAGAATGTAATGTTTGGCTTACATTGTGTAAGCCAGAGGTAACGTCGATGTCCGTCCTGTCTCCCCGCAACCGCCTGATCGCCTGGCTGGCCCTGGCCGGGGTCGGCTTGGTCCTGTTCTTCAGCGGCGAATACCGCGACCTCGGCCTGCCGCTGGGCTGGTTCGGCAGCGCGCTGTTCATCGCCTCGGTGTGGTTCGCGGTGGATGCCGTGCATCGCCTGCCGCGCAGCGACGACGAAGGCACGCTGGCACCGGGCGAGTGGCAGGCCTGGGTCGGGCTGGCGTTCGCGACGGCGCTGGTGGTGGCGATGCTGGGAGCCGCCGAGGTTTTCCGGGTGGCGCTGCCGATCGGCGAGAACCCCGACGCCGGCCGTGCCGGGACGAAGGTCGGCACGCTGTTCGTGGCCTGGCTGGTGCTGTCCCACGTCCTGCGGCAACGCTGGTCCGGGCGTGTCCTCGCGGACGAGCGCGATGCGCGCATCGAGGCCGTCGCCTGCGAGTGGGGTCGCTGGGCGACGGTGGCCTGCGTGATCGGCATCGCGGTGCTGCTCGGCTTCAGCGAGACCGCGCGACTGCGCGAGTTCAGCTATCCCTTCATCGCCCACTTGCTGATGACCACGCTGGTCTGGGGCCTCTGGGTCGAGCAGGCGGTCATCGTGGGCCTGTACTGGCGGGACCGCCGGGCATGAGCGGCACGTCGATCCAGAACGCGATCCGCCGCCTGCGCTTCGAGCGCGGCGAGATGACCCAGCAGGCGCTGGCCGATGCCTGCGGCGTCACCCGGCAGACGATCATCGCACTGGAGGCGGGCCGCTATGCGCCGTCGCTGGAGTTGGGCTTCCGCATCGCCGATGCGCTGGGCGTGCGGATCGAGGACGTCTTCCAATGGAGCAGGTCGTCGTGAGCGCTGGTCCCCGCAAGCGATTCCGCATCGGCATGTGGGTGCTGGGCCTGTTGCTCGCAGCGGTCGCGATGCTGGCCACCTACGTGTGGTGGGTGGTGTACGGCTTCGACACCGAAACGCTGCCGCCGCGCCATGGCCAGGTCGATGCCGAGCTGTTCGTGCGCGAGGGCGGCACACGCCCGTTGCTGGTCGGATTGGGCGGCAGCGAGGGCGGCAATCCCTGGGCCAGCGAACGCTGGAAGGAGCAGCGCGAGCGCTTCCTCGACCAGGGCTACGCGCTGCTGGCACTGGGATATTTCGGCACCCCGAAATCCCCGGAGCACCTGGACCGCATCTCGCTGGACGGCGTGCATGCGGCGATCATGGAAGCTGCGCGAGACCCGCGCGTGGATGGGCGCTGCATCGCGGTGATCGGTGGCTCGCGAGGGGCCGAGCTGGCCTTGCTGCTGGCCAGCCACTACCCGGACATCAAGGGGGTGGTGGCGATCGTGCCGGGCAGCGCGGTGTTCCCGGCACTGACGGATGCCATGACCACGTCGGGGTTCTCACTCCGAGACCAGCCCCTGCCGTTCGTCCCGATGACCTGGGCCGCCACGCCGCACCTGTTCACCGGCGACCTGCGCGCGGCCTTCGCGGCGATGATGCGCGACACGGCGGCGATGCAGCGCGCCGCGATCCGGGTGGAAAGGATCAACGGCCCGGTCCAGTTCGTGTCGGCGGCGAAGGACGAGATGTGGCCCTCGAAGGAGATGGCGGATGCGATGATGCGGCGGCTGCAGGCGCATGGCTTCCGCCACCCTGCCGAGCACGTGGTGGTGCCCGGCGGCCATGCCGAACCACTCGATGAATTCCCGAAGATGGAAGCCTTCCTCGAGACCCGTTTCAAGCAGGCCTGCCGATGATCGTGCCCACCCGTTCCTTCCCCGTCGTCGCGCTCGCATTGTTCGCGGGGGCCTTGCTGGCGGCGCGGATCGGCCTGCCCGAGTACGCCCATCGCCTGCACCCGGTGGGCTTGCGCGGGGCGATCGGGATGCCGTGGGCGACCGCGTTCAACCTGGCGGCGTTCGTCGTGCCCGGCGTGTTGCTTGCATGGGCAGGCCTGCGCTTGCGCGCGGCGCTGGCGATGCGCGGCTGGCTGGCGCGGGTCGGGGTGGTGCTGGTGCAGTTGTCGGCGCTGGCGTTCGCGACGCAGGGCCTGCTGCCGCTGGACCCGCGCGATGTCGATGCGGCCGCGAGCCGCTGGCACGTGCTTGCGTGGATGCTGTGGTGGATTGCCTTCGTGTCCGGCGCGCTGCTGCTGGCGGTGGGCGCTGGGCGTGGGCGGGGCTTCGCCGGGGCCTGCGCGGTGGCGGCGGTCGCGGTGCCGGTGCTGGCCGTGTTCGCGCCGATCGGCGCCTGGGTCGGCCTGGCCCAGCGCCTGGCCTTCCTGCTGTGGTTCGGCTGGTGGCTCGCCGCCAGCCGCGCCACCGCTAGCCGTGTTTCAGCTTCAGTCCCAGGATCGTCGCCGACAGCACGAAGGTGATCGCGTTCGACACGATCATCGGCCACGACTGCAGGAACAGCCCGTAGCCGAACCAGCAGGCGATGCCGAAGGTGAACACCACGTACATCCAGAGCGAGATGCCGGAGGTGTCGCGGGTGCGAATGGTCTTCGCCGCCTGCGGCACGAACGACAGGGTGGTGCAGGCCGCCGCCAGGTACCCCATCCACTCCAGGTTCATCGCGCGGGTTCCCGCATCACCACGCCGTCCTTCATCACGAAGTCGACCTTCATCGTGTTGCCGATGTCGGCGACCGGGTCGCCCGGCATCGCGATGATGTCGGCGCGCTTGCCGGGTTCGACCACGCCCTGGTCGTCCACGCCCAGCACCTCGGCCGCGTGGATCGTCGCCGCCTGCAAGGCGTACGCGGCCGGGATGCCGGCGTCGACCATGTAGGCGAACTCGCGCGCGTTGTCCCCGTGCGGGCCGACGCCCATGTCGGTGCCGAAGGCGATCTTCACCCCGTTGCGGTAGGCCTTGGCCGCGGTGTCCTGGATCTGCGCGCCGATCCGCGCGGCCTTCGGCCTGACGATGTCCGGGTAGTAGCCGTCGATCTTCGCCTTGTCGGCCACGAAGCGCCCGGCGTAGAGGGTGGGCACGTACCAGGTGCCCTTCTGCTTCATCAGCCCCATCACCCGGTCGCTCATGTAAGTGCCGTGCTCGATGCTGGTCACGCCGGCGGCGACGGCGCGGTACATGCCTTCCTCGCCGTGCGCATGGGCGGCGACCTTGTAGCCGTAGTCGCGCGCGGTGTCGACGATCGCCCTGGCTTCCTCCACGGTGAACTGCGGCGCATCGCCGGACTTGGCGTAGCTGAGCACGCCGCCGGTCGCGGTGATCTTGATCACGTCGCTGCCGTCCTTGTAGCGCTGGCGCACGGCCTGGCGCGCATCGTCGACCGAATTGATGACGCCCTCGGTCGGACCGGGCGGGCCCAGCAGGTGCGAGAGCTCGCTGTTGTAGCCATTGGTGGGATCGGCATGGCCGCCGGTGGTGGCGATCGACTTGCCCGCCGCCCAGATCCGTGGCCCCTTCACCAGTCCCTGGTTGATCGCGTCGCGCAGGTGCGGGGTGATGGTCCCGCCGAGGTCGCGCACGCTGGTGAAGCCGGCCATCAGGGTCTTCTCGGCGTAGCCGATGCTGCGGAACGCGAAGTCGACATCGTCCAGGCGGAAGCCTTCGGAATAGCTTTGCGGGCTGGACTGGCTGCCGAGGTGCACGTGCAGGTCGGTCCAGCCGGCCATGCAGGTGCGGTCGGCGAGGTCGATGGTGCGCATCCCGGCTCCCGCGCTCGCGTGCCCGGGCGACACCTCCGCGACCTTTCCGTCGCGGACCACCACCGTGTGCGCGCCGAGCAGCTTGCCGCTGCGGCTGTCGAACAGCTTGCCGCAGTGCAGGGCGGTGGCGGGCGCGTCGGCCGCCCAAGCGGGCGGGGCGAGCGCGAACAGGACGGCAGTGGCGAGCAGGCGATGGCGCATGGTGGTTCCCCCGGGTGATGCGGGATGGTGCCATGCAAGGCCGGTGAATGGCGGTGGATGCTGCGCTGCGGTAGGCTTTCCGGCCCGATTCCCGTTGTTGCCCGCCGTGTCCGAGCCCGCCATCTACGATCCCGCCGCCGTCGAATCCGCCGCACAGTCGTTCTGGGCCCGCACGCGCGCCTTCGAGGTGGACGAGCAGTCGGACAAGCCGAAGTACTACTGCCTGTCGATGCTGCCGTACCCGTCCGGCGCGCTGCACGTCGGCCACGTGCGCAACTACACCATCGGCGACGTGATCAGCCGGCACAAGCGGATGACCGGCTTCAACGTGCTGCAGCCGATGGGCTGGGACGCATTCGGCCTGCCCGCCGAGAATGCCGCGATCAAGAACAAGACTGCGCCGGCGAAGTGGACCTACGCCAACATCGAGCACATGCGCGCGCAGCTGAAGTCGCTGGGCTACGCGATCGACTGGACCCGCGAATTCGCCACCTGCAGGCCGGACTACTACGTCCACGAGCAGCGCATGTTCGTGCGCCTGCTGAAAAAGGGCATCGCCTACCGAAAGAACTCGGTGGTGAACTGGGACCCGGTCGACCAGACCGTGCTGGCCAACGAGCAGGTGATCGACGGCCGCGGCTGGCGGACCGGCGCGCTGGTCGAGAAGCGCGAGATCCCGCAGTGGTTCCTGCGCATCACCGACTACGCGCAGGAACTGCTGGACGAGCTGGACCGCCTGCCGGGCTGGCCGGACTCGGTGAAGACCATGCAGCGCAACTGGATCGGCCGCAGCGAGGGCCTGGAGATCCAGTTCCGCGTCGATGGCGAAGATCAGCCGCTGACGGTGTTCACCACCCGCCCCGACACCCTGATGGGCGTGACCTTCATCAGCGTGGCCGGCGAGCATCCGCTGGCGCTCAAGGCCGCGGCGTCGAACCCCGAACTGGCCGCGTTCCTGGCCGAGCTGAAGCAGGGCGGCGTGTCCGAGGCCGAGCTGGAAACCCAGGACAAGCGCGGCATGGCCACCGGCCTGTGGGCGATCCATCCGGTGACCGGCGAGGACGTGCCGATCTACGTCGCCAACTTCGTGCTGATGGGCTATGGCACCGGCGCGGTGATGGCGGTGCCCGCGCACGACCAGCGCGACTGGGAATTCGCCAAGGCCTACGGCCTGCCGGTCAAGCCGGTGGTGGTGGATGCCGCCACCCGCGATGCGTTGCAGGAGTTGTCCACCCATGTCGCCGGCCACGACGACCCGATGGCGGTCGCGCTGGGCGCGCACGCGCCGGTGGACGTGGTCGAGGTCGACGCGGCGGTGGCGGTGGTGCGCGAGTACCTGCGCCGGATCGATGAGGAGGGCGCGCAGACCGAGCGTGGCTGGCTGATCAATTCCGGCGACTACAACGGCATGGACTTCGATGCCGCCTTCGCGGCGCTGGCCACGAAGTTCGCCGGCGAAGGCAGCGGCGCGCGCCGGGTCAACTTCCGCCTGCGCGACTGGGGCGTGAGCCGCCAGCGCTATTGGGGTTGCCCGATCCCGGTGGTGTACTGCGCCGGCTGCGGCGCGGTGCCGGTACCCGAGGACCAGCTGCCGGTGCTGCTGCCCGAGGACGTGGCCGATGCCTTCGCGTCGGGCGACGTGCATTCGCCGATCAAGTCCGACCCGGACTGGCGCAAGACCACCTGCCCGCAATGCGCCGGCACGGCCGAGCGCGAGACCGACACCTTCGACACCTTCATGGAGTCGAGCTGGTACTACGCGCGCTACACCTCGCCGGGTGCGCCCGACATGGTCGACGCACGTGCCAACCATTGGCTGCCGGTCGACCAGTACATCGGCGGCATCGAGCACGCGATCCTGCACCTGATGTACTTCCGCTTCTACCACAAGCTCCTGCGCGACGCGGGGCTGGTGGCCAGCGACGAGCCGGCCACGCGCTTGCTGACCCAGGGTATGGTGATCGCCGACACGTTCTACCGCGAGGACGAACACGGCGCGAAGGAATGGATCAACCCGGCCGACGTCGACCTGGTCCACGACGAGCGCATGCGCGTGGTCGGCGCGACCTCGCGGATCGACG
>JAFLEB010000005.1:0-34233 GCA_017302075.1 Lysobacterales bacterium
TCGACCAGGCCCGGGCCGCGCGCGATGCCGCCGCCGCCGCGCGCGATGCCGCGCGCGCGCAGGTCGCGCAGGCTGCGCAGCAGGCCGCGTACACCGTGGTGCGCGCGCCGTTCGCGGGGATCGTGGCGGCGCGCGAGGTCGAGCCCGGCGAGACCGTCGCCCCCGGCCAACCGTTGATGCGCGTGTACGCGCCGCGCGAGCTGCGCATCGAGGTGCTGGTGCCGCAGAGCCGCGCCGAGGCGATCCGCCGCGATCCGCGCGCCAGGGTGCTGCTGCCCGGTGGCCGCGAGGTGGTCCCGGCCGAAGTGGTGGTGTTCCCGGCCGCTGACCCGGCCAGCCACAGCGTCAACGTGCGCGTCCGCCTGCCGGACCTCGACCCGCCACCCGCGCCCGGGACCACGGCGAAGGTGGTGTTCGATGCCGACGTCGGCGCCGCCGACGGCGGGACGGCGATGCCGCTGCGCATCCCCGCGTCCGCCGTCGCCCAGCGCGGCGAACTCAGCGGCGTGTACGTCCAGCAGGATGGCCGCATCGTGCTGCGCCAGTTGCGCCTGGGGGCGCATGCCGGCGACAGCGTCGAGGTGATCAGCGGGCTGCGCCCGGGCGATCGCGTGGTGCGCGACCCGGTCGCGGCGGTGCAGGCGTTGGCCGCGCGGCGCAAGGCGGCGGAAGGCGCGCATGACTGAGCCCCTCGCGACGCCGCGCCTGGGCATCTCCGGGCGGTTGGCGGCGGCCTTCCAGGCCAATCCGCTGACCCCGATCCTGGCGATCATGGGCCTGCTGCTCGGCCTGCTCGCGGTGGCGATCACGCCGCGCGAGGAGGAGCCGCAGATCGACGTGACCATGGCCAACGTCATCGTGCCGTTCGATGGCGCCAGCGCGCGCGACGTCGAGCAACTCGTGTCCGTGCCGCTGGAACAGAAGCTCTCGGAGATCGAGGGCATCAAGCACGTGTACTCGATCAGCCGCCCGGGCATGTCGATCGTGACCGTGGAGTACGACGTCGGCGTCGATCGCCAGCCGGCGCTGGTGCGCCTGTACAACCAGGTGTATTCGAACCAGGACTGGCTGCCGCCGGGCTTCGGGGTGGGCACGCCGATCGTCAAGCCGAAGGGCATCGACGACGTGCCGGTGATGGCGGTGACGCTGTGGAGCGACGATCCCGCCACCGACGCGACCCGCCTCGCCGAAGTGGCCCACACCCTGGAAGCCGAGGTGAAGCGCATCCCCGGGACGCGCGACGTGTACACGATCGGCGCGCCGGACCGCAGCGTGCTGGTGACCCTGGATGCCGCCAGGCTCGCCGCCTACCAGTTGTCGCCGGGCGACCTGATGCAGGCGCTGCGCGCGGCCAACGTGGTCCACCAGGCCGGCGAGCGGGTGACCGCCGCGGGCGCGGTCCCCGTGACCGCGGGCCGCTTCGTGTCCTCCGCCGACGACGTCGCCTCGCTGGTGGTCGGCAGCAACGGCGGCAAGCCGCTGCTGCTATCCGACGTCGCGTCGATCGAACTGCGCGGCGACCTCGCCAGCCGCTATGCCTGGCATGGCGCCCCGGCCGGACGCGAGGGCCCGAAGGCCGGGGTGGCGCCGGCGGTCACCATCGCCATCGCCAAGAAGCCGGGCACCAACGCCTCCGACATCACCCAGGCGGTGTCGCGCCGGCTGGCGCAGTTGCAGGGCGAGGTGATCCCCGACGGCGTCCACGCCACGATCACCCGCGACTACGGCCAGACCGCCGCCGACAAGGCGCAGAAGCTGATCCAGAAGCTGGTGTTCGCGACCGCCTCGGTGGTGCTGCTGGTGCTGTTCGCGCTGGGCTGGCGCGAGGCCATCGTGGTCGGCAGCGCGGTGGTGCTGACCCTCGCGGTGACCCTGTTCGCCTCGCACGTGATGGGCTTCACCCTGAACCGGGTGTCGCTGTTCGCGCTGATCTTCTCGATCGGCATCCTCGTCGACGACGCCATCGTGGTGGTCGAGAACATCCATCGCCACCTCGCCATCCCGGGGTCCGACGGCCGCAAGCGCAGCCTGCGCGAGGTGATTCCGCCGGCGGTGGACGAAGTCGGCGGGCCGACCATCCTCGCCACCTTCACCGTGATCGCGGCGCTGATGCCGATGGCCTTCGTGTCGGGCCTGATGGGACCGTACATGCGACCGATCCCGATCAACGCCTCGGTCGGCATGCTGCTCTCGCTGCTGATCGCACTGGTGGTCACCCCGTGGCTGTCGCTGAAGCTGCTGGGCCGACACGGTCACGATGCCGCCGTCGACCACGTCCACGAGGAGCACCAGCAAGGTTGGCTGCACCGCCTGTTCGGGCGGGTGATGACCCCGTTCATCGCCGGTGCCGGCGCCGGCCGCAAGCGCGGCCTGCTGTTCGCCTCGATGGCCGGGCTGGTGCTGCTGGCGGCGTCGCTGGCGGTGTTCGAGCTGGTGGTGCTGAAGATGCTGCCGTTCGACAACAAGTCGGAAGTGCAGGTGGTGGTCGACATGCCCGAGGGCAGCGCCCTCGAGCAGACCAACGCCTTGCTCGGTGAACTGGCCGCGGAAGTCGACAGCATTCCGGAAGTGCTGGATTACCAGGGTTATGCGGGCACCGCCGCGCCGATCAACTTCAATGGCCTGGTCCGCCAGTACTTCCTGCGCAGCGGCAGCAATGTCGGCGACCTGCAGGTGAACCTGGTCGACAAGCACCATCGCGACCGCAAGAGCCACGAGATCGCGCGTGCGATGCGCCCCGCGCTCGCCGCGATCGGCAAGCGCCACGGGGCCTCGGTCAAGGTGGTCGAGGTGCCGCCGGGGCCGCCGGTGCTGGCGCCGCTGGTCGCCGAGGTCTACGGCCCCGACTACGCCGGCCAGCGGCGGATCGCCCGCGGCCTGGCGACGGGCCTGTTCGCCGGGACCGAGGGCATCGTCGACATCGACACCAGCGTCGAGGCCGATGCGCCGCGCGAGACCCTGGTGCTGGACCGCGAGCGCGCCGCGCGCCTCGGCGTGCCGCAGGCCACGGTGGCCGACGCGATCGCGATGGCGGTCGCTGGCAGCGATGCCACCTTCATGCAGGACGGGCGTTCGAAGTATCCGCGCCCGGTGCGCCTGCGCCTGCCGGCGCAGGACCAGGCCTCGCTGCAGTCGCTGCTCGCGGTGCGGGTGCGCGGCGGGCAGGGCCAGCTGGTGCCGCTCTCGGAACTGGTGCGGGTGGAGCGGGGACACTGGGACGGCGCGATCCACCACAAGGATGGCCTGCCGGTCGCCTACGTGATGGCCGACGAAGCCGGCGCGCTCGACAGCCCGCTGTACGGCATGTTCTCGATCGTCGGCAAGCTCGGCGATGCCAAGGTCGACGGGCAGTCGCTGGCGCAGGCCTTCATCGCCCAGCCCACCGACACCAGCGGTTACGCGGTGAAGTGGGACGGCGAGTGGCAGATCACCTACGAGACCTTCCGCGACATGGGCATCGCCTACGCCGCGGGCATGGTGCTGATCTACCTGCTGGTGGTCGCCCAGTTCCGCAGCTACCTCGTGCCGCTGGTGATCATGGCGCCGATCCCGCTGACCGTGATCGGGGTGATGCCGGGGCATGCGCTGCTGGGCGCGCAGTTCACCGCCACCAGCATGATCGGCATGATCGCGCTGGCTGGCATCATCGTCCGCAACTCGATCCTGCTGGTGGACTTCATCAACCAGGAGACCGCGCGCGGCGTGCCGCTCGCCAAGGCGACGATCGATGCCTGCGCGGTCCGCGCCAAGCCGATCGCGCTGACCGGCCTGGCGGCCATGCTCGGTGCCTTCTTCATCCTCGACGACCCGATCTTCAACGGCCTGGCGATCTCGTTGATCTTCGGCATCTTCGTCAGCACCATCCTCACCCTCGTGGTCATCCCGTTGCTGTATTACGTGCTGCAGCGGCGGGCCGCGGGCGCGACGCAGTCATCCTGAGGAGGAACCCATGAGCGACGACGGCGGTATCCGGCTGGTGCTGGAGCAGGAAGGGCCCTATGCCTTCAAGGTGTCGTTCGACGGCACCGCGCTGGAGGCGTTGCACACCGACGAATCCGCGCCGCTCGGCGCGGGCGCGGGCCCCAACCCGGCGCACCTGTTGCTGGCGTCGATCGCCAACTGCCTCTCCGCGAGCCTGGTGTTCGCGCTGCGCAAGTTCAAGAACAGCCCGGGCCCGATTCGCGCCGAGATCACCGCACGCAAGGAACGCAACGCGGAAGGGCGCTGGCGGATCCCGCACGCCGAGGTGGTGATCACCCTCGCCGACAGCGCCGCCACGCTAGAGCATTTCGACCGCGTGCTGGCCCAGTTCGAGCAGTTCTGCATCGTCACCCAGAGCGTGCGCGAGGGCGTGGTGGTGGACGTCGCGATCGTCGATGCGGAGGGGCGGCGCCACGTGCCGGGCACCGTCGCCGCATGAGCGCGCCGGTCCTCGTCGCCTGCCCGCACTGCAATGCGCGCAACCGCGTGCCGCCGGCGCGCCTGGCCGAGGTGCCCGCCTGCGGCCAGTGCCACGCGCCGCTGTTCATCGCCAGGCCGGTCGCGCTGGATGCGGCCGGCTTCGATGCGCATGTCGCGCGCGCCGACCTGCCGGTGCTGGTCGACTTCTGGGCGCCGTGGTGCGGGCCTTGCCGGTTGATGGCGCCGCAGTTCGAGGCCGCCGCCGCGCAGCTCGAGCCGCAAGTCCGCCTGGCCAAGGTCGACACCGAGGCGCAACCGGCGCTGGGTGGCCGCTTCGGGATCCGCAGTATCCCCACCCTGGTCTTGTTCAAGCAAGGCCGGGAACTCGCGCGCCAGGCCGGCGCGATGGGCGCCGCCGACATCGTGCGCTGGACCCGCCAGCACCTTTGATTCCCCCACTGGACGCTACCGTGAGCCAATCCTTCCCCGACCTCATCGACGACCTCAATGCCGCGATCACCGCGCTGCGCGCCGGCGCGCCCGAGCCGATGCGCGCCTTTTCCGGGCTGGCCCGCGAGGCGCTCAAGCCCGGCGTGCTCGACACCAAGACCAAGGAGTTGATCGCCACCGCGATCTCGGTCGCGGTGCGCTGCGATGGCTGCATCGGCTTCCACGCCAAGGCGGCGATCCGCGCCGGCGCCAGCCGTGCGGAAATGCTCGAGACCCTGTCGATGGCGATCTACATGGGCGCGGGGCCGTCGATGATCTACGCGTCGGAAGCCTTGCGCGCGTTCGACGAGTTGTCGCCCGCCGCCGACGCGTCCTGAGTCGCGGGGTCGTTCAGCCCAGCGCCTGGTTCAGCACCTGGGCCAGCCGCCAGGCGGCCTGGCGAATGCGCTGCTCCGCCAGCGGCCGTTGGGCGTCGAGGTAGCCATGGTCCATCGTGTGCGTGGCCGGGTACAGGCCGCGCGCCTCGATCAACCGGCAGGACTCCTTAGCCCAGGCCATCGGCATCACGTCATGCGCGGAGGGCGCCGGGTAGGACGGCCAGGGCAGGGCATCAAGCCGGTCCGAGTAGGCCGCCAGGTCGAGCCCGCGGCTGCGCAGGATGTAGTAGTCCCAGATCGAGTGCAGGTTGGTGCCCATCACGCCGTCGACGTAGTCCTTGCGGGCGTAGGCCTCGGGCTCGATCGGCGTGCGCAGGCTGACCTGGAAGCGGTTGCCGCCGGCATCGTCGCGGTCGCCGGCATGCATCGGCTGGTGGGCGTCGCCGACGAAGTGGACGATGAACTTCAGCGCGTCGCGTCGCGCCGCGAGCGGCTGGCTGCGGTCGGCCAGGATCGCGCGTTGGCGTTCGATCGCCGACACCACGCAGTTGCCGTCCGGGCAGTCGCGGGCCTCATCGAAGCCGCAGCCGCCGCCCTCGGCGTTGATGTAGTGCCAGCGCGAGGTGGCCTTGAAGCGATCCGGGTCGGTGTTGCGCAGGTCGTCGGCCCAGTTCGCCACGCCGGCGAGGGTGGGATCGGGCTCGCCCGCCAGCAGGCGCGCGACCTCGGCCTTGGCCTTCGGGTCCAGGTGGCGTTCCGCGAGCTCGCCGACCATGCGATGGCCGAGCCCGCCCCAGGCCCACGCAACCGGGATGACGGCGAGCAGGCACAGGCCGAGCAGCACAGCCCGGGACTTGGGGGAAGACGAAAGAAAACGGGCCATGGGGGCAGGATAGCCCGCCACGGCCCGCGGAGGGAACCGGATCTGGTCTCGATCAGAAGTGCATCACGTAGGCGATGCCGTAGACCGACGGATCGATGTTCACCGTGTTCTTGGTGCCCAGCTTGGCGCCGTTGAGCTTGACGTCGGTGTCGATGTCGATCTTGCGGTAGTCGATGCGGATCGCGCCCTTCTCGCTGACCTGGAAGTCCACGCCGATGTGGCCGGCAAGGCCCCACGAATTGGAGAGGTCGAGGTTGGTGCCGTCGATCGCGCCTTCGGTCTTGGTGCTGAAGAACGTGGTGTAGTTCAGGCCCAGGCCGACGAACGGGCGGACCTTGCCCTGGCCGAAGTGGTATTGCAGCGACACCGTCGGCGGCAGGTGCTTGGTGGAGCCGACCTTGCCGACGCCGACCACGTTGATGTCGTGCTGGAACGGCAGCGCGGCGAGGATCTCGACGCCCAGGTTGTCCTTCAGGAAGTATTCGCCGGTGATGGTCGGGCGGGCATTGCTGCCGATGTCCATCTTCAGGTTGCCCAGCGGGGTGGCGGTCAGGGTGCCGTTGTCGCTCTTCGGGTCGACGTTGTGGACGCCGACGCCGAGCGTCCAATGGCCGGCGGACTGGGCGAAGGCGGGCATCGCGGCCAGGGCGAGGGAAGCGGCGAGGGCGTAGCGGACGAGTTTCATTTGGGGGCTCCAGTGGCCTTTCGTTTCAACTGGCGGCAAGTCTCCGCCCGTCCGCGCCCCCCGTTCTTGACCACGATCAAATCCGCCTGAAATCCCGTCGCAACCCGAGGCCCGGGTAGAATGGCCGCATCCGCGAACCCTTCCAGCAGGAGCTTCCCATGGCCATCAAGGTCGGCATCAACGGTTTCGGCCGCATCGGGCGCTGCGTGTTCCGCGCGGCGGTGCAGAACTTCGGCGACGACATCGAGATCGTCGGCATCAACGACCTGCTGGAGCCGGACTACCTGGCCTACATGCTGCGTTACGACTCCGTGCATGGCCGCTTCAAGGGCGAGGTGTCGGTCGAGGGCGGCCACTTGGTGGTCAACGGCAAGACCATCCGCCTGACCGCGGAGAAGGACCCGGCCAACCTCAAGTGGGACGAGGTCGGGGCGGATGTCGTGATCGAGTCCACCGGCATCTTCCTGACCAAGGACGGCGCGCAGAAGCACCTCGATGCCGGTGCGAAGAAGGTGATCATGTCGGCGCCGTCGAAGGACGACACCCCGATGTTCGTGCATGGCGTGAACTGCAAGGCCTACGCCGGCGAGCCGATCATCAGCAACGCCAGCTGCACGACCAACTGCCTGGCCCCGCTGGCCAAGGTGCTGAACGACAAGTGGGGCATCAAGCGCGGCCTGATGACCACCGTGCACGCGGCCACCGCCACCCAGAAGACCGTCGACGGCCCGTCCAACAAGGACTGGCGCGGCGGGCGCGGCATCCTCGAGAACATCATCCCGTCGTCCACCGGCGCGGCCAAGGCCGTGGGCGTGGTGCTGCCGGCGCTGAAGGGCAAGCTGACCGGCATGAGCTTCCGCGTGCCGACCAGCGATGTTTCGGTGGTCGACCTCACCGTCGAGCTCGAGAACCCGGCGACCTACGCCGAGATCTGCGCGGAGATGAAGGCGCAGTCGGAAGGTGCGCTGAAGGGCATCCTCGGCTACACCGACGAGAAGGTGGTCGCCACCGACTTCCGCGGCGACGCGCGCACCAGCATCTTCGACGCCGAGGCCGGCATCGCGCTGGACCCGACCTTCGTCAAGCTGGTCAGCTGGTACGACAACGAGTGGGGCTACAGCAACAAGTGCCTCGAGATGGTCAAGGTGGTCGCGGCGAAGTAAGCGCCCGCCACGTCGATGAAGCCCCGCCGCGCGCGGGGCTTCGTTTTTCCGCCCACGCATCCAGGGAAACGCCATGTCCATCCTCCGCATGACCGAGCTCGACCTCGCCGGCAAGCGCGTGCTGATCCGCCAGGACCTCAACGTGCCGGTGGCCGGCGGCAAGGTGACCTCCGACCAGCGCATCACCGCATCCATCCCGACCATCAAGCTTGCGTTGGCCAAGGGCGCCGCGGTGATGGTGACGTCCCACCTCGGCCGGCCGAAGGAAGGCAGTTGGAGCGAGGCCGACTCGCTCGCGCCGGTGGCCGCGCGACTGTCCGAGCTGCTCGGCTTCGACGTGCCCCTGGTGCGCGACTACCTGGACGGCGTGGACGTGCAGCCCGGCCAGCTGGTGCTGCTCGAGAACTGCCGCATGAACGTCGGCGAAGGCAACGACGACGAGGTCCTGTCGCGCAAGTACGCCGCGCTGTGCGACGTGTTCGTGATGGATGCGTTCGGCACTGCGCACCGCGCGCAGGCCTCGACGCATGGCGTGATCCGCTTCGCCGCGCAGGCGGCCGGCGGCCCGCTGCTGATGGCGGAACTGGATGCGCTGGCGAAGGCGCTGGAGCACCCGGCGCGCCCGTTGCTGGCGATCGTCGCCGGCAGCAAGGTCAGCACCAAGCTGGAACTGCTGTCGTCGCTGGTCGGCAAGGTCGACCAGCTGATCGTGGGCGGCGGCATCGCCAATACCTTCATCGCCGCGATGGGCCACGGCGTGGGCAAGTCGCTGGTGGAGATGGACCTGGTCGACACCGCCAGGCAGATCATGGCCGACGCCAAGGCGCGCGGCGCGGACATCCCGTTGCCGGTGGACGTGGTGGTGGCGCCTGCGTTCGCCGCCGATGCGCCCGCCAGCACCCGGCGCATCGACGAGGTCGGTGCCGACGACATGATCCTGGACATCGGCCCAGGGACCGCACGGGCCTACGCCGCGTTGATCGCCAAGGCGGGCACCGTGGTCTGGAACGGGCCGGTCGGCGTGTTCGAGTTCGATGCCTTCGGCCACGGCACCGAAGCGGTTGCGCGCGCGATCGCCGATTCGCCCGCGTTCTCCATCGCCGGCGGCGGCGACACGCTGGCTGCTGTGGAAAAGTACCGCATCGAAAATGCGGTGTCCTACATTTCCACAGGCGGTGGCGCCTTCCTCGAGTTCCTCGAAGGCAAGACATTGCCTGCCGTTGCGGCGCTGGCGGCACGGAATCGGTGATAACGTTGGTCCCTCCTTGGGAGGGATCTTGCATGCGATGGATTGCGGGCTTGCTGGCGATGATGCTGGCGGGATCTGGTGCGGCGGAGGATTTCAAGAACGGCGGATTCGCGTTTTCGACCGGGGCGGTGCCCGCGTTCGTGGTCGAGCGTCCGCTCCCCGACCAATGGCCCGCCGATGCGCCGGGCGCGGATGACGGTCAGTGGCGTTATTGGCGCTACGACGTGCAGGTTGATCGACGCGGTGGTGCCGACATCACCTACGCCGATTACGCCTACGAGCCGCGATCGCAGGGCAACATCGCGGATGCGGGGCGTTTCGAGATCCCGTTCAACCCGGAATACCAGCAACTGACGCTGCACCGCGTCGAATTGCGCCGCGGGGGCGCGTGGTCGTCGCGCCTGAAGCCCGCGGAGGTCACGATCGCGCGCCGCGAACGGCAGTTCGAGCAGGACATCTCCGACGGGCTCGCCGCGGCCTTGCTGGTGATCGAGGATGTCAGGCCGGGCGACGTGGTGAGGATCAGCTGGTCGGTGACCGGCAGCAACCCGATCCTGCAGGGCCAGCTCTCGGAACAGATTTCGCTCGCGTTCGGGCATCCCATGCTCGACGCCCGGATGCGCGCCTTGTACCCGGCCGGGACGCGCATCCTGAGTTACGTCGAGAACGGCGCCGCGCAACCCAGGATCACCGCGGGAAGCGACGCGACCACGGTGGAAGCAGGGGCCGCGCGGGTGGATCGGCTGCTGAACGACGGCGATTATCCCGTCTGGTTCCAGCCTTACCCGCGGGTCCAGTTCGGGCCGGCGCGCAGCTGGGCCGAGGTGGTCGCCTGGGCACTCCCGCTGTATCCGGATAGCACGGCGACCGTGCTTCCCCGCGACCTGGAGGATCGGATCGAGCAATGGAAGGCGCTCCCGGACGACCTTGCGCGCTTCCAGGCAGCCTTGCGCGCCGTGCAGGACGAGGTGCGTTACTTCGGCGTCGAGACCGGGACCAGTTCCCATCGGCCGCGGCCGCCGCAGGAGGTTTGGGCGCGTCGCTACGGCGACTGCAAGGACAAGGCATGGCTGCTCTCCACGCTGTTGGCGCGCATGGGGATCCGGGCCGAACCGGCCCTGGCGGCGACGCACCTCGGGCGCAGCGTCCATGGCTACGTGCCCGGCGCCGACGTGTTCAACCACGTGATCGTGCGTGCGTGGATGGGGGACAAGCCGGTGTTCGTGGACCCGACGATCCGCCTGCAGGGCGGATCCCCGGAAGACGGCGATCTCTCCGATTACGGCTACGTGCTGCCGGTGGTGCAGGGCGCGGACGCCTTGGTGCAGGTGCCGCAGCAGGCGGTGCCGAAGGCGGGCCTGGTGGTGAACGAGCGGTACGTGCCGGATGGAAAGGGCATGCGGCTCGAGGTCACCACTCGCTACAGGGGAGCGATCGCCAACCGCGTGCGACGTTCCCTGGACGAGGAGCGCGCGGAGGATCGTGCCCGCCGCTACCGCGAGTACTACGCCAAGCGCCACGGTGCCGTCGAACTCGCCAAGCCGATTTCCATCAAGGACGACCGCGAGTCGAACGTGCTGGTCGTCGACGAGTCCTACCGGCTTGCGTCGCCGTGGAAGGCGGACGGGGACGCTCGTGCCCTGGATCTGGAAGCGCAGGCACTGGGCGGCGTGGCCGACCTTCCCGCGCGCTCCGAGCGCAACGGCCCGCTCGATTTCGCTACGCGTGGCAGTTACGTGCACGAGGTGACGGTCGAGGCACCTAAGGGTTGGACGCCACGTTTCGCGCGGGAGGACGCCAAGGTTGCCAACGGTGCCTTCGCCTACCGCAGGACGCTCGAGCCGACGCCGACGGGCGCCACCCTGCGGCACGAGCTGGACGTCGTGGCCGGCGAAGTCGCGCTCGCGGATGTCGCGTCGCACGTGGCCGGCTTGCGCACCGTGGGGGAAGGCGTGCATTCGCGGCTTCGTTATCGCGCGCCGGCTTCGGCCGATGCCGCCGACCGCGAGGCCAGGCTCGAGGACTTGCTGCGGAACGTGCTGGACGAACGCTAGGGAGGGCACATGCGCTGTTTCGAATGGATCCTGTTGGGTTGCCTGGGCGTGGCCCCGGGCATGGTGGCCGCCGCCGACGCCGTGGTGCCGGATGCATCGACCGCATGGCGCGACTTCCTCGCCAAGGGCACCGCGGACGACGTGAATGCCGCCATCTCCGCGATCGATGCCGTCGGTTACGACGGCGAAGGCGTCGATGCGGCGAAGTGCAGGGAGTCGGCGGCGAAGCTCGCCTCGGCGCGCGACCGCGTCCGGGTGTCGATCGTCCTGCAGCGCGCTGCCCTGTTGTGCGCGGAATCGACGGGCGATGGCGCTGCCGCCGAGGATGCCAACCGCTGGCTCGCCGCGTTGGCGAGGCACGCGCTGGCCGAGTCGGACCGTGGTGCCTGGCCGCGCCCGGTGCGCATCGTGCTGCCAGGGGATGCGCCCGCCTTGTTCGCGTCCGCCGGCATGGTGGTCCGGTATGAAATGTTCATGCAGTACCACCCTTCGCCCTACTTCCCGTTCGTCGTCGCCGCGGCGCCGCGCGATGGCGGGACCGAGAAGCTGCTGCGGTTCGACTACATCGACACGTTGGCGCAGGTCGACCGCGGCGCGCGCGCCCATGGCACGCCGCGACTGGCGATGTCGTACGTGGAGGCATTCCTCGGCAACTCGGCCAAGCACGGGGCGGTATCCGCGATCGATTACCAGGCCTTCTTCGCCGCCTCCCGCGAGTCCACGCCCGCGGCGAAAGTGGCGGCGGTCCGAGACGCCGCGGGGATGGGCGGCATCGGCTCGGCGATCACCTGGCTGATGGTCTGCGGCAGTTCGAAGGAGAAGGGCTGCGCCGTTGGCCTGGTGGACGCGCTACTGCCTGCGGCGGAGAAGCGCCATGCCTACCCGATGATGCTGCTGGCGCTCGCCTACGCCGAAGGCATCGGCGTACCGCGCAATCCGCAGGCCGCCACGGCGATGCTGGATGCGGCCGATCGTGCCTGGGACCGGCGTGGCGCATCCGTCGTCTACGCGGAGTTGCTGGAGGCCCTGCATCCGGACGATCCGATGCCGGCCGAGATCGCCACGCGGTTGCGCGAGTCGGCGGGTGCCGGCAATGCGACCGCGGCGGCAATGCTCGTGTCGATGCGGATGGAAGGGGAAAAAGGGTACGTCCTCGGCGCCGAGGATGAGGCCTTGCTGGCCAGCCCGGACAACAACGGCACCGGCCAGGGATTCCTCAAGCTGGCCGGCTGGTACGAAGACCGCGATGCCGCCAAGTCCCGGGTCTACCTCGAACGGGCGGCCGCCGCGAACAATCCCGACGCGCTGAGGCGCCTGGCCATCCAGCTCCGCGAGTCTCAAGGCAGCAAGCCGCCCAGCCAGGAAGCACTCGCCTGGTTGGAGCGGGCGGGCAACGGCGGCGACCTGTACTCGATGTACTACTCGGGCTACCAGGCCTTCCGGCAGGGCAAGCTGCAACGGGCGGAGGACTGGTTGCTGCCGGCTGCGATGCGCGGGGATGGCGACGCGATGTTCTTCCTGGCCAGCCTGTGGGACGAAGGGCATGAGGGGCTTGAGGGCGATGCCAAGCGTGCCATCGCCGTGTACGAATCGTTGCAGGACAGCAAGGAGTACGGGCCGCGCGCCCGTCGCGCGTTGGCGGACATGGCGCTTGCCGGCCGCGGCATGCAGAAGGATCCCGCGAAGGCTCGCAAGTGGGTCGAGCACGATGCGCAGGCCGGCGACGTCGACTCGCAACTCTGGCTGGCCGGCAACCTGTTGTACGGGCGCGACGGCCTGCAGGACGAGGTCGCGGGTCGACGCTGGATGGACCGCGCCATCGCAGGCGGGTCGACCGAGGCGATGGACCAGTACGGCCTCTGGCTGCACAACCGCGGCAAGTCCGACGCGGACAGGAAGCGCGGTGTCGCCCTCAGTCGCAAGGCGGCGGCGAGCGGCGGCGTGGGCGAAATGAACAATGCCGCATGGATGCTCTGCGTCTCCCCGTACGACATCGTCAGGGATCCGCCCGAAGGGATGGCCCTCGCGCGCAAGATCGAAGCGACGCCGGATATCACCCCGGGGACACTGGACACCGTCGCGGCCTGCCTTGCCGCAACCGGCGATTACGCCCGCGCAGCGGAGGTGCAGGCGCGCGTCATCGCGGAGATGGAGCGATACGCCCGGCCGGACAAGGAAAACATCGCGGAGATGGCCGAGCGCCTGGCCCTGTACAAGGCGGGCAAGCCCTACATCGAGCCGGTCGCCGCCCACGCGGGGAACTGAAGTCGATTGCAACCCGGCGCGGCGGCGCAGCGCCATCGCGGCATGCTAGCGTGCGGGCTCCACTGGAGCCCTTGCGCATGTCCGAACACCGCCGCCGCACCCGCATCGTCGCCACCCTCGGCCCGGCCACCGACCCGCCCGACGTGCTCGAGGCGGTGCTCAGGGCCGGCGTGGACGTGGTGCGGCTCAACTTCTCGCACGGCGATCCGTCGGCGCAGGTGGCGCGCGGCGAAGCGGTGCGGGCGATGGCGCAACGGATCGGCCGCGAGGTCGGCATCCTCGCCGACCTGCCCGGGCCGAAGATCCGCGTGGAGACCTTCGCCGAGGGCAAGGTCGCGTTGAAGGCGGGCAACCGATTCGACCTGGTCGCGAGCCTGGACGCGCCGCTCGGCGATGCGACCCAGGTCGGGGTTAGTTACCTCGAACTGCCGGGCGACGTGGTGCCGGGCGACGTGCTGCTGCTCGACGACGGCGTGGTCCAGCTGCAGGTGACGGCGGTGCAGGGCGAGCGGATCGTCACCACCGTCCTCAACGACTGCTTCCTCTCGAACCGCAAGGGGCTCAACAAGCAGGGCGGCGGCTTGTCGCTCGGCGCGATCACCGAGAAGGATCGCGAGTTGATCGCGATCGCGGCGGGCATGGACGTGGACTTCATCGCGGTGTCGTTCTGCCGCAATGCCGACGACATGCACGAGGCGCGCCGGGTCGCCAGGGCGCATGGCAGCAGCGCGGCGCTGGTGGCGAAGATCGAGCGCGCGGAGGCGATCGAGCACCTTGCCGAGATCGTGGACGCCAGCGACGTGGTGATGGTCGCGCGCGGCGACCTGGGCGTGGAGATCGGCGACGCCGAACTGCCCGGGCTGCAGAAGAAGATCATCCGCGAGGCGGTGGCGCGCGAGAAGGTCGTGATCACCGCGACGCAGATGCTGCAGTCGATGGTCGACAGCCCGATCCCCACTCGCGCGGAAGTGCTGGACGTCGCCAACGCGGTGATCGACGGCACCGACGCGGTGATGCTGTCGCAGGAAAGCGCGGCCGGCAGCTGGCCGGTGAAGGCGGTCGAAGCGATGGCGCGGATCTGCGTGGGCGCGGAGAAGCAGTTCATCGCCGACACCGATTTCGAGGCGGCCCCGCGCGGACTTGAGCGTGCCGACCAGGCGATCGCGATGGCCACCATGTTCCTGTCCGAGCACATCGGCGTCCGCGGCGTGGTGGCGATGACCGAGTCCGGCGGGACCGCGCGCTTCCTGTCGCGCTTCCGCTCCGCGGTGCCGATCTTCGCGTTCTCGCGCCATGCGCCGGCGCGCCGGAAAATGGCGCTGATGCGCGACGTGTTCCCGATGGACTACGACAGCCGCGGGCAGACCCCGCGCGAGGCCGCGCGCGGCAGCATCCGCCTGCTGGTCGACGCCGACCTGCTGCACCCGGGCGACCGCGTGGTGTTCACCAGCGGCGAGCACATGGAAACCCGCGGCGCGACCAACACGCTGCGCCTGCTGCAGGTGGGGCAGGACGGCCACGCCGAGGGATTGGGGGAATTGTGAACGGGATGGCATCACGCCGCCCCGAGGCTCGGTGCTAGGATCGGGGCCAAGGCCACGGGGAGGATGCGGGATGCGCAGGACAGGGATGTGGGTGGTGGGGTTGGGCTGCCTGCTGGTGGCGACGCAGGCGCCCGCCGGCGAGCGGATCAAGGTCAAGGACGAGGGGGGCATCCGCGATGCGTGGAACCTCGCGCCGGGCACCCAGCTCGTGGTCCCGCCCTACCCGCCGGAGCAGGCGGCGAACAAGGCGGATGTGTGCGTCGCGGTGGGTTACCTGATCGGCAGGGACGGCACCACGTCGGAGTTCTCGATGCTCAAGAGCTGGGCATCCACCAAGCCGGCGGGCGATGGCGATGCGTACTGGGGGGCGTTCGCCCGCTACGCTTCCGCCGCCCTGTCGCAGTGGCGCTTCGCGCCCAAGCCGGAGGTCGCCGATCCCAAGCCGGTCTACACGGTTGCGACCTTCGTGTTTTCTGATCGGCCGACCGCTGAATTGCGCGGGAACTGCGCGATCCCCAGCTTGCAGATGCACCTGCTCGAATTGCGGAATGACCCGCGGATGGGCCGCAAGATGAGTCGCGGCATCTTCGCGCAGCTCGAGATCGACCCGCTGATGGAGCAGAAATACTGGGCGCTGCGGCGCGCCAGCAACGAAGCCACGGCGCCCAAGCCGATCCCGGCGCCACGGCCCACGCCGCCGCCGAAGCCCTGAGCCTGCCGGCCCGATATAATGCCGGCTTCCCTCGAGCCGGCATGGGCCACACATGAGCATCGAACAACTCGCCGAAACCGCCCGCGCGATGGTCGCCCCGGGCAAGGGCATCATCGCCATCGATGAATCCTCCGGGACCTGCGCCAAGCGGTTCGCCGGCGTCGGCATCGAGAACACCGAAGAAAACCGCCGCGCCTACCGCGAGCTGCTGCTGACCGCGCCGAACGCGAACCAGTACCTGTCCGGCGCGATCCTGTTCGACGAAACCATCCGCCAGTCCACCCGCGACGGCATCCCGTTCGCCAGGTACATGGCCGACAACGGGATGATCCCGGGCATCAAGGTGGACAAGGGCACGCATGCGCTGGCCGGCTTCCCCGGCGAGCTGGTGACCGAGGGCCTGGATGGCCTGCGCGATCGCCTCGCCGAGTACTACAAGCTCGGCGCCCGCTTCGCGAAGTGGCGCGCGGTCATCAACATCGGCGAGGACATCCCGTCCGGCACCTGCATCGAGGCCAATGCCCACGCGCTGGCGCGCTACGCGGCGCTGTGCCAGGAGCAGGGCCTGGTGCCGATGGTGGAGCCGGAGGTGCTGATGGACGGCGACCACGACATCGAGACCTGCTACGAGGTCACCGAGGTCACCCTGCGCGCGCTGTTCGATGCGCTCTACAACCAGAACGTGATGCTGGAAGGCACCATCCTGAAGGCCTCGATGGTCGTGCCGGGCAAGGGCTGCGAGGAGCAGGCCAGCGTCGAGGAAGTGGCGGATTCCACCCTGATGTGCCTGAAGTCGGCGGTGCCGGCGATCCTGCCGGGCATCGTGTTCCTGTCCGGCGGCCAGAGCGACGAGGACGCGACCGCGCACCTCGATGCGATGAACCGCATGGGCCCGAACCCGTGGCCGCTGTCGTTCTCCTACGGTCGCGCCATGCAGCAGGCCGCGCTCAAGCTGTGGGCGCAGGACATGCAGGGCAACTACGCGAAGGCGCAGCAGACCGTGTTCGAGCGCGCGAAGGCCAACGGCCTGGCCGCGCTGGGGCAATGGGAAGGCTGATCGTTTCCGGGCGGTCGTCGCCGGAGGGCGATGACCTTGCCGAACCGACATCGTCGCGATGAAGCGGACGCCGGCCTCGCGCCGGCGTCTGCGCATAGGGCGTGCGCGGCGTATGCTGCCGTGACCACGCCCCGGAGCGGACGATGACCACCGCCAAGCCTCCCTTGCCGCCGGATGCCGTCGCCGCCCTGCAGCGCGGCGACTGGATCTCCGCGATCCGGGCGATCCGGCAGGCCGGTGGCCTCGACCTGCAGGCAGCCAAGCGCGCGCTCGAGGCGCACGCCCGCGAGTACGCGGAAGCGCAGGCCCGCGCCCGTGGCGGCAATGCCGCGCCGGTCACGGCCGATGCGAGGCAGGCGATCCGCGAGGTCGCGGCGAAGGCGCGGGTGGAATCGGCGGGGCGACCGGGCCCGAACCTCGCCCCCGGCAAGCGCCAACCCACCGTTGCGATGGGCGACCGCCCCGGAGAAATGCGCTGGCTGCTGGTGGCGCTG
Source organism: Lysobacterales bacterium (assembly GCA_017302075.1). Taxonomy (GTDB): domain Bacteria; phylum Pseudomonadota; class Gammaproteobacteria; order Xanthomonadales; family Xanthomonadaceae; genus Thermomonas; species Thermomonas mangrovi. The sequence goes on from JAFLEB010000005.1 coordinate 17,335, forward strand.
TCCGCCGCCGCCGGGATGGCCTGGCTCGCCTTCGCCGGCTGAATCGCGCTGGGTAACGCGCGGCCGCGCCGCGCGTTGACCGCGCGCCTGCAACGTGCCGCCCAGCCGATGGCACGGGGGCCTGCACGCGCGTCCCGCTAGAATCGGGAACCCCTGCTTCGAGTCGCTCCATGACGCACGCCTCGTTCCGCCGCGCCAGCCTCGTCCCGTGCCTGCTCCTCGTGCTCGTCGCCTGCGGCAAGGGCGGCTCACCCGGTCCGCAGGGTGGCCCCGGCGGACGCGGGAATGGCCCGGTCCCGGTGACCTCCGAAGTGGTGCGCGAGCAGGACTGGACCGATGCGCTGCGCGCGCTCGGCACCGTGCGTGCGCGCGAGGCGGTGACCGTCACCGCCAAGGTCAGCGAGACCGTGCAGCAGGTCCACTTCGAGAGCGGGCAGGCCGTCGCGCGCGGGGCGCCGCTGGTCACCCTCAGCGGCCAGCAGCAGCAGGCCCTGCTGGCGTCCGCCGAGGCGGCGCTCAAGGAGGCCGAGCAGTTGTACCAACGGCAGGAGCAGCTCGCGCGGCAGCAACTGGTCGCGCGTGCCTCGCTGGATGCGCAGCGAGCGACCCGCGATGCCGCCCGCGCCCAGGTCGCGCAGGTCCGCGCGAACCTCGCCGACCGGGTGATCCGCGCGCCGTTCGCCGGTGTGCTCGGCATCCGCCAGGTGAGCCCGGGCGCGCTGGTGACGCCGGGCACGGCGATCGCCACCCTCGACGACGTCGCCCGCGTGTACGTGGATTTCCCGGTTACGGAAACCGATCTCGCCGGCGTCGGGCCCGGGCAGGCGGTGTCGGGCACGGTCGCGGCCTATCCCGGGCAGCGCTTCGACGGCACGGTCGAGACCGTGTCCGCCCGCCTCGATGCCGGATCGCGCGCGGCCACGGTGCGCGCCGACTTCGCCAACGCCGACGGCCTGCTGAAGCCGGGCATGCTGGTGGAAGTGTCGGTGGTGCGCGCCACCCGCCCGGCGCTGGTGGTGCCGGAGATCGCCGTGCAGCAGGTGGGCACCGAGACCTTCGTCTGGCGGGTCAAGCCGGACGGCAGCGTGGAGAAGGCGGACGTGGAAGTTGGCGGGCGCATCCCCGGCAAGGCGATGCTGAAGGCCGGCATCGCCGCGGGCGAGCGCATCGTGGTCGAGGGCACCGGCAAGCTGCAGCCGGGCGCCAAGGTCCGCGAGGGCGCCGCAGCCGTCGACGCGCCGGCGGCGAAGTAAGCGATGAAGCTTTCCGACCTCTCGATCAAGCGGCCGGTGCTGGCCGTGGTGATGAGCCTGCTGCTCATCGTGCTGGGCGTGATGTCGTTCCTGCGCCTCACCTTGCGCGAATTGCCGGCGATCGACCCGCCGGTGGTCTCGGTGCAGGTCGACTACCCCGGCGCATCCGCCAGCGTGGTGGAGACCCGCATCACACAGACCCTGGAGGACGCGCTGGCCGGCATCGAGGGCATCAACACCATCGATTCCAGCAGCCAGAACGGCGCCTCGCGGATCAGCATCGAGTTCTACGCCACCCGCGACATCGAGGCGGCGGCCAACGACGTCCGCAACGCGGTGAGCCGGGTCGCCGACCGCATGCCGGAAGAGGCCGATCCGCCGGAGATCAGCAAGGTCGAGAGCGACTCAGACCCGATCATCTGGTTCAACCTGCGCTCGGAAAGCATGGACCTGCTGCAGCTGGCCGACTACGCGCAGCGCTACCTGGTCGACCGCTTCTCCAGCCTCGAGGGCGTCGCCCAGGTGCGGATGGGCGGCAGCCAGCGCTACGCGATGCGGGTGTGGCTGGACGCCGACAAGCTGGCCGCGCGCGGGCTGACCGCCGGAGACGTGGAATCCGCCCTGCGCGCGGAGAACGTCGAGCTCGGCGCCGGCCGCCTGGAATCCACCGACCGCGATTTCATCCTGCGCGTGGCGCGCGACTACACCACGCCGGACGCGTTCGCGGCGATGCCGGTCGGCAAGGGCGCGGACGGCTACGTGGTCAAGCTCGGGGACGTGGCGCGGGTGGCGCTGGAATCCGCCGAGCGGCGCGCGTACTACCGGAGCAACGGCGAGCCGGCGATGGGCATCGGCATCGTCAAGACCTCCACCGCCAACAGCCTGGACGTGGCGGAAGAGGCCAAGGCCGAGGCGGAACGCATCCGCGCCACCCTGCCCAAGGGCAGCGACGTCTACGTCGCCTACGACAGCACCACCTTCATCTCGGCCGCGGTCGACCGCGTGTACGAGACGCTGGTGGAGGCGATCGTGCTGGTGCTGCTGGTCATCTGGCTGTTCCTCGGCAGCGTGCGCGCCGCGCTGATCCCCGCGGTCACGGTGCCGGTCTGCGTGATCGCCTCGTTCATCGCGCTGTACGCCTTCGGCTTCTCGATCAACCTGCTGACCCTGCTGGCGCTGGTGCTGTGCATCGGCCTGGTGGTGGACGACGCGATCGTGGTGGTGGAGAACATCCAGCGTCGCGTCGACCTCGGCGAGCCGGCGCTGGTCGCCGCGCGGCGCGGCACCGCGCAGGTGGCGTTCGCGGTCATCGCGACCACGGCGGTGCTGGTCGCGGTGTTCCTGCCGGTCGGTTTCCTGCAGGGCAACACCGGCCGCCTGTTCCGCGAGTTGTCGGTCGCGCTGGCGGCGGCGGTGGCGATCTCCGCGTTCGTCGCGCTGACGCTGACGCCGATGATGGCCTCCAAGCTGCTGCGCCCGCACACCGGGCCGCACGCGGTGCACGGCAACCGCCTCAGCGAATGGATCAACGCGCGCTTCCAGCGGCTATCGCTGGGCTACCGCGGGGTGCTGGACCGCCACGTGCACCGGCTGTGGCTGTTCGCCGGGCTGATGGTGGCCGCGCTGGTCGCGCTGGTCCTGCTGTTCCGCGCGCTGCCCACCGAGCTGGCGCCGGCGGAGGACCGCGGCACCTTCCAGATGGTGATGGAGGGCCCCGAGGGCGCGGGCTTCGACTACACCGTGCGGCAGATGCAGCAGGTCGAGAAGATCCTGGCCGGCGAGATCGGGCCCGACAAGCCGATCCTGCGCGCCAACCCGCGCGTGCCCGGCAGCTTCGGCGCCAGCGAGGAAATGCACACCGGGCGCGCGATGATCTTCCTGCAGCCCTGGGACCAGCGCGAGCAGACCACCGCCGAAGTGGCGTCGGAACTCGAGAAGAAGTTCTCCGGCCTGAGCGGCGTGCGCGTGCGCACCCAGGTGGGCGGCGGGCTGGTGCGCACCCGCGGGCAGCCGTTCCAGATGGTGCTGGGCGGGCCGGACTACCGCGAGCTCGCGCAATGGCGCGACATCCTGCTGGCGAAGATGGCGGAGAACCCGGGCTTCATCGGCGCCGATTCCGACTACAAGGAAACCCGCCCGCAGATGCGCGTGGTGGTCGACCGCGAGCGCGCGGCGGACCTTGGCGTCTCGGCCACGGCGGTGGGCACCGCGCTGGAGACGATGATGGGCGGGCGCCGCGTCACCACCTTCGTCGACAACGGCGAGGAGTACGACGTGATGCTTCAGGCCGACCGCGGCGGGCGCGCGTCGGTGTCCGACCTCGCCGCGCTGCAGGTGCGTGCGCGCAACGGCAGCCTGGTGCCGCTGTCGAACCTGGTCAGCCTGAAGGAGGTCGCCGAGCCCGGCACCTTCAACCGCTTCAACCGATTGCGTTCGATCACCCTGACCGCACGCCTCGCGGAAGGTTACCCGCTGGGCGAGGCGGTGGCCTGGGCGCAGCAGGCCGCGCGCGACAACCTGCCGGACTACGCGCAGGTCTCGTGGAAGGGCGAGTCGCGCGAGTTGCAGCAGTCCGGCGGCGAAGTGCTGGTGACCTTCGCACTGGCGCTGCTGATCGTGTACCTCGCCCTGGCCGCGCAGTTCGAGAGCTTCCTGCACCCGCTGGTGATCATGCTCACGGTGCCGCTGGGGGTACTCGGCGCGCTGCTGGGCCTGTGGGCGACGGGCGGCACGGTCAACCTGTTCTCGCAGATCGGCATCGTGATGCTGGTGGGCCTGGCGGCCAAGAACGGCATCCTGATCGTGGAATTCGCCAACCAGTTGCGCGACGAAGGCCGGGCCATCCACGAGGCGATCGTCGAGGCTGCTGGCGTGCGCCTGCGCCCGATCCTGATGACCTCGATCGCGACGGTGATGGGTGCGGTGCCGCTGGTGGTGTTCGGCGGCCCGGGCTCGGCCAGTCGCGCGACCATCGGCATCGTGGTGATCTTCGGCGTGGCGTTCTCGACGCTGTTGTCGCTGTTCGTGGTGCCGGCCTTCTACGCGGCGCTGGCGCGCTACACGCGCTCGCCGGAGGAACTCGCGCACCGGCTCGACGCGCTCGAGGCGGAGACCCCGCAGGTGGGCGGCCATGCGTGACCGAGAATCGCCCTGGAAGCCGCGCGCGCCGGCCCCCGGCGCCCGACCGCGCCCGCCCCGGGTCGATGCGGCGCCGGCCATGGACGATGCCGTGCCGGCGCATCCGCGGCGCGACGAGGAACTGCGCCTGCACGGGCTGAACGCAGTGCGCGCGATGTTCGCCCGGCGGCCGTCGGCGCTGCGCAAGCTCTACCTCGCCGAATCGCGTATCCCCCAGTTGCAGCCCTTGCTGAAGTGGTGCGTGGCGCAGCGCATCGGCTATCGCGTGGTCGCCGAGGCTGACCTGCACAAGCTTGCCGGCAGCGCGCACCACGAGGGCGTGGTCGCCGATGTCGTGCGCGAGGCGCCGCTCGCGCTGTCGAGCTGGCTGCGCGACCTGCCCGACGGTCCATGCTGCGCGCTATGGCTCGATGGCGTGGGCAACCCGCACAACCTGGGCGCGATCCTGCGCAGCGCGGCGCATTTCGGGGTGTCAGCGGTGCTGTTGCCCAAGGCGTCGACGTTGGCGCTGTCCGGCGCGGCCGCGCGGGTCGCGGAAGGCGGCGCGGAGGCGGTGCCGTTCGTGCGCCTTGGCCGCGAGGACAACAGCCTCGCGCAACTGCGCGGCGCCGGCTTCACCCTGGCGGCGACGGTGGTGCGCGGCGGCGAGGACCTGTTCGCCGCGCGGCTGCCCGCGCGCCTGGTCTATGTCATGGGCGCGGAGGGCGAGGGCATGTCGCCGATGCTGGCCGCCGCCTGCGACCTGCGGCTGTCGATCCCCGGCACCGGCGCGGTGGAAAGCCTCAACGTGGCCGCCGCGACCGCGGTGCTGCTGGCCGCGTGGCGCAGCAGGGGCTCCCTGTAGGAGCGCCGCGGCGCGCGATCGCCTTGTCGCGCAGATCCGTTCGCGGCGTGCGCCACGCCTGCGGTTAGCGGCTCACTTGTCCGCCGCCTTCGGCGCGCTGCCGAAATCGCCTTCCGCATCCGCCGCGAGGTAGGCGAACACGGCGTAGGCGGCGACGTTCTGCGCGAGCGCCTGCGGGTCCACCTTGTCGAGGGTGTCGTCCGGGGTGTGGTGCAGGTCGAAGTAGTCGGTGCCATCCTGGGCCAGCCCCGCGCAGGCCATGCCCACCGCATTGAACGGCGACAGGTCGGGACCGCAGCCCTCGCCGTCCGCAACATGCGCGATCCCCAACGGCGCCAGCGCCTCGGCGATGCGCGCGACCGCGGCTTCCGCATGCGCGGGCACCTTGGCGGCGAAGGCATAGATGCGTCCGGCGCCGAAGTCGCTCTCGGCGCCGATCTGGTGCTTGCGCAGGTCGGCGGCATGCGCCTCGGCATACGCGCGCCCGCCCCACAGCCCCTGCTCTTCGTTGGCGAAGGCGACGACGCGCAGCGTGCGCGCCGGTCGCTGCGCCTTCGGGAGGCGGCCGACCAGGTGGCCGGCTGCCATGGTGATGGCGACGCCAGCGCCATCGTCGATCGCCCCGGTGCCGAGGTCCCACGAATCCAGATGCCCGCCGATCACCACCACTTCGCCGGGCCGGCTGCGCCCGGTGATCTCGCCGATCACGTTCTGCGAGGTGTACGTGCCGTTCCAGCCGCAGTCGAGCGCCAGCGCGACCCGGGTCGGGCCGAGCGCCACCAGCCGTGCGAGCTGGTCGGCATCCGGCGCGGATAGCGCCGCCGACGGGATCGGCGCCAGCCCCTCGTCGAAGCGGGTGATGCCGGTATGCGGATTGCGGTGTGAATCGGTGCCGGCCGAACGCATCAGGTAAGCGATCGCGCCGGCGCGGATCGCCGCCGAGGGTCCGCCGCTGCGCACCCGCGAACCCGGCCCGTAGCCGCTGCCATCGCGCTTGCGCTCCATCCGGTAGTCGATGAAGGCGATCTTGCCGGCGAGCGAACCCGGGGCCGCCTGCTGCAGCGCCTCCAGGGTCGGGAAGCGCACGACCTCGGCCTCGACCTTGCCGCCCGGGCTGCCGCCGAGCGCGGTGACGTGCAGCGCCTGCGCATGCGCGCCGAGCACGCGCGCGGATTCGGCGCGGCGCTCCCACTTCGGGAAGGTGACCGGTTCGGTCCACACCTTGTCGTAGCCGAGCGCCTGGAACTTTGCCTTCGCCCATGCCACCGCGCGGGCATCGGCCTCGCTGCCGGCTAGGCGCGGGCCGACTTCGGTGGTCAGCGATTCCAGCACGCGCCAGCCGGTGTCGTCGGCCAGTGCCTGGGTGCGCAAGTTGGCGGCCTGCGCCATCGCGCTGTCGTGGATGCGCGTGGGCTCGCGCGCACCGGCCGGCAGGGCGAGGGTGGCCGCAAGGGCGAGGGCAAGCAGGGCGTGGCGCATCGGTGGGTCCCGGAAACGACGAAGCCGCGAGTGTACGACCCGCGGCTTCGTGCCGGATGTGCTGGAAGTCGGCGCGTTACTTGCGCAGGGTGTCGCGGATCTCGCGCAGCAGCAGGATGTCCTCCGGCGTCGCCGCCGGCGCCTCGGCCGGCTTCTTGTGCAGGCGGTTGATCGCCTTGACCACCAGGAAGATCGCGAACGCCACGATCACGAACTGCACGATGGCATTGATGAACTCGCCGTAGGCCAGCACCACCGCGGGCACCTCCTTGCCGGCGGCATCCACCGTCGCTTCCTTGAGCACGATGCCGAGCTTGGCGAAGTCCACGCCGCCGATCAGCAGGCCCAGCGGCGGCATGATCACCTTGTCGACCAGCGCGGTCACGATCTTGCCGAACGCGGCGCCGATCACCACGCCCACGGCGAGGTCGATCACGTTGCCGCGCATCGCGAATTCCTTGAACTCGGTCATCATGCCCATGGTGGCTCCTGAGGCGTCGGGTGGGATGGCCGACAGCTTACACCGCGGCCGGCAGGATGCGGCCGCGGCATTCGGCGATGTCGCCGAGGCGGGCGTGGAAGCGGTCGCCGGGCTGCAGCGCGGCGACGCCCGCCGGCGTGCCCATGAACACCAGGTCGCCGGCGCGCAGGGCATACAGTTTCGACAGTTCGTGCAGGATCTCCGGCACGTCCCAGATCAGCTGGTCCAGGCTGGACTGCTGGCGGCGCTCGCCGTTGACGTCCAGCGACAGCTGCAGGCGGGCCAGCTCGCCGGCTGCGTCGATCGGCACCAGCGCGCCGACCGGCGCCGACTGGTCGAAGCCCTTGCCGGTGTCCCAGGGCAGGCCCTTGGCCTTCGCCGCAGCCTGCAAGTCGCGGCGGGTGAGGTCCAGCCCCACGCCGCAGGCGACCACCAGCCGCGCGGCGTCGGCGACGGGCAACGCGCCCGGGGGTGCGTCATGGCCGAGCGCGACCACCAGTTCGACTTCATGGTGCAGGTCGCGGGTGCCGGGCGGGTAGGCCACCTCGCCGTCGACCACGATCGCGTCGGCGGGCTTCATGAAGAACACCGGCGTGCCGCGTTCCGCCTTCGATGCCGGCGCGGCCGCGCCCATCTCGCGCGCGTGGTCGGCGAAGTTGCGGCCGACGCAGTAGATGCGCCGGACCGGGAAGGTGCCGAGCAGGCGCCCGGCCAGGTCGCGGACGGGAAGGCGCGGGATCGCGGGAGCGGCGACCAGGTCGCCGGCGGCGGCCGCGTCCACTCAGCGCGCCAGCGGCAGGTGCGCCTTGCCCACCACGCGGAAATCGCCGTCGATCGCGGCGCCGCGCACGGACAGCGGCCGGTTGCGCTGCTTCCACAGGCGCCAGAGCATGCCGGCCCCGAGCATCGCGATGCCCACGAACACGCTGACGAACAGCAAGGTCAGCAGCAGGCCGACGCCAATCACGCCGAGCACCACCCGCAGGATGCGATGGCGCGGGCGGCGGGGTGCGGTGAAGCCGGTGAAACGGGCGCGGGCGTTGCGGAAACGGGCATTGCGGAAGATCGACATCGTGCGTGCGGTCCTGTGGGCCAGTACGGCCATGACACTATGATGTGGAGTATCGACAGAACCCGCGGGGCAGTTGTGAGCAGTTCGTTAAACCCGGCCCCCGTGGAGGGCGATGATGCGCACGCTTCGGCGGTCGCGATCGCCCGCATCGACGCGATCCCGCCCGGCGGCCTGGTCGAAGTCGAAGCCGAGGTCGAGGGCGAGCCGGAATCGCTGATCCTGCATCGCGACGATGCGGGCGCCGTGCGCGCATGGCGCAACATCTGCCCGCATGCGGGCCGCCGGCTCGACTGGGCGCCCGGGCAGTTCCTGCGGGCGAAGGACGGGAGCCTGGTGTGTGCGGTGCATGGCGCCAGCTTCGAGCTGGAGGCCGGCCGCTGCATCGCCGGCGCCTGCCGCGGCGATCGCTTGCGCGCCGTCGCGGTGCATTGCGTGGACGGCGAGGTGCGGCTGGGTGCGCGCGCCGCCGGATGACCGCGGTCAGTACAGCAGGTTGATCACCGCCACGATCACCAGCAGGTAGAGCAGCGACAGCGGCCCGCCCACGCGCCACATGTCGCGCGCGCCGTAGTTGGCGGGGCCGGTGATCATCGACATCACCGGGTTGGACGCGGTCATCAGGTTGTTCGAGGCCGACAGCGCGACGATCAGCGCGAACGCGGTCGGGTTGCCGCCCGCCGCCAGCGCCACGTTGATCGCGATCGGCACCATGATGATGGTCGCGCCGACATGGCTGATCGCCAGCGAGAACGCGGTGGTCAGCAGGCCGATCAGGACCTGCAGCAACCACAGCGGGAAGCCGTCCGGCAGCTGTTCCAGGGTGTGCCCGGCTAGCCAGGCGGCGGCGCCGCTGGAGTCCATCGCCCAGCCCAGCGGGATCAGGCAGGCCATCAGGAACACGGTCTTCCAGCTGATCGCGGCGTAGGCCTCGTCGACGTGCAGCACGCCGGCCACCAGCATCGCCGCGACCCCGGTCATCAGCGCGATCGGCACCGGGATGCGCGTGCTCAGGGCCAGCAGCATCGAGCCGGCGAAGATCGCCATCGCGATCTTGAACTTGTGCGGGCGCTGCTCGTCCTTCGGGTAGTCGGTGACCACCACGAAATCCTTGCCCTTGGCCGCCTGCGCGAGGTCGGTCCAGATGCTGTGCAGCACCAGCATGTCGCCCGCGCGGAGCGGGGTGCTGCGGACGTCGTCGCGCAACACCTGCTTGTCGCGGTTGATCGCCAGCAGGCTGATCCCGTCCTGCTTGCGCAACCGCAGCTGCGCCGAGGTCTTGCCGATGAAGCGCGAGGTCGGCGGCACCACCGCCTCGGAGATGCCGGCGCGGCTGGGGTTGAACAGGTCGGCGAAGGTGCGCAGGCGCGCCGACAGGCGCAGGAACTGGTTCTGCGCGAAGTCCGCGACCTGCTCGCGCGGACCCATCATGCCGAGCACGCTGCCTACCCAGATGCGCGTGTCGGCCGGCGGCGACAGCCGCGATTCCTCGCCGGTGCGCAGCGCCAGCAGCAGCGGCGCGCCGTGCAGCGCCTCGGCGTCGCCCACGCTCATGCCCACCAGCGGGCTGTCCGCGGTCACCGTGAGTTCGTAGACGTCGCCCTCGATGCCGTAGGCGCGGGAGAAGTAGCTCTGCGTGCGCGCCGGGGTCACCGCGTCGCCGCCGTCTTCGCGCAGGCGGTTGCCGGCGAAGAAATGGAAGTACGCCAGCGACAACGCCAGCAATGCCAGCCCGATCGGCATCGGCGCGAACATGTTGAGCGGCTCCAGCGCCGCCGCGCCCGAGGGCAGGTTGGCGTTGGCCGCGACCAGCAGGTCGTTGAGCAGGATCAGCGGCGAGTTGCCGACCATGGTCAGCCCGCCGCCCATCACGATCGCCGCCGCCAGCGGCAGCAGCATGCGCGACAGGGTCAGGCCGGTGCGCGAGGACAGGCGCGAGGCCACCGGCAGGAACAGCGACATCACCGCCGGGTTCTGCATCACCGAACTGGTCACGCCCGCCGCCGCGCTGGTGAACAGCAACAGGCGCGATTCCACCCCGTTCGCGCGCCGCAACAGCCAGCCGGCCAGGCGGTTCAGCGCCCCGGTGCGATCCAGGCCGGCGCCCAGGATCATGGTCGCGATGATGCTCATCACCGCGTTGCCGGCGAAGCCCCCGAACAGGTCCTCGCGCGGCACCAGCCCGGTCAGCCCCAGCACCACCAGCACGACCAGCGCGACCACGTCGGCACGCACGCGCTCGAACAGGAACATGGCCATCGTGAAGCCCACCAGCCCGAGCACCAGCTCCATGTCGGTGGTGAGCGTCAGCGCGGTGTCCATCCGGCGGGTTCGACTCCGTGTCCTGTTCGGCGTGGGTCAGCAGCGGTCGTACAGCAGGTCCCAGACGCCGTGGCCCAGCCGCAGGCCGCGCGCCTCGAAATGCGTCTGCGGCCGCCAGTCCGGGCGGGGCACGCTGCCGCGCGGGCCGGCGCGGTTGGCGATGCCCGGGGTAGCGTCCAGCACGTCCCACATCTGCTCGGCATAGTCCTGCCAATCGGTGGCGAGGTGCAAGCGACCGCCGGGCGCGAGCTTGCGCACCAGCAGCGCCGCGAACGCCGGGTTCACCAGCCGCCGCTTGTGGTGCCGCTTCTTGTGCCAGGGGTCGGGGAAGTAGATGCGCGCCTCGTCCAGGCTGCCATCGGCGATCTCGTGCTCCAGCACTTCCACCGCATCGTGGTGGTAGAGCTTCACGTTGGTGGCGCCGTCGGCGTCCAGCGCATTGAGCAGGCGGCCGACGCCGGGCGCATGCACTTCGATGCCGACGTGGTCGCGCGCGGGATCGCGCTGCGCCGAGTACCGCAGCGCCTCGCCATTGCCGAAGCCGATCTCGAGGATGCGCGGGGCGCGGCGCCCGAAGGCGGCGTCGAAATCGCGCGGGGTGCCGGCGTACGCCAGCCCGAAGCGCGGCCAGAGCTCGTCGAAGGCGCGCTGCTGGGCGTCGGTGAAGCGGCCCTGGCGCAGCACGAAGCTGCGGATCTTGCGCGCGCCCTCGGTCGCGGTGAACGGCTTGGGCGGCGCCTTGCGCCCGTCGCTGGAAAACGGGTCGGTCATCTCAGCCGATCAATCCGTCGATTGGCGAGGACGCGGACGCGAAGCGCTTGCGCGGGATCCGCCCGGCCTGGAAGGCGGCCCGCCCGGCCTCGACGGCCAGCTTCATCGCGTGCGCCATCAGCACCGGGTCGCGCGCGCCGGCGATCGCGGTGTTCATCAGCACGCCATCGCAGCCAAGTTCCATCGCGATGCTCGCATCCGAGGCCGTGCCGACGCCTGCATCGACGATGATCGGGACCTTGGCGTTCTCGACGATCTCGATGAGGTTGTAGCGGTTCTGGATGCCCAGCCCGGAGCCGATCGGCGCGGCCAGCGGCATCACCGCCACGCAGCCGATTTCCTCGAGGCGCTTGCACAGGATCGGGTCGTCGCTGGTGTAGACCATGACCTGGAAGCCGTCGGCCACCAGCGTTTCCGCCGCGGCCAGGGTCTGCACCACGTCCGGGTACAGGGTGCGCTGGTCGCCCAGCACCTCCAGCTTCACCAGCGCGTGGCCGTCCAGCAGCTCGCGCGCCAGGCGGCAGGTGCGCACCGCGTCTTCCGCGGTGTAGCAGCCGGCGGTGTTGGGCAGGATGGTGTAGCGGTCGGGCGGGAGCACGTCGAGCAGGTTGGGCTCGCCGGGCGCCTGGCCGATGTTGGTCCGGCGGATCGCGACGGTCACGATTTCCGCGCCCGCGGCATCGGTGGCGCGGCGGGTCTCGTCGAGGTCCTTGAACTTGCCGGTGCCGGTCAGCAGGCGGGAGGCATAGGCCTTGCCGGCGATGATCAGGGGATCGCGTGGGGTGGTCGCAGTCATCGCGGGATTATCGCCGATGGCGCGCGGCGATGCCGCGCGAACGCCAGGCCTCACCCACCGCCGAGGGCATGCACGATCTCGACCCGGTCGCCCGCCTGCAGGCGGTGGATCGCATGTTGGCCGCGCGGGATGATCTCGCCGTTGACCTCCACGGCCACGCGGCGGCCGGACAGGCCCTCGGCGTCGAGCAGCGCGGCCAGGGTCGCCTCGGCGGGCAGGGGGCGGTCGGTGCCATTGAGCAGGACGTGCATGCCGCCATTTTGGCCGGTTTGCGGCGGTCCGTGGCGTGTCGCGCCGCAACTTGTGACCGTTACGGTTTCGTGAAACCATCCGCGCCATTCGCTGTCGTACTGTCGGCGCCCATCCCGAGGAACCCCCATGAAGACCAAGCTGATCCGCTCCGTGCTGGCTGCTGCGTTGGCGATTGCCGCGCTTCCGGCAGCGGCGCAGTCCTCCTCCAAGTCCCCGTTCTCGCAGACGATCTTCTTCGGCGACAGCCTGACGGATGGCGGCTACTTCCGCCCGCTCCTGATCCAGATGGTGGGTCCGAACGGCGCGACCATCGGCCAGTTCACCACCAACCCGAGCTACGTCTGGTCGCAGTACCTCGCCGACTATTACGGCAGCAATGCGCAGGCCGCGTGGACCGGCAATGCCACCGCCACCCCGACGCCCGCCAGCGGCAACAACTGGGCCGTCGGCGGCGCGCGCGTGGGCACCAACTCCGTCGGTGGACTGGGCTACACGCCTTCGCTCACGGCGCAGTACCAGGCCTACCTGGCCTCCGGCCACGCGGTGGATGCGCACGCGCTGTACGCGGTGTGGGGTGGCGCCAACGACATGTTCGCGGTGCAGGCCAATCCCTCCCAGGCTGCGCAGATCATCTCCGGCGCAGTGACCGCGCAGGTCGGGCTGGTGGGCGCGCTGACCCAGGCCGGTGCGCAGTACATCCTCGTGCCGACCTTGCCGGACCTCGGCCTGACGCCGGACGCGCGCGCCGGCGGAGCAGTGGGCATGGCCCAGGGCACCGCCCTCGCCACGACCTACAACACCAGCCTCTTCAACGCGCTGGCCGCCAACAACCTGCGCGTGATCCCGATGGACACCTTCCACTTCCTGCAGGAAGTGGTGGCCAACCCCTCGCAGTTCGGCATCACCAATGTCACCGGCAAGGCCTGCGTCACCCAGCCGCCGCCAGCCGGTAGTTCCTCGTTGTTCTGCAGCCCGCTCTCGACCGTGCCGGGCGGCGCGAACAGCTACCTGTTCGCCGACGGGGTGCACCCGACTACCGCCGCGCACAAGGCGCTGGCGGATTTCGCCGTTTCGATCATCGAAGGCCCGCGCCAGCTGGCGATCCTGCCGTACTCGGCCAGCACCATCGGTCGTGCCCGCGCGATGATGGTGGAAGGCTCGATCGACGCCTTCGCGCAGGACGACCAGGACGGCATGCGCTGGTGGGGCGACGTGCGCGGCGACCAAGTCCGCTACGGCGCGCCGTTCCACTTCGACGGCACCGGCCCGACCGCCTCGTTCGGCATCGGCTGGCGCAGCGGCAACCTGTACTACGGGGGTTTCGCCGGGTACGGCCGCCAGGACATCGACTTCGGCGAGCGTCGCGGCAACTTCAAGCAGACCGATACCAGCATCGGCGGCTTCGTCGGCTGGGAGAGCGGTGCACTGTGGGCGAATGCGCAGCTGAGCTGGACCAACCTCGACTTCGACGTCGACCGCCAAGTCAACCTGGGTACTGCAACCCGCGTCCACACTGGCTCGCCGGGCGGCGACAACCTGTCGGTAGGCGGCAGCGTCGGCTGGAACTTCAGCCACGGCGCGTTCACCCATGGCCCGGTGCTGACCTTGTTGTCGCAGCAGATCACCGTCGATGGTTACGCCGAGAGCGAGCCGACGCTGTCCACCTCGCTGGCGTTCCCCGAGCAGAAGGTCGATTCGCTGATCGGCAGCGCGGGTTGGCAGGCCAGCTACGAAATCAACGAGCACCTGGTCCCGTACGCCAAGTTGACGTGGGACCGCGAGTTCGAGGACGCGCGCGAGCAGGTCTACGCGCAGGCGCAGTCGATCCCCAATTCGCTGCCCTACGCGGTGCCGGGCCTGGCCTTCGACGAAAGCTACGGCACCCTGACCTTCGGCATCCGCAGCAAGCTGATGGGCCTGGATGTGGTCACCGGCTCCAATGTCTCGGTCGGGCAGGCGGGCGGCAACGATTACAGCACCTTCATCACCGTGGGCGGCCGCTTCTGACCGCAGCTCGCGCGCCGGCCACCCGGGCGCGCGTTGTGTCGGCGCGGCGCGCGGCATAGACTTGGCACCCTCGCGGGTGTAGTTCAATGGTAGAACTGCAGCTTCCCAAGCTGCTAGCGTGGGTTCGATTCCCATCACCCGCTCCAATCGCGCAGGGCGGCATCCGGCAGGGTGCCGCCCTTCGTCTTTGCGACGATGGCGTTGCAGGCGGCGTTCATCCGATCGCAACCCGCACGCGGGATCATCGCCGTCGATCCCGGAAGCGCCGCCGATGAAATTCGCCATCCTGTCCCGCAACAGCAAGCTCTATTCCACCCGCCGCCTGGTCGAGGCCGCGCGCGGGCAGGGCCACAGCGTGCGCGTGCTGGACCCGCTGCGCTGCTACATGCGGATCGCCAACGACGGCTTCGGGATGCGCTACAAGGGCGGCCGGATCTCCGGCTACGACGCCGTGATCCCGCGCATCGGCGCGTCGGTAACCCGCTATGGATGCGCCGTGCTGCGCCAGTTCCAGCTGATGGGCACAGCGACGCCCAGCGATGCCGAGGCGATCGCGCGCGCGCGTGACAAGCTGCGCTGCCACCAGTTGCTCGCCGCGGAGGGCATCGGCCTGCCGGACACCGTGTTCGGCGACAACCCGGACGACACCGCCGACCTGCTCGCGCTGCTCGGCCCGCCGCCGCACGTGATCAAGCTCAACGAAGGCACCCAGGGCGCCGGGGTGATGCTCACCGAGAAGCCGTCGGCCTCGCGCGGTGCGGTGGAGACCCTGCGTGGCCTGTACGCCAACTTCCTGGTGCAGGAATTCATCGCCGAGGCCAGGGGCGCCGACCTGCGCTGCTTCGTGGTCGGCGACCGCGTGGTGGCCGCGATGCGCCGGCAGGCCCCAAAGGGCGAGTTCCGCTCCAACCTGCATCGCGGGGGAACCGCCAAGCCGGTGCGCATCACCCGCGCCGAGACGGCGACGGCCGTGCGCGCGGCGCGCGCGTTGGGCCTGGGCGTGGCCGGCGTCGACATGCTGCGCAGCAAGCGCGGCCCGCTGGTGCTGGAGGTCAATTCCTCGCCCGGGCTCGAGGGCATCGAGGCCGCGACCGGCGTGGATGTCGCCGGCTGCATCGTGTCGCACGTGGTCGGGTTGGCGCAGTCCCGCGGCAACGAAGATCGAACGCCGATTTGACGGTTTTTTAATCGCGGCCTGCCCATGATCATGCGCAGCGATGTCCACCTTCCCCCGGACATCGGCTTGGCAGGGCAACCAGTGACCATCCCGCATGGTATTCGGCCCAGGTGGCGCGCCACCTGGGCCTTTGTTTGGCTGGCGATCGCGCGCAGGGTGCGCGCGATCCCGCCGGCGGCGCGGGCAAGGCGCGGTGGCTGTGCCAGAATCCCGGAACCCGGCATCCCGGCGATGGTCCCACCTGTCGTCGCCCTCGAGGAACACGCATGCGCATCCTGGTGATCGAAGACAACGCCGACATCGCCGCCAACCTCGGCGACTACCTCGAGGACCGTGGCCATGTGGTGGACTTCGCCGCGGACGGCGTGACCGGGCTGCACCTGGCGGTGGTCAACGACTTCGACGCGATCGTGCTGGACCTGAACCTGCCCGGCATGGATGGACTCGAGGTCTGCCGCAAGCTGCGCAACGAGGCGCGCAAGCAGACCCCGGTGCTGATGCTCACCGCGCGCGATTCGCTGGAGAACAAGCTGGCGGGCTTCGATTCCGGCGCCGACGATTACCTGATCAAGCCGTTCGCGTTGCAGGAAGTCGACGTGCGCCTCAACGCGCTGGCGCGCCGCGGGCGCGGTCCGCAGGCGCGGATCCTCAACGTCGGCGAGCTGGAGTACAACCTCGACACGCTGGAGGTCAGGCGCGAGGGCAAGCTGCTGCAGCTCAACCCGACCGCGCTGAAGATCCTGCAATCGCTGATGGAGGCCTCGCCGGCGGTGGTCACCCGGCAGGACCTGGAGACCCGCGTGTGGGGCGAGGAACTTCCCGATTCCGACTCGCTGCGGGTGCACATCCACGGCTTGCGCGCCGTGCTCGACAAGCCGTTCTCGGTGCCGATGATCCAGACCCGCCACGGCATTGGCTACCGGATTGCCCCGCCCGATGCCGACGGCTGACGCCGCGGGGCAACGGCGCCCGCCGCGCGGCCGCCGGCGGCTGCGCACCCGCATCATCGTCACCATCACCCTGCTCGGGTTCTGCCTGACGGCGTTGTTCGCCTATTCCACCACGCTGCTGCGGACGCGCGTGGAGAACCAGCTGCTCTCGGATGCGCTCAACCGCAACATCGATGCCTATGCCAGCGCGTTCGAGCGCGATCCGACCAATGCGACCTTCGCCTTCGAGGGCGTGCAGGGCTGGGTGTACGCCAACGAGCGCCTCGCCAACGCGCCGGCCGATTGGCGCGGGTTGCGCGACGGCATCCACGAACTGCATGGCGTGGAGGAGAACGGCCAGGCCTTCGCCTACAAGCTCGC
>JAFLEB010000005.1:34333-44421 GCA_017302075.1 Lysobacterales bacterium
TGCAGGGCTGGGTGTACGCCAACGAGCGCCTCGCCAACGCGCCGGCCGATTGGCGCGGGTTGCGCGACGGCATCCACGAACTGCATGGCGTGGAGGAGAACGGCCAGGCCTTCGCCTACAAGCTCGCGGTGCGGCGCACGCCCACGCACGCCTTCTTCCTCGCCTACGACCTGACCCAGACCCTGCAGGGCCAGGGGCAGCAGAATCGCCTGCTGGTCGGCGCGGTGGTGCTGTTCACTGCATTGGCACTCGTCCTGGGCTGGTGGTCGGCGTCGCGGGTGATGGCGCCGGTGTCCGACCTCGCGCAGCGCCTGCGCCGGTCCGGCACCAGTTCGGACCCGGAGTTGCTGGCGCCGTCGTTCGCCGAGGACGAGGTGGGCGAACTGGCGCGCGCGCTGGACGACTATGCCGGCCGCCTCACCGAGGTGGTGCAGCGCGACCGCGAGTTCAACGCCGACGTCAGCCACGAGCTGCGCACGCCGCTGGCGGTGATCCGCGGCGCGGTGGAGCTGATGCTGGCCAAGCCGGACGTCGACGAGCGCACGCGCACGCGCCTGCTGCGCATCCAGCGCGCGGAGCAGCAATGCACCGACCTGATCAGCGCACTGCTGCTGCTGTCGCGCAACGAGCGCGCGGTGGGGTCCTGCGATGTCGCCCGGGTGGCGCAGCAATTGCTCGACAACCATCGCGCGCAGCTCGCCGGCAAGCCGCTGGTATTGCGCATGGAAGGCGCGCCGAGTTTGCTGGTCGACGCGCCGGAATCGGCGGTCGCGGTGGCCCTGGGCAACCTGATCGGCAACGCGGTGAAGTACACCCAGTCCGGCGACGTGGTCGTCCGCGTGGGCGAAGGCGCGGTGGAGGTGGTCGATTCCGGGCCCGGGCTCAGCGCGGAGGACGCCGCGCGCCTGTTCGAGCGCGGTTACCGCGGCACCCACGCCGGGCATTCGCAGGGCGGCGGGATCGGCCTGTCGATCGTGCGCCGGCTGTGCGCGCTGTACGGCTGGGACGTGCGGGTCCGGCCCGGCGAGACCCAGGGCGTGGTCGCGACCCTCAGCTTCGCCTGATCCGTGGGCCGCCGCGGGCTTCGCGGCATAATGGGCGTCCCCACGGTTTCGCCGGAATCCCCGCATGACTGCCGCCGCCTCGCCGCTGGAGTACCAGGTCAGGCTGTCCGCCCACGCCCGCACGCCCGCCGAGCGCGACGCCATCCTGGCCGGAGACCTCGGCTTCGGCCGCTATTTCACCGACCACATGGTCGCCATCCAGTGGGACCAGGCGCGCGGCTGGCATGACGCGCAGGTGCGTGCATACGGCCCGCTGTCGCTGGACCCGGCCGCCGCCGTGCTGCACTACGGCCAGGAGATCTTCGAGGGGATCAAGGCCTACCGGCATGCGGATGGCTCGATCTGGACATTCCGCCCCGATGCCAACGGCGAGCGCCTGCAACGCTCTGCGGCGCGCCTGGCCCTGCCGCAACTCCCGGTGGCCGCGTTCACCGAATCGCTGCGCCAGCTGGTCGCCGTCGACCATGCGTGGGTGCCGTCGGCGCCGGAGAGCAGCCTGTACTTCCGTCCCTTCATGATTGCGACAGAAGCCTTCCTCGGCGTGCGCCCGGCGCAGGCGGCGGGGTACTACGTCATCGCCAGCCCGGCAGGCGCCTATTTTGCCAAGGGCGTGGCCCCGGTCTCGATCTGGTTGTCCGAGGACTATGCCCGTGCGGCCAAGGGCGGCACCGGCGCGGCCAAGTGCGGCGGTAACTACGCGGCGTCGCTGCTGCCGCAACAGGAGGCCTACGCGCAGGGCTGCTCGCAGGTGCTGTTCCTGGACCCGGTCGAGGGCCGGTACCTGGAGGAGCTCGGCGGCATGAACGTGTTCCTGGTCCGTCGCGACGGCCGCATCGTCACCCCCGAGCTCTCCGGCAGCATCCTCGAGGGCATCACCCGCGCCAGCATCCTGCAGCTGGCCCGCGACCGCGGCCTGGTGGTCGAGGAGCGCAAGGTGTCGATCGACGAGTGGAAGGAGGGCGTGGCCTCGGGCGAGATCAGCGAGGTTTTCGCCTGCGGGACCGCGGCGGTGGTCACCCCGATCGGCGCGCTGAAGGGTCGCGGGTTCGCGGTCGGCGACATCGACGCGCCCGCCGGCGAGGTCACCATGGCGATCCGCAAGGAACTGACCGACATCCAGTATGGCCGCATCCCCGATCGCCACGGCTGGCTGGTGCGCCTGCGCTGATGGATCAGGGTGCCCGCGCAGCCGCGGGCGGCTACAGCCGCACCCACCAGCAGCCCTGGTTCCGGCGCACGGAGAACACCGTGCGCGAGGGCGTGCTGCCATTGGCCAGGGTCTGCTCGACACGCAACCCGATCAGCCTGGCCTGGCGCCTTGGGGTGGCGATGGGCTCGCCCGTGGCTTCATCGAAACGCACGATGTCCTCGCCGTAGGCATTGGTGCCGCCCGCGTACATCGGCTGCACATCGACCAGCGGCCGGTTGGCGATCGCCTGCAGCCGATCCATCAGCCGGTACCCATTGGCGGTGGACATGCCGCTCCAGTCGTAGAAGCCGGCGATGCGGTTGACGTCGCCGGACTGGATCGCGCTGCCGAGCGAGTAGGCGAGGTCCTGCACGCTGCGGGCGCAGCTGTCGCGGTAATAGCGTGCGGCGGCGCCACCCACGCCCGGGACCGGATCCGCGGGGCGTTCGCGCCCGCCGATGTCCACGCATTGCTTGTCGGTGTAGACCATGGTGCCGTCGGCCGCGATGCACTGGCGCACCTGGGCCACGGCGTGCACCGGCGCTGCGCACAGCGCGCAGCCGGCGAGGAAGGTCATCACGGGGTGGTCAGGGGGTCGCATCGCCGCGACAGACTACCCGTGGCGATGCTCCACGGGGTAGTGCGGCAGGCCCTGCATTCAGGCGTAGCGCAGGAAATAGCAGCCGCTCGCGCGGGTGACCTCGAAGTCGTCGATGCGTGGCGCGCCGTCGTCGCGCAATGTCACCTGCAAGATACCCGCCTGCGTGGCAGGTCCCAGCGCCGCATCGAAGTACTCCGCGCCAACTAGGTCGTGCTCGGCGAGTTGCACCAGCCCATCCATCACCCGCTGCGCGTCGCGGTTCGGCATGCCTTGCCAGTCGAAGCTCTCGGCCACCCGGTTCACGTCGCGCATCGCCATCGAGGCCTGCAGGTCGCGCGCCAGCTGGGCCGGCGTGCGCGCGCAACCCGCCGACACGTCACGACGCGTGGAAGGCGCGCTTGCGACCGACGCGGCTTGCAGTTCGTCCAGCGCCACGTCCGGATCCTCGCCGTTGCGCAAGGCGCCAAGGCGCGCCTCCAGCCTGCGTTCGGACACGATCCGGTTGGCCAGGTCCGCGGTGATCGGCGCGGAACGGGCGCCGAAAGCGCCGCAGCCCTGGTTGGTGTAGAGCGTGGTGCCATCGGGCATCTGGCACCGCAGCACGCCGGTGGCGGTGGCTTCCGCGGGGCGCGGGGCGGAGGTGGCGGCGGCGAGGACGCTGGCGGCGATCAGGCTGGCGAGGAGGGGCTTGCGGGCTTGCATGGCGGGATAAGTCGGCATGCCGTGGCGGCATGCGTGCATGGTCCCGGGCGACGTGTCGACGCGGCGTCGCAAGTCACTGAATTGAAACGAAATTTCACGCCATCTTGGCGATCACGTTCAGGGTCGGTTTGGCGAGGTTGAGCGTGTAGAAGTGCAGGGCCGGTGCGCCCCCGGCGACCAGCCGGTTGCACATCGCGGCCACCAAGTCGGTGGCGAACTCGCGGACCGCGCCCGCATCGTCGCCGAACGCGCGCATGCGTTGGCCGACCCAGCGCGGGATCTCCGCACCGCAGGCCTCCGAGAAGCGCCGCAGCTGGGTGAAGTTGGAGATCGGCATGATCCCGGGCACGATCGGGATGTCGATGCCGAGGCGGCGCGCGTCGTCGACGAAGCGGAAATAGGCGTCGGCGTTGTAGAAATACTGGGTGATCGCGCCATGCGCGCCAGCGTCGACCTTGCGCTTGAAGTGGCGCAAGTCCGCCAGCGCGTCCTCCGCCTGCGGATGGGTCTCCGGGTAGGCCGCGACCTCGACGTGGAAATGGTCGCCGTGTTCGCCGCGGATCAGTTCCACCAGTTCGTTGGCATGGCGCAGGTCGCCGCTGCGCGCCATGCCGGAGGGCATGTCGCCGCGCAGGGCCACGACGCGGTCGCAGCCCAGCGCGCGGTACAGCTTGAGTAACGCGCGCAATTCCTCGCGGCTGCCGCCGACGCAGCTGATGTGCGGCACGCCCGCCACGCCATGCATGGCGCGCAGCCGCTGCACGGTCTCCGGCGTGTGGCTCAGGGTGGAGCCGCCGGCACCGAAGGTCACCGACATGAACTGGGGGTCGAGCCCCTTCAGCCGTTCCACCGTGCGATCCAGCTGGCTGCGCTGGTCGTCGGTCTTGGGCGGGTAGAACTCGAAGGACAACGGGACGCGGCCGGACATGCGGGGCTTCCGTTCGATGCCGTGGGGAGGCGGGCGGCGCGGACGCCGCCCGCGGCGCGGTCAGTAGCGGTAGTGCTCGGGCTTGAACGGGCCGTCGACCGGCACGCCGAGGTAGTCGGCCTGCGCCGTGGTCAGCCTTGTGAGCTTCACCCCGATCTTCTCCAGGTGCAGGCGCGCGACTTCCTCGTCCAGCTTCTTGGGCAGGATGTAGACCTTCGGGTCGTAGAAGTCCTTGTTGTGCCAGAGGTCGATCTGCGCCAGCGTCTGGTTGGAGAAGCTGTTGCTCATGACGAAGCTGGGGTGGCCGGTCGCGCAGCCCAGGTTCACCAGGCGACCCTCGGCCAGCAGGAAGATGCTGTTGCCGCCGGCGAAGGTGTACTTGTCCACCTGCGGCTTGATGTTGGTGCGCACCGCGCCGGAGGCGGCCAGCGCATCGACCTGGATCTCGTTGTCGAAGTGGCCGATGTTGCAGACGATGGCCTGGTCCTTCATCGCCTGCATGTGCGCCAGGGTGATGATGTCCTTGTTGCCGGTGGTGGTGACGTAGATGTCGCCGCGGCCAAGGGTATCCTCGAGCGTG
This sequence comes from Lysobacterales bacterium, assembly GCA_017302075.1. Classification (GTDB taxonomy): domain Bacteria; phylum Pseudomonadota; class Gammaproteobacteria; order Xanthomonadales; family Xanthomonadaceae; genus Thermomonas; species Thermomonas mangrovi. The sequence goes on from JAFLEB010000005.1 coordinate 39,398, forward strand.
GTGACCTCGAAGCCCTCCATCGCCGCCTGCAGCGCGCAGATCGGGTCGATCTCGGTGACCACCACGCGGCAGCCGTAGGCGCGCAGCGAGTGCGCGCTGCCCTTGCCGACGTCGCCGTAGCCGCAGACCACCGCGACCTTGCCGGCGAGCATCACGTCCATCGCGCGCTTCAGGCCGTCGGCCAGCGACTCTCGGCAGCCGTACAGGTTGTCGAACTTCGACTTGGTGACCGAGTCGTTGACGTTGATGGCCGGCACCAGCAGCTTGCCGCGCTCGGCCAGCTGGTACAGGCGGTGCACGCCGGTGGTGGTCTCCTCGGAGACGCCCTTCCAGTCGGCGACCACGCGGGTCCAGTAGCCCGGGCGCTCGGCGTGCACGCGCTTGAGCAGGTTCTTGATGACCTGCTCCTCATGGCTGCCGGAGGCCGAATTGACCCAGCTGTCGTCGCCCTGTTCCAGCTCGTAGCCCTTGTGGATGAGCAGGGTGACGTCGCCGCCGTCGTCCACCACCAGCTGCGGGCCGGTCAGGGTGCCGTCGGCCAGGGTGAAGGTCAGCGCGTCCAGCGTGCAGTCCCAGTACTCCTCCAGGGTCTCGCCCTTCCACGCGAACACCGGGGTGCCGGTCGCGGCGATCGCGGCGGCGGCGTGGTCCTGGGTGCTGAAGATGTTGCACGAGGCCCAGCGCACGTCGGCGCCGATGTCCTTCAGCGTCTCGATCAGCACCGCGGTCTGGATGGTCATGTGCAGGCTGCCGGTCACGCGCACGCCCTTCAGCGGGGCCTGCGGCGCGTACTTGCGGCGGATCGACATCAGGCCCGGCATCTCGTGCTCGGCGATGTCGATTTCCTTGCGGCCCCAGTCGGCCAGGGCGATGTCGGCGATCTTGTAGTCGCCGGCCGCCGGCGGGGTCTTGAGTTGTGCGTTCATGCGGTGCTCCGTGAGTGAGGTGGACTTCATCACGGGCGCCGTTGTCGACATGCCGAGCCTGGTCGTGCCGTGCACGATCGCAGCGCCCCTCGGCGAACCGGCGCGCGGATGGCCGCGCGCCGGGGTGCAGCTTACTTGAGCTTCGCGGCCTTGCGCAGTTGCTCGGCCTTGTCGGTCTTCTCCCAGGAGAAGGCGGTCGCGGCCTGCTTCTTGCCGGCGCCGTCGACGTAGCTGATCTCCTTCGGCTTGCGGCCGAAGTGGCCGTAGCTCGCGGTGGCCTGGTAGATCGGGTGCTCTAGGTCCAGCATCCTGGTGATGCCGTACGGGCGCAGGTCGAAGTGGGCGCGGATCAGCTTCTCGATCACGTCGTCGCCGACCTTGCCGGTGCCGAAGGTGGTGACCGAGATCGAGGTCGGCTCGGCGACGCCGATCGCGTAGCTCACCTGCACTTCGCACTTGTCGGCCAGGCCGGCGGCCACGATGTTCTTGGCGACGTAGCGCGCGGCGTAGGCGGCCGAGCGGTCGACCTTGGACGGATCCTTGCCGGAGAACGCGCCGCCGCCGTGGCGGGCCATGCCGCCGTAGCTGTCGACGATGATCTTGCGGCCGGTCAGGCCGCAGTCGCCCACCGGCCCGCCGATCACGAACTTGCCGGTCGGGTTGATGTGCACCTTGTTCTTCGGCAGCGCGTCCAGCCACTTCTTCGGCAGCACCGGCACCAGGATCTCGGTGCGCACCGCCTCGACCAGGTCCTTCTGCTTGATGTCGGGGTCGTGCTGGGTCGACAGCACCACGGCATCCAGGCCGAGCACGGTGTTGCCGTCGTAGCGCAGGGTGACCTGCGACTTCGCGTCCGGGCGCAGCCACTTCAGCTTGCCCTTCTTGCGCACCTTGGCCTGCTGCTCGACCAGGCGGTGGCTGTAGTACAGCGGCGCGGGCATGAATTCCGGCGCCTCGTTGCAGGCGTAGCCGAACATCAGGCCCTGGTCGCCGGCGCCCTGTTCCTCGGGCTTCTTGCGGTCCACGCCCTGGTTGATGTCCGGCGACTGCTTGCCGAGCATGTTGATGATCGCGCAGGTATGGCCGTCGAACCCGACCTCGGAATTGTCGTAGCCGATGTCGTTGATGACCTTGCGCGCCAGCGCCTCGATGTCGACCCACGCGCTGGTGGTGACTTCGCCGGCCACGATGGCCGCGCCCGTCTTCACCAGGGTCTCGCAGGCCACGCGCGCGCGCTTGTCTTGGGCCAGGATCGCGTCCAGCACCGCATCGGAGATCTGGTCGGCGATCTTGTCCGGGTGGCCCTCGGAGACCGATTCGGAGGTGAACAGGTAGCTGGACATCGGCGGGTTCCTCATGGAGTGATTCATCCTTGTATGCGGATGAAAAGATGGCCGCGCATGATACAGGGACGCGGCCGGCGATGCATCCTGCCGGCGGGCCCGTTAAGCCGGGGTTGCCCGGTGGCGTTCCGGGAGGCCCGGCCTTGGCTTCTGGGGGGGGCTCAGGCGGCGGCCGGCAAGCCCGGTGCCACGCCCGCGGCGACCGCGTCGAAGTAGTCGCGGGTCAGCCGCAGCTGCTCGTCCGCCGATTGCGCGCGGTTCACGACGGCGCGGAACGCCGCGTTTTCCGGACGGTCCCTGGCGTACCAGCCCAGGTGCTTGCGCGCGATGCGCACCCCCGCCGATTCGCCGTAGAACGCGTGCAAGGCCTGCAGGTGGCCGAGCAGGATGTCGCGGACTTCGGCCGGGCCGGGCTCCGGCAACGGCGTGCCGGTCGCGAGGTAGTGCGCGATCTGGCCCAGCAGCCAGGGCCGCCCCTGGGCGGCGCGGCCGACCATCACCGCATCGCAGCCGGTCGCCTCGAGCACCTGCTTCGCCTTGGCCGGGGAATCGATGTCGCCGTTGGCCACCACCGGGATCCGCAGCATCGCCTTGATCGCGGCGATGGTGTCGTACTCGGCGGTGCCGGCGTATTGCTGGTCGCGGGTGCGGCCGTGCACCGCCAGCGCCGCGATGCCGGCGTCCTCGGCGATGCGGGCGATCTCCGGCGCATTGCGGTGCGAGGCATCCCAGCCGGTGCGGATCTTGAGGGTCACCGGCACGTCGACCGCCCGGACCACGGCCTCGACGATCCGCGCCACCAAATCGGGCTCTCGCATCAGCGCGCTGCCGGCCCAGGCATTGCAGACCTTCTTCGCCGGGCAGCCCATGTTGATGTCGATGAGTTGCGCGCCGTGGTCGACGTTGAAGCGCGCGGCGTCGGCCATGACCCCGGGCACGGTGCCGGCGATCTGCACGCTGACCGGGTCGGGCTCGCCGACATGGTCCATGCGGTGCAGCGACTTCGCGGTATGCCAGAAGCGCGGGTCGGACGTGGTCATTTCGGAGACCGCCAGCCCGGCGCCGAGGCGCTTGCACAGCAGCCGGAACGGCTTGTCGGTCACGCCCGCCATGGGCGCGAGGATCACCTTCGGGTCGATGCGGTGCGGGCCGATCTGCATCCGCTGATTGTAGGGGAGCCGCAGTCCTCGGGCCCGGGAACTCAGCCTGCGGCCATCCGCGGCATCGACAGGGCGGCGCCGGCCAGTTCGGTCGAACGGCTGGCGTAGCGCACCGCGAACCGCACGTGGTCGGCGAAGGCGCGCGCAGGCAGCAGCGCCAGCGAGGCGGCCAGGGCACCATTGAACGCGTCGCCGGCACCGGTGGTGTCCACCACCTGGGTCGGCTCGATCGGGACCCGGTAGCAGGCGACGGTGTCGCCACGCAGCTGGCCTTCGGGATGCGACACGAAGCAGCCGCTGCCGCCGAGGGTCACGATCACCGTGCTGTCGTGGCCGAGCGCGCGGCAGTGCGCGTGCAGCCGCTGCTGGTCGAGCTGCGACAGGGCCTCGGGCTCGATGCGTTCGCCCACGTGGCGCCCGAGCAGGGCGGCGAATTCGGTTTCGTTCGGGGTGAGGATGTGCGCCAGTTCCAGGGTGGCGCCGGGCACCGCGGCATTGGCGGGCGCGGGATTGAGGATCACCGTCGCGCCGGCGTCGCGCCCGGCCTGCATGGCCATCGCGATGGCCTCCACCGGCGACTCCAGTTGCGCCAGCACCACCGCCGGATGTCCGCCGTCGGCGACACGCGCGGCGGCGAAGCCGGCGTCCAGCGCGGCATTCGCGCCGGCACCGACCACGATGCAATTGCGGCCGGCCGCGTCCACGTAGATCCCGGCGGTACCGGTCGGCAATTCGCTCGGCTGCGCCGCCAGGGCGATCCCGTCGGCCGCGCACAAGGTGCGGGCGAGCTGTGCGCCGGCATCGTCGCCCAGCGCGCACACGAAGCGGGTGTCGGCGCCCGCGCGCCGCGCCGCCATCGCCTGGTTGAAGCCCTTGCCCCCGGGCCCGCTGGCGTAGTCGCCGCCGAGGGTCGCGCCCGCCTGCGGCAGGCTGGCGACCCGCCACACGTGGTCGACGTTGAACGAACCGACGACGACGACCTCGCTCATGGCCTCAACCGAAATGGCTCAGCACGCCGGCGATGGTCGCGGTCATGAAGGTGGCGATCGAACCGCCGAGCACCGCCCGCAGGCCGAAGCGGGCGAGGTCGTGGCGACGCTCGGGCGCCAGCCCGCCGATCCCGCCGATCTGGATCGCGATCGAGCTGAAGTTGGCGAAGCCGCACAGCGCGTAGGTCGCGATCAGCGCGCCTTCCTTGCTCAGCATCGCGCCGGGCACCTGGCCATTCACGATCTGCGACAGCTCGGTGTAGGCCACGAATTCATTGATGACGACCTTCTGCCCGATCAGCGAACCGACGGTGGTGGCATCGCCCCACGGCGTGCCGATCACCCATGCGATGGGCGCCAGCAGGTAACCCAGGATGGTGGACAGGTTGGTCGGCTTGCCGATCGCCTGCGCGATGCCGGTCACGTCGCCGAGCCAGGTCAGCGGCGCATTGACCAGCGCGATCAGGGCGATGAAGGCGAGCAGCATCGCGCCGATGTTCAACGCCAGCCGCAGGCCGTCGCCGGCGCCGGCCGCGGCCGCGTCGATCACGTTGCTGGTGGTCTTCTCGACCTCCATCTTCACCGTGCCGCGGGTCAGCGGGGTGC
>JAFLEB010000050.1 GCA_017302075.1 Lysobacterales bacterium
AGCCACGGCACCAGCGCGACGAAACCGAGGGACACGGCGAATCCGCCACGCGCATACATCCCGAGCAGGACCGCGCTGGCGAGGATCGGAACCGAGGCGCGGAGCACCGCGCGGCGCGCGGGCGTCAGGGCACGCCTCCCTGGGCATCGCGCGGCGGCGGGATCCGCACCTGCCGTAGCGGCAGGCCGGGCGGCGCCATCGACGGCGGCACCACGCGATCCGGCGGGATCGGGATCGGCCGGCCGTCGGCGTCGTAGAAATCGTAGTCGGGCGAGTACATCAGGATCGCCTCGATGTCCTGGCCATCGTCCGTGGTCTGGTGGTGGCGCACGTAGCCTTCCGGCAGCGGGAAGTCCTCGGGTACCGCCAGCCCGACCAGCGGCGGGCTGGTGCCCGGCGGATTGAAGGCGGCGAGTCCGTCGTGGATCCCTTCCGCATGCAGCCGCGCGATCACCTCGCCCATCGCCGGCGCGCGTTGCCCGGGGGCAAGCTGCAGTACCTCCGCGAGGTCGCGGGTGGCACCCGGCGCGGCGGCCGTTGCTGGGCGCGCCGCGGCCACCGGAGCCTGCGTCGTGGCCTTGCCGTTCGCATCGGGCACGGACGCCGGCTGACCTGTCACCTGGTCGGTCATCGCAATCGCACGCTCAGCCGAGGGCCACAGCAGCCACGCCACGCCGCCGACCACCGCGACGAGCGCCAGCGCGACCAGCACCCGGCGTACATGCGCACCATGCGCGTCGCCTCCCGCGGGGGGAGGCGACGGTGGTGGCGTGCGATCGGCCGGCATCGTCCGTCGACGCTGGTGAGGTCAGAACGGGCTCGGCGGACCGAACACCGACAGGCCCCAGCCCATGCGCTCGTGGCCGTAGGCGTTCCAGATCGGGCTCTTGCCGCCGGTGAAGCTGGTGTAGCGCGGCGCGCCGGAGCCGGTGGTGCCGCCGAACAGGCCGGCGCTGACCGTGCTGCCCTGGTAGGTCGGATGCACGTCGTCCGACTGGATGTAGTCGTAGCTGCTCGAGGAGGACACGAAGTGCGTGTTGGCGTCGCGCAGGGTCGAGCGCAGGGTCGAGGTGATGCGGGTCACGTAGCTGGCCTCGCTTTCGCCGGCCACGTAGCGCAGGGCCTGCGAATCGACCACGCCATCGCCATTGCTGTCGTAGTCCGCGCCCATGTACTCGGCGAAGTTGTCCACGCACTTGAAGCCCTTCTGGCGCGCGTACTCGCACATCCAGTAGTTCATCCGCGCGATCGACGGCAGGAACTTGTCGCGCATGTTGACCTTGGCGCCGGTGGTCGGGTCGTTGCAGGAACTCGACACGTTGTCGGCGTTGTAGCCCGGGTAGTACAGGTTGGCGATGACCTTGAGCTTGGTCCCGGCGTAGGCGTTGGCGTTGATGTAGTCCATCGCCGCCGCCACGTAGGTCTTGCAGTTGGCCTCGGCGGTCGCCAGCACGTTGTAGTTGCAGGTGCCGGTCTGGCCCTTGAAGCTGGACCGCGCCTGCAGGCCGTCGTTGCCGCACATCTCGAAGGTCACCACGCGGGTGCTGGTGGCCTGCATGTAGGAGCGCTCGGCGACGATCTTGTTGTTGTAGACGTCCGAGGCCACCGCGCCCGACTTGGCCCGGCGCACGCTCTCGATGTCCGTGCCCCAGGCCGCCGACAGGTACTCGGCCTCGACGGTCGGCGCCGAATACTTCGCGGCGTTCAGGGTGGAGCCGTTGTAGCCGGCGTAGATCGAATCGCCATAGGCCACCACACGGTACTTGGTGGTCGTGCCGGCACGGTCGATCGTCCACGAGACGTTCTGGTTCAAGGTATTGGCGAACGCCGCCGGCGCCAGCGCGAGCAGCGCGACGGCGGGCAACAGCGAACGCACGGTCTTGCGGAATCGCATGAGCATGTCCAGTCCCCAACGATGGTTGTCGTGAGCCGGCACGACGTGCCGGCAACCCCTGGTGCGCGGTGCAACCCCGGTCCCCTCCCGAGGCGGGCCGTACGCTAGCGTCCGGAAAACGCGACGGTCAACACATTCGCCCCGCCAAGGCCGTCACGGCTGTCCCGCGCCCCGCCACTGCTGGATTTCACGGGCTGCGCCCGCCGCCCGGCTGCCGCAATGCAGCACGATCCAGCGTGGACAGGCCGCACGCCGGCATGGACGGATCGCCCACGCCGTGACCCTCGGCACGGGCCAGGTCGCACGCGGTCGCCAAGACTGCCGGCCTGCCCCGAGGGAATTCCCCCATGTCGATCGCCCGCCTCGCCCTGCCCGTCCTGCTCTGCCTCGCCGCCCTGCCCGCCGCCGCCGCGACGCCGGTGCGCGTGCAACCCGGCGACCTGCACCTCGACCGCCTCCGCCCTGGCACCGCGACCTACGTCGTCTACATGCACGCCGGCCCGGGCAGCGCGATCCAGCGCGCGATGCTCGCCACCTCCAGCCTGGGGCGCGAGAAGGTCGATGGCCAAGACGCCTGGGTGATCGAGCAGGCCTGGCAGGACGAGACCGGCACCCTGCACACCGCGCGGACCGTGCATGCGGCCCGCGACCTCGCCACGCTGGCGCAGGACAGCACCTGGACCACGCCCAAGGGCAGCTTCACCACCCGCATCGATCCACCCAAGGGCAGCGGCCGCATCGAAGGCGAAATTCCCGCCGACCGCCGCGCGCGCATGGAGGCCGGCTTCCCGGGCATGCGCGATGGCTGGTGGCTCAACTGGCATTCCGACCTCGCCCTGCTGCCGCTGCTGCCATGGGAGCGCGGCGGCACGCTGCGGCTGCGCGTCTTCGATGCGGGCATGCCCGCACCGATCGACGTCGACTACACCGTGGTCGGCGAACGGCGGCTGCAAGGGGCCGACGGCACCACCTACACCTGCTGGCTGGTGGAAACCGACAGCGGCAGCCCGGGCGGCGGCAACTACCAGCGCTTCTGGATCGACCAGGCGCGCCGCATCGTGGTCAAGGAGGAAGACACCTTCAACGGCAAGTACCGCGCGAAGGTCTTGCTCAGCGTGCCGGCGACCACCGAATTCCCGGCGACGGCACCCGCGGGGGCGACGCCACCGAAGTGAGGCCGGCGTGCGCTCAGCGCATGCGCCGCAGGGTGTCGTCGCGGCGCACCCAGTGGTGGTACAGCGCCGCCAGCACGTGCAGGCCGATGACCCAGTAGAAGGCCTCGCCGATGCTGCCGTGCAGGTCTTCCAGCTGGTGCGCGAGGTCCTTGTCCTCGGCCAGCAGCGCCGGCAGGGCGATGTCGGTGAACGGCAGCATCACCGCCTTGCCGTCGGTCCATGCGGTCGCCATGCCGAGCAGCGGCATCACGATGAAGAAGGCGTACAGCGCGACGTGGATCGCCTTCGCGGCGAGCGCGCTCCAGCGGTCCAGCGGCGGGGTGACCGCCGGTGCGCCGTCGCGGCGTCGCGCGACCAGCCGCCACCACGCCAGCAGGAAGATCGCGATCCCGGCCCAGAAATGCCCCTGCATCATCGCGAAGCGCCCACCGCTGCCGCGCGGGAACAGCCCGCGTTGTTCGATCAGCAGGTAGGCGGCCAGTATCAGCACGGCCATCAGCCAGTGCAGGCGGCGCAAGGTGGGGCTGTAACGGGCGGGGATCGCGGTGGCCATGGCGGGACTCGTGGAGGACTGCGCGCACGCTAGCGCATCGCGCGGCGCCTCGTCATCCGCGACTTCAAACTCGCTTCACGCCGCCGCCATCCAGGCCGCGCAGCGCGTGCGGATGCTGGCCACCCCGGCTGCCACGACCCCGCCCATGGATGCGAGCCGCACCGATTCCGATTCCGATTTCGACGTGGTGGTGGTCGGCGCGAGCTTCGCCGGCGCCGCCTGCGCGCTTGCCGCGGCGCAGCGCGGATTGCGGGTCTGCGTGCTCGAGCGCAAGCGCGATCCCGGCGACAAGCTGCGCACCACCGGGATCATCGTCAAGGAAGCCGCCGAGCACACCTTGCTGAACCGGCTGCCGTCGTGCATGACCCGGCGCATCGAATCGGTGCGCCTGTATGCCCCGAGCCTGCGCCAGGTCGCGCTGGCCGCGCCCGGCTACTACTTCCTCACCACCGACACGCCCGCCGTGATGCGCTGGCTGGCCACGCAGTTGCAGGCGCACGCCATCGATCTGCGCCTGGGCCAGGCCTTCACCGATGCCGAACGCACCGATGCCGGCTGGCAGGTGCAGGGCGTGGGCCACGCGCGCTACCTGGTCGGCGCCGATGGCGCGCGTTCGCGGGTGGCGCGACGCTGCGGCCTGGGCGAGGTGCGCCAGTTCCTCTACGGCATCGAGTACGAATTCCCCGGCGCGCGCCTGGCCGATCCCGATGCCTTGCATTGCTTCATCAGCAAACGCTATGCGCCCGGCTACATCGGCTGGCTGGCGCAGAACCCCGGGGGCGTGCAGGCCGGGCTGGCCTTGCGCCACGATCCCGCGCAGGCGCGCGTCCCCGACATCGACGGCTTCCTGCTCCGCGTCGGCATGGCCGGCGGGTTGCCGCGCCAGCTGAAACCGGGCCACACCCGCGCCGGGCTGATCCCGTGCAGCGGGCCGGTGCAGGCGCTGGCGCGCGAACGCGCGATCCTGACCGGCGATGCCGCGGGCATCGTGTCGCCGGTCACCGCCGGCGGCATCCACGCCGCGTGGGACCACGGCTGGGCAGTCGGTCGCGCGATCGCGGCGACCCTGCGCGATGGCGCCCCACCCGCCGAACAGGCGGCGATCGCGGCGGCACCGCGCTTCCGCGCCAAGCGTGCGCTGCGCTGGGCCTACGACCGGCTGCAGTTCGACTGGCCGTTCGATTTGTTGCTGCATTCGCCACCGCTGCGCTGGGCCGCGGAACAGGTGTACTTCCACACCCGCGGCGGTTGAGCCTGACGGTCGGTCAGCGCGGGCCTCCGCAGCCCATCAGCGGCGCGGCATCGCCGATCGACACCCGCGCGGTGTAGGGCGATTGCGCCCCGCCCTCGCCCAGGCACAGGCGCTGGGTGACCCGGACCTCGACACTGCCAGCGGCATCGCGTGCGGTCACTACGCGGCCGTCGAACAGCGCCTCGTTGCGCTCCACGCGCAAGCGGCGGCTACCGTCGGGACCGGTGAGGACGAGGGTGTCGCCGTCGACCCGGAGCGTCCGCGGCGGCGATGCCAGGTGCACCACGAACGTCGCCGGCAGGAATTGCTGGGCGTCCGCCACCGGGGGTGGCACGCCATCCCCGTCCGCGGTGGAACTACAGGCGGCCAATACCAGGCAACCCGCGGCCAGCCACGCCTTTCGCTTGTCCATCATCGCCTCCGTCGCCGAGCCGCCGATGGCCGCCATCATGTCCGATCCGCAGCGGACACCGCCGGCGCCAGCATGGCGTCGAGCTCGCGGTCCTTCTCCTCCCACAGGCCGTTCATCCATTGCTGGAAACGCGCGCGGAACGCGCGGTCGTCCTGGTAGTTGCCGCCGATGAGCGCGGCGGGGATCGGACGCTGGCGGACCTGCACGCGGACCTCGGGGATGCGGTTGCCGATCAGGTCGACCATCGACGGCCGCTCCGCCGGGTACGCGATGGTGACGTCGAGGATGCCGTGCAGGCCGTCGCCCATCGCGTCCAGCACGAAGGCGACGCCGCCGGACTTCGGCTTCAGCAGGTGCCGGTAGGGCGATTGCTGGCGGCCATGCTTGGCCGGGGTGAAGCGGGTGCCCTCGACGAAATTCATGATCGCCACCGGGATCTCGCGGAACTTCGCGCAGGCACGCCGGGTCGCCTCGATGTCGCGGCCGGCGAGTTCCGGATTCCGTGCGATCTGCTTCTTGGTGTAGCGGCCCATGAACGGAAAATCCAGCGCCCACCACGCCAGCCCGAGCAACGGTACCCAGACCAGTTGCCGCTTGAGGAAGAAGCGCAGCAGCGGGATGCGGCGGTTGAAGACCTTCTGCAGGACCAGGATGTCGACCCAGCTCTGGTGGTTGGCCAGCACCAGGTAATGGCCGTCGCGCTGCAGCGTCGACAGGCCGTCCACCTGCAGCCGGGTGTCGGTGAACCGATCCCACATCCAGCCGTTGCCGGAGATCCAGCTCTCGGCCAGGCCGGTGAGCAGCGGATTCGCCGCACGCCGGAGCGCGGCCGAGGGCAGCAGCGCCTTGGCGACCGCGACCAGCAGCAGTGGCAACACGTGCAACACGGTGCTGAACGCGATCAGCAGGCCGATGAAGAGCAGGCGCAACACGAACATGGCGCGACCGGGCATGGGGATGCGCGCATTGTCCTTCGCCCGGCGCGCCGGGTGAAGCCGCCGCCTTCAGCCGCGGTCGGCGGTCGCGTGCCGGAACAGCAGCGCCGAGGCGAACCAGGGCAGCGCGAAGCAGCCGCTGAGCACCAACTCGTTGCCGCGGTAGTCGCCGAGCGCCGCCGCGAGCGCGACCGCGAGCAGTTGCGCGTTGCCGGTCATCGCCATCGCCCGCGCCATGCCGGCGGGCCGCAAGCGCGCCACCAGCGCGCCGACGATCGCCAGCAGCAGGACGGCGGCGAACATCAGGTTGGGCGCGCTGCCCTCGGCGCCCACCATCCCCACCGCGAGGCTCACCCACACCGTGAGGAAGCCGATGAGCACGGCCAGCCCGAAGCCGGCGCGATAGGCCAGGCGTGCGCTGCTGCGCGCGCCGAGTTCGTACAGGCCGGCCGCCATGGCGAGCAACGCCCCCATCGCCACGAAGTCGCCGGCACGCCAGTCGACGCCGCTGGCGGGAAACCAGCGCATCGCGATGGCGGGCAATGCGAGCAAGCCCGCCGCCCCGCCCCAGATCCACGGCCGCAGCCGGTTGCGCGTTCGTCCGTCGTCCATCGCCGGTACCTGGTGCATGCCTGATCCTCCCATGGTGGAGCCTGCAGCCTGCGCCCCAGGAATGTGGTCTTGGCGGCGATTCAGTGAAGCGATTGCGAAGTCGTCCTGAAGGTCCGGGCCACCCAAATGAATGCAAGCGCATGATTTGCTTGAGGTTTCATGCAATTTCGCATAAACTTCCGGTTCCCCCACCGACAACGGGAGCGGCATGCCCCGCAAGCCAGCCCAAACCGCCGGCGACGGCAGTCACCTCACCCACGAACGCATCGCCGACGATCTCAAGGCCTTCCGCAAGCGCGGTGGCCGCATCGAAGTCCTCGGCAACACCCCCCTGCGCAGTGCCAACAACGCATCGCCCTTCCGCTCCAGCCCGGAGCTGCGCAAGCCGCCGACGCCGGTCTCGCGAGCACGCAAGGCCTGACAAGAAAAACGCCGGGCCGGCACCGGACGAGGCGGTGCGGACCCGGCGTGCGGGGGAGCCCGATCGCCGGCGACGCCGGCGGCATCTGCATCAGAACCGCATCTGGAAGCGCAGGTTGAGTGGATAGGACGTGCGTGCGCCGGTGTCGTTGATCGAGGCCAGGCCGAGGCCCGAAAGCGCGCTGTCGTCATCCGAAATGTCGCCATGGTGGCGCACGCCGACTTCCAGCCCGAGCGTGGCCTTCTCGCCAACGGCCCAGGCAACGCCGAGGTCGGCGCCGCCGCTCAGCATCCAGCCGCCGTCGAAGAACGGGACGTCGCTCAGCGTGATCCCGGCATCCGGGATGGTGAAGGTGGCGTCGATGCCGTCGACCTTGGTGGTGCCGATCCGGCCGGCCACGTAGGGGCGCACCTTGCCGCTGCCGAAGAAATGGCGGTAGCCCGCCTCCAGCGCCACGCTGTCGTAACTGCCGAAGCGGCCGTACACCGGCAGCGTGGTCGACAGCGCGGGCACGTAGGCACCGCCCACCTGCACTTCGCCTTCGCCCGCGCGGGTGCTGCGCAACTGGCCGAAGACCTCGCCCTGCGCCATCGGCCAGCTCATCTCGACGCCGAAGCTGTTGGCATTGCCGTAGATGTCGTCGTACGAACGCGACTGGATGCGCAACTCCGCGGACACGCCCGCCAGCGCGGGGTTGAGCGGGCCGAGGTCGGCGATCGGCGAGATCGCGCCTTCATGGACATCGCCGCTGACCGAGAGGTCGCGCCCGGCGAAGAACGAGAAACTCGGACCGTCCTGGGCGAACGCGGCGGCGGGGGACAGGCAGGCAAGCAGCAGGGCGCTGCGAAGGCAACGGTTCATGGTCGCTCCTGGTTTGGGGGATGCCGGCGTCATGCCGGCCCCACCCTTACGCCGTGATGGCGGGAGCGGATGCAACCGCTTTCGCAACTTCGCGCATTCAGCCGCGCCAGTTGGCGTGCACGCTCCAGAACGCCACGCTGCGGCGATAGGCCTCGCGATCCAGCGGCACGCCCGAACCGCCCTCCTCCACGCCCAGCGCGTTGCGCAGCATGGTGATGGGCGCCATCGGCAATTCCTCCGGCGTCATCGTGTACAGGCAGCCGACCACGCCCCAGTCGGCATCGATCACGGTGCCCTCGCGCGCAAGTTGCGCACGGTCGTAGAGGATCACGACGAGGTACTCGGCGATCGGTGCGTCCACGCCCTCGAACCAGCGCACCAGCACCGGCAATTCATCGCGCGTGCGTGCTTCGTAGTCGCTGCGCAGCAGGTGGCGGTTGGCGTCGGTGATGGGCACCGCCATGCAACGCGTGGAGGTCCAGTTGCGATGCACATGCAGCTTGCAGAACGGCGCGTAGCCATCGAGCACCGCGAGCGGCGGATGCGCGTTGAGGTGCGCCTCGAACACTTCCGAAGTGACGTCGCGGATGGTGTTGCGGCGCGATTCGCGCGGGAACAGGCGAGTACGGGCGAATTCGGTGAGGACGATGCGCATGCGGGCGTGGCGGACGGCGATGCGTGCATTCTCGCCCCGTGCAACGCAGGTGCAACCCGCGACGGCATCCGCGTATCCCTTGCGCATCCCGTCACCGAGACCCATCGCATGCCCCGTCCCACCCTGCTCCACGGCCTCGCCGCCTGCCTGCTGGTCCTTGCCCCGTGCGCGCACGCGCAGTCAACTGCCGCCGTCGACTTCACGCCGCTGGATCGCGAACTGCGCGCCTTCAAGCAGGACACCGCACTGCCCACCGGAACCGCGGTGATCCTGCTGAAGGACGGCAAGGTGGCCTTCGAGGGCTACTACGGCAACGCCGACCTGGCGCGCCAGCGCCCGGTGGATCGGCAGACCCTGTTCTACATCGCCTCCGCCACCAAGCCGATGTTCGCGCTGGACGTGCTGCTGGCCGCGCGCGAAGGCCGCATACCCGCCGATCCGAGCCTGCAGGCGATGTTCCCGGGCCTGGTCTTCCCGGACCTGGACGCCGGCCGCGTCCACCTGCGCGAGCTGCTGGTGCACACCAGCGGGATCGCCAACCCGGGGCTGGGCTGGGCGACCGCGTTCAGCGGCGTGCACGACGCCGGCAGCCTGCGTGCGCTGGTCGCGCAATCGCGGCCGGACCCGGACGCGCCCTTCGGTCGCTTCGACTACAGCAACCTCGGCTACAACATCGCCAGCGCGTGGATGGACCGCGCGGATGGGCGACCGTGGCAAGACAGCATGCACGCGCGCGTGTTCGCCCCGCTCGGCATGCGCCACACCACGGCCCGCGCCAGCGAGGCCGAGGCGCGCGGCTGGACGGTCGCGCTGCCCTATTCCGCCGGCACCACGGCGCCGTCGACGCCGCTCTACCTGCGCAAGACCGACGCCACCATGCATGCCGCCGGCGGCGTGCTGTCCACCGCGCCGGACCTCGCCCGCTTCCTGCTGGCGCAGCTGGCGGCCGCGCGCGGCGCGCCGGCCGGATTGCCGACGGAGGTGCTGCGCGCCTCGCAGGTACGGCAAGCGACCACCGAGGACCGCTACCTCGACTTCGCGCGCGACGGCTACGCCTGGGGCTGGTACACCGGCAGCTACAAGGGGCAGTCGATGCGCCACCATTTCGGTAGCTTCGCCGGCTTCCATGCGCACCTGTCGTTCATGCCCGAGGCCGGGCTGGGCCTGGTGGTCCTCAACAACGAGGACGTGCTCAGCGCGCGGCTGACTGCTGCGATCGCCGATGCTGCCTACGGGCTCGCGTTGGGCGAGGCCGATGCGCCCACCGCCATCGCCGGCCGCTTCGCGAGCCTGCGCCAGGATGCCGGCCGCCTGCGCGAGGCGGTCGACCAGCAACGCGCGAAGCTCGCCGCACGCCCCTGGCGCCTGGGCCTGCCGCGCGCCGCCTATGCCGGACGCTACCGGCATCCCCTGCTCGGCACGCTGGAGGTACGGCTACGGGACGACGCCAGCCTGGCCATCGACTGGGGCGTGCTGCATGCGGTCGCGAGCGCCTACGACGAGGCCGAGCGCATGCGCGTCGAGTTCGTGCCGGGCTCGGGCCAGGTGGTGGCGTTCGAGGTGGCCGCCGATCGCCCGACCGCGCTCACGTTCGACGGCCTGCGCTTCACCCGGGTCGACTGAGCGTCACCACGGGATGTCGCGGCCATCCCAGGCCAGGAAGCGGCCGCTGTCGGCAGGTCCCAACGAGGCCACGAGTTCCAGCAACTGCCGGGCTGCCCGCGACGGCGGGAACAGGGCTTCCGCCGGCACCCGCGCCTGGAACGGGCGCGAGAGCGGCGTGTCCACCGTGCCCGGGTGCAGCAGCACGCAGGCCAGGTGCGGATGGCTGCGTCGCCATTCGATCGCCAGCGTGCGCAGCAACTGGTTCTGCGCGGCCTTGGCCGCGCGGTAGGCATACCAACCACCGAGGCGGTTGTCGCCGATCGAGCCCACCCGCGCCGACAGCGAGGCGAACACCCGCGGCGCGCCCGGGCCAAGCATGGGTTGCAGGGCCCGCGCCAGCAGGATCGGGGCGAAGGCGTTGAGCGCGAACACCCGCTCCAGCGCGGCGCGCTCGACCTGCTGCAACGACTTCTCGGGCGCCATGCCCTCGGCGTGCAGCAGGCCGGCGCAATGCAGCACGAGGTGCAGTCCGGTGTCGCGCGCGCGCAGCGCCGAGGCCACCATCGCGATCCCGGTATCGGTGGCGAGGTCGGCATCGATCGCATGCAGGCGGCCAGGATGGCGCGCGGCCAACGCCTGCAGCTCCGCGCTGCCGCTGGCGTGGCGCGAGACCGCGGCGACGCTCGCCACGCCCGCCCGCTCCAGCAGCGCGCAGGCCAGCGCCAGGCCGATCCCGCTGCTGGCGCCGGTGACGAGGACGTGCGCGGGCACCGTGAGGCCGCGGACCGGGGCAGGCATGCGTGGCATTCCGTTGGGTGACGCCCGGCCATTACGCAATCCGAACGCAAGCGGATGCCAGCCATGCCACGATCGCCGCATGCACCCGATGCCGCCCTTGCCCCCACGTCGCTGGATCGCCCACACCCTCGCCGGCTGGATCCTCGGCGTGCCCTTGTTGCTGGGCCTGTCGATCCTGTTCGAGGCGGTCGGCATCGACCATGCGAACGCACCGGTGGGACTGGGCATGGGCGCGGCCATCGGGCTGCTGCAGGCGCGCGCCCTGCGCACCGCGGGCGTGCGCGCGCAGGCCTGGTGGGTGGCAACGCTGGCCGGGGTCGCGCTGCCGTTCCTGGTCGCGGACCTCGCGCGTCGACTGGGGCAACCCCTGCCCTACTTGGTGTATCCGTTCGCCGCGCTTGGCGGCCTGCTCGCCAGCCTGTTGCAACTGCGCGCATGGCCGGCCTTGCGCCCGCGCGCGGGCGGGTGGGTCGTCGCCAGTACGTTCGGCTGGTTGCTGGCCTGCAGCTCGGTGGCGCTCGCCGACCTCCTCTCGCATCGCCTGCACTTCGTTGGACTCGGGGGCGCGCTGGCCTATCTCGGCATCGCCTGCAGCGGCGGCCTGCTGCTGGGCATCGCGACCGCCGCGATGCTGCCGCGGCTGCATCCAAACCGCGTCTGAGCCTCGTTTAGGTCCACGTCACATGCAGCAGGCATTGCCCATGCGCATCCTCATCGCCGGCGCCACCGGACTGGTCGGCCAAGGCGTCCTCCACGAAACGCTGTCCCACCCCGGCATCGACCGCATCGGCCTGCTGGGTCGACGCAGCGCCGGCCGCTCCGACCCGCGCATCGACGAACTGCGGGTGCCCGGTTTCGACGCGCTCGACGGGGTGGCGGCCCGCCTGGCTGGTTGGGACGCCTGCTTCTACTGCGCCGGCGCGCCGCCGGTCGGCACCCCCGAGGCGACCTATCGCCACGTCACCCTGGACCTGACCCTGCGCGTTGCGCGCGCCTATGCCGAACGCAATCCGCAGGGCCGCTTCCTGTATGTATCCGGCGCTCATGCCGACCCCGCGAGCCGGTTGATGCCGATGCGGGTCAAGGGCGAGACCGAAGTCGCGCTGCAGGCCTTGCCGATCACCACGGTGATGCTGCGACCCGGCGGCGTCCAGCCGGCGCATGGCGAGCGCAGCCCGCATGCGTGGATGCGGCCGTTCTACACCGTCGGCGCGCCGCTGATGGGCCTCGGCGTGCGCCTGTTGCCGTCGGTGATGACCAGCACCGCCGCGATGGGCCGCGCGCTGCTCGCGCTCGCCGCCATGGAAGCGCCACCGGCGGTCGTCGAGAACGCCGGGATCAATCGCCTCGGCGCGGCCTGAGGCAGGCTCAGCCGGCGTCGTCGGCGTCGCGCGTGGCGGCTTCGTCGCCGCGCGGCACGTGGCGCGCGGCCCACATGTTGTCGACCAGGTTCGGATAGCGACGCCCCGCCTGCAGTGCACGCCCTCGCGCGGCATCCACCTGCGCCGGGCTGAGCGGGCGCGACTTGCCAGGCGGGCCCTTGCGCTTCCAGGGCGGGAGGGAACCGGGATCGACGGGCGTGTGGGCCATGGACGGAGTTTCGCTCAGTCCGCAAGGCGCGCGATCAGAAGCTCCGCGGCCTTCTTGCTGGACGCGGGGTTCTGCCCGGTGATGAGGTTGCGGTCCTCGCGGACGTGACTGAGCATCGGCAAGCCGTTTTCGACCTTGCCGCCCAGTTCGCGCAGGCGTTCGGAGAGCAGGAAGGGCACCTGGTCGTCCAGCCGCACCAGCTTCTCTTCGACATCGGAGAACGCGGTCAGGGTGTAGCCCTCGACCAACGGACGTCCGTCCGCACGCATGACGCCAACGAACGCGGCGGGGCCATGGCACACCGATGCAATCGGCTTGCCGGCGTCATGGAACTTGGCAAGCAGGCGCCCGATGTCCAGGTTGCCCGGGAAGTCGAACATGGTGCCGTGCCCGCCGGGAATGAACACCGCGTCGAAGCCGTCGGCCTGCAGTCCATCCAACACCTCCGTCTCACGCAGGCGCGCGGCCGCGTCTTCCCACTCCGCCGGCGTCTCGTCTTCGGCGCTGCGCGGGTCGATCGGCGTGGCGCCGCCACGCGGGCTGGCGACGGTGATCGCATGCCCGGCATCGCGCAGCAGCGTGTAGGGAATCGCGAATTCCTCCAGCCAAAGCCCGGTGGGCTCGCCATTCGGCATGCGGTCGGCGCTGGTGACGATCATCAGGACATGGGCCATGGGGGCTCCGGGTGCGTGGGGGAGCCGCAGCCTGCGCGCGTCGCCGTGAACCCTGTGTGGCGATCCCGATCCGCTTCAGCCCACGGCTGACGCCGACAGCAGGCCCTTGCGCCGGAACCACCACTCCAGCGGCACCGTGACCAGCGGCGGCACCGCGGCCAGGAGGCCCAGCAACAGCGCCCAGCCCGGCCAGCGCTGGCGGGTCGCCGCCACCAGGGTGGCCACCACGTAGAACAGGAACGCGGCACCGTGCAGCCGCCCGAACAGCCAGACCCCCACGTCGATCGCATGCGGCCCGTACTTGAGCCACATGCCGACCAGCAAGCCGGCCCAGGTCAGGCCTTCGATGAAGGCCGCGATCGCGAACAGGCGACCAGCGGGCGTGAGCGGCGGCAACGGCATCGGGCGGGGTTCCAAGGTTGTGGCCGAGCATTCTCGCAGGCCATCGCAGGCGTTTCGATCCCGCAAGCCACGTCCTGCGCCGCATTCGCGTAGGATGGTCCCAGGCGCCTCGCGCCACGCGCGTTCCGTCCGGCATCCTTCGTCGCCCGCCTCGCTCCCGTCCACGCGCCACCATCCCGCCGATGCGGGGTGACGCCCCACCGGGAGCCTCCGTGCCAGCGTCCTGTCCCAGCATCCTCCCGCCCACCCCGGTTGACGCGCCCCGCTGCGACCGCTGCGATGCGGTCTGTTGCCGCCTCACCGTGGTCCTGATGCCCGGGGATGACGTGCCCCTGCGCTACACCACGCGGACTGCTGCAGGCCTGGCCGTCATGGCGCGGGATGACGATGGCTGGTGCGTGGCCATCGACCAGGCGCACATGCGCTGCGGCATCTACACCCAGCGCCCGGCGGTGTGCCGACGCTTCGAAATGGCCGGCCCGTATTGCCATGAAGTCCGCGCCGACTACCGCGATCGCAATGCGCGCGGCATTCCGCTTGCCATGTACTGACCCGAGGAGGTCCGATGCCCCGCTCCAGCAAGCCCGCCCCCAGCGCCGCCACCGAAGCACCCAAGCCCACGGCCACCAGCCATCTGTTCCAGGCGCGCAAGCCGCCCGAACGCGGCCATGGCCTGACCCATGAACGCATCGCGGAACACCTCGAAGCGTTCCGACGCGCAGGCGGCACCATCGAAGTGCTGGGCACCACCCGCGCCTTGACCCGGATCGGCGCCGACGCCATCGACGCGCCGACGCCGCAGCCCGCCAATCCCTCGCCGCGCACGCGTAGCCGCTGACCCCGGAGTTCCCATGGCCACGCCGAACTACGCCTACGAAAAGCGCCAACGCGAACTGGCGAAGAAAAAGAAGCAAGAAGAAAAGGACGCGCGCAAGCGCGAAGCGCGGGCGGCGGTGGGCGAGCCCCAGGCCGATCCAGTCGTCGCTGCCACGGCCAAACCCGCCGTTCCCGCGGCACCCGCGGCACGCGTGCACCGCAGGCCCCGCCCGGGCTGATGCCCGTCAGCCCTGGAACACCGGCGACAGCAGGCGGAAGCTGCCGGCATCCGCATCCAGTTCCACCTCGCCGCCGACCGGCACGATGAACTGCTCGCGGATGTGGCCGATCATCGCCCCGCGATAGGCCGGGATGCCGAGCGTCCGCACGTGGTCATCGAGGATCTGCTCCAGGGTCAGCGACCCGTAGCCATCGCCCGGCTTGCAGTCGGTGCATTCGCCGAAGACCAGCCCGGCGATGCGGTCCAGCGCGCCCATCAGCTTGAGCGTGCTGAACATGCGGTCGATGCGGTACGGCGCCTCGCCCACGTCCTCGAGGAACAGGATCTTGCCGGTGAAATCCGGCAGGTACGGCGAACCGGCGAGCGCGGTGAGCACGGTCAGGTTGCCGCCGACAAGCTGGCCACGCGCCTTGCCGCCGCGAATGGTGACGATGCGGTTCTGCCGCGGCACCAGTTCGTCGCCCTGCTCGAGCTTGTTGCGGTACTCGACCAGCTCCCGGTCCAGCAGCACGCGCTGGAACTGCTCGACGTTGAAGCGGTTCCAGCTGCCGCTGCCGATCGGTCCATGGAAGGTCACCAGCCCGGTCCTGGCCTGGATCGCGCAATGCAGCGCGGTGATGTCGGAATAGCCGAGCAGGACCTTGGGATTGCGCTGGATCGCCGCGTAGTCCAGTAGCGGCAGCAGGCGCGCGGCACCGGACCCGCCGCGGGTGCAGACGATGGCCTTCACCGAACGGTCGGCGAACATCGCGTTGAGGTCGCCGGCGCGGTCGGCGTCGCTGCCGGCCAGGTGGCCGCGACGGTCGCCGTAGTGCGCACCGGTCTTCACCGCGAAGCCCAGCGCCTCCATCGCCTCGCGCGCCAGCTGCAGGCTGAAGCTGTCCTCGAACGCCGACGACGGGCTCACCAGGCCGACGGTGTCGCCCTTCGCCAGCGGAACCGGCAGCAGGCGTCGTGGTGGCGACGATGTCGCCGCGGCAGGCGCCGCCAATGACCAGAAGGTGGCGGCCAATGCGGTGCCGCCCAGGAAATGCCGTCGGTTCATGGTGTCGCCGTGCGCTGGGGTCGCGCGCAGCCTAGCAACGGGGTTCGCATCGCGTCGAGTTCAACACTTCGCCATCACCTCGCACGGCATACAACGCGCATTCCCCCGGTAACACGCAAGGAACGCACATGGGCACCACCCGCGAACTCACCGACCGCTTCTGGACCACGCTGGCCAAGGACCGCACCGCGATGCTGGGTTGCACCGGGGTCTATTCCCGGCCGATGACCGCGATCGTGGAGGATGGGCCAGGGCCGATCTGGTTCTTCACGGCGCGCGGCAACGACCTGGCCGACGCCGCGGCCCGCCGCGCCCGCCAGGGCCTGCTGGTGTTCGCCTCGAAGGACCACGAGTTCTTCGCGACGGTCGGCGGCCAACTGCAGCAGGACAACGACCCGGCGGTGATCGACCGCCTGTGGAATCCCTTCATCGCCGCCTGGTACACCGGCAAGGACGATCCCAAGCTGCGCCTGCTGCGCTTCGATGCCGGCGTCGGCGAGCTGTGGCAGAACAGCTCCAGCCTGCTGGCCGGGATCAAGCTGCTGCTGGGCGCCGATCCCAAGCGCGAGTTCCGCGACGATGTGGCCAAGGTCCGCCTCGGCAAGGGCTGAGGCAGCGCGTCCTGCCGGCGCTACACTGGCAGCCCGCGCCGGAGCACGCCGATGAGCCTGCAATTCGACCTTGCCAACGTGAAGTGCGGCGGCTGCGCGAACAGCATCCGCAAGGCCGT
>JAFLEB010000051.1 GCA_017302075.1 Lysobacterales bacterium
CGCTGCTGGCGGTCGGGCTGTCGCTGGCCTCGACCCTGTTCTTCACCGCGACCTACGTGTTCAACCGCGCCGCCGCGGTCGATGGCGGGCACTGGGCGTGGACCGCGGCCCTGCGCTACCTGTGCACGCTGCCGCTGCTGCTGGTGCTGATGCCGTGGCAGGGCGGCACCGCGCCGGTGCTGCGGGCGATGCGCGCCGCGCCCGGCGCGTGGCTGGCGTGGAGCGGGGTCGGCTTCGTCGCGTTCTACATCCTGCTCAGCGTGGCCGCGGCGAGCGGGCCGGCCTGGCTGGTGGCCGGCAGCTTCCAGACCACGGTGGTGGCGGGGATGCTGTGTGCGCCGTTGCTGTACCGCGATGCGCGGGCGCGCATCCCGCGCGCGGCCTTCGCGGTCGGGGTGGTGGTGTTGGCCGGCGTGCTGCTGATGCAGGTCGGGCACGCGCGCGGCGCGCTCGATGCCCACGCGTGGTTCGCGCTGGCCTGCGTGGTGGCGAGCGCCTTCGCCTATCCGCTCGGCAATCGCGGCCTGCTCCTGCACCTGGAGCGCCACGGCACCGATCTCAACGCGACCCAGCGCGTGTTCGGCATGACCCTGGCCAGCCAGCCGGCGTGGCTGGCGCTGGCGGCGTGGGCGTGGACGCAGGCCGGGGCGCCGCCGATGGCGCAGGTCGGGTTCGCGTTCGGCGTCGCGCTCAGCGCGGGAGTGGTGGCGACCATCCTGTTCTTCCAGGCCACCGGCATGGTCCGCGACAACCCGACCGCGCTCGGCGCGGCGGAGGCGATGCAGGCCGCCGAGGTGCTGTTCTCGGTCGCGTTGGGCGCGCTGTTCCTGGGCGAGGCCTGGCCGCACGGCATCGCGCTTGCCGGCGCGATGCTGGTGGTCGCCGGGATCGGCCTGTTCGCCTGGGTGGTCGCGCACGATGCGCGCCGCGGCACGCGCGAGGCCGAGGCCCTGCGCGGCGATCGCGGCGGCTAGCGCGGCGCGGCCGGCACGATGCGGAAGATCGCGCGGTCGCGATAGGGCGCGCCCAGCGGCTCGATCCGGTAGCCGAGCGCCTCGACCCGCGCGCGCACCGCCGGCAGGTGCTTGAGCGGCGTGTGCCAGACCACGTTCGGTTCGCGCTCGGCGAGTTCGCGCGCGAGGTCTTCGTCGTAGGCCGGGTTGAAGTGAGGTGCATTGGGCACGGGCGCCAGCGACAGGCGTTCGACCTCCACCCCGAGTTCCAGGTGCAGGCCGTAACGCGGCAGGTCGTCGATCGCGTTGACCTCGTAGATCTCGCCCGGGACGCGGTCGCGGATCGCGCGCGCCCAGGCCGCGGCATCCTTGGACGTGTCCATGGTCGCGGCGACGAACTTGAGGCCGAGCAACAGCGCCGCCCATCCGGCGATCCAGCCCCAATGCGGCAGCCGGCGGCCTTCCGCGAGCCACTGCCGCGCGACCAGCAGGGACAGCGGCAGGAACAGCGGCAACAGGTACAGCGGCAGCCGCGAACGTGCGAGGCAGAACACCAGCAAGGGCAATAGGACCCACAGCGCGAGCAGCAGGCCGGCCGCATCGCCAGCGCGGGTCTCGGGTTTGCGCCAGCGGCGCAGGTCCGCGGGCAGGCCGCGTGCCCAGCGCAACAGCGCCGGGGTCCACGGCAGGGTGCCAAGCAGCAGCGTGGGCGCATACACCTGCAGCCAGCCGTACCACTCGCCGTGGCGGCCGAATTCGTCGGTGGCGATGCGGTTGTAGACCTCGTCGCCGACGAAGTAGCGCAGCAGGCCGGGGTTGTCGTGGACCACCGCGAGGTACCACGGCAGTGCCAGCAGCACGAAGACGCCCAGGCCGGCGACGTCGAACAGCCGGTGGCGTTCGCGATCCCCACGCAGCAGGTCGAAGGCGAGGATCGCCAGCAGCGGCAGCAGGGCGGGCGGGCCCTTGGTCAGGAACGCCAGGCCGAACGCGCCCCACATCAGCGCCAGCCAACGCCGTGCCTGCGTGCGATCGCCGAAGCGCGCCTCGATGAAGCCGTGCATCGCCAGCGCCTGGCATGCGGCGAGGAAGGGATCGGTGGTGATCAGCTGCGAGGCCGCGAACGGCAGCAGCATCGTTGCGTAGGCCAGCGCGGCGATGCGCTCGCCGCCGGGCGCGACCCGGCGCGCGGTGCGCCAGGCCAGGCCGACCACCAGCAGGTAGGCGAGGGCGGAGGGCAGGCGGGCGGCGAACGGCGTGTGGCCGAGCACGCCGACGCTGGACGCGATCGCCCAGTAGGTCAGCGGCGGCTTGGTCCAGTGCCCGACTTCGTGGTTGCGGTGCGGGTTCAGCCAGTCGCCGCTGTCCAGCATGTTCAGCGCGACGTTGGTGTAGCGCCCTTCGTCGGGGTCCCAGATGCCGCGCATGCCCAGGCCGGCCAGCGCCAGCACGCAGGCGAGCAGGGCGATCCAGGCGGCGGGCGAACGCAGCAGGCGGGGCATGCGGGACGACCGGTCAGCGCACCTGCGCCAGCCAGTCCTCGAGGTTGTAGTAATTAGTGACGCGCGCGATGACGCCGTCGCGGAGGGCGAAGAACGCACCGCCGGGCAGCACGTAGCGCTGGCCCTGCGCGGGCGGCAGGCCGTCGTCCGCCTGCAGGTAGTCGCCATGCACCACGTATTCGGCGGCGGCGCGCGTGCCATCCGGCGAGGCCATGACCACCACGTCGCGCAGCTGCTCGCGGTAGCAGCGCGCCATGCGGTCCTGGAACGCGGCGAACGCCGCCTTGCCGGTCTCGCGCGGCCCTTGGTTGAGGTCGTGGACCACGTCGTCGGCGAGCAATGCCTGCATGCCCGCCCAGTCGCCGCGGTTGAACGCCGCGTAGTAGGCCAGCACCAGCTCGGTGGCGCGGTCGTGGGCGCGGGTGCCGTCGATCTTCACGTGGGAGGTCCTTGGGTGGCGGCGGGCAGCAGGGCGGGCAGGGCGTCGAGGTCGAGGTTGCCGCCGGACAGCACCAACCCGACCTTGCGTCCGGCGAAGCGCGCACGATACGCGAGCACCGCGGCCATCACGATGGCCGAGGAGGGTTCGACCAGTTGCTTCATGTGGCTGGCGACCAGGCGCAACGCGGCAAGGGTGGCGTCGTCGTCCACGGTCAGCACCTCCGCACCCGCCGCCTGCAGCAGGGCGAAGTTCGGTGCGCCCAGGGTGCCGCGCAGGCCATCGCATACGGTGTCGGGGGTGAACGCGTGGTCGAGCATGCCGCCCGCGAACGAACGCGCGCCGTCGTCGGCGCCCGCGGGCTCGGCCAGGTACAGGCGGCAGCCGGGTGCGAGCGCCTGCATCGCAAGCGCGGTGCCGGCGGCCAATCCGCCGCCGCCGAGCGGTACCACCAGCGCATCGAGGTCCGGATGCGCGGTCAGCAGTTCGAGCGCGGCGGTGCCCTGCCCGGCGATGACCCGGGCATCGGTGTAGGGATGCACGACGGTCGCGCCGGTGTCGGACTGCACGCGTGCGCAGGCGGCCTCGCGCGCGGCGATGGTCGGTGCGCAGCGATGCAGGATCGCGCCCGCGCGTTCGATCGCCGCGAGCTTGGCCTGCACCGCGCCCTCCGGCACCACCACGTGGCAGGGGATGCCGCGCACGCGCGCGGCCAGCGCCAGCGCCGCGCCGTGGTTGCCGGACGAATGGGTGGCGACGCCGCGCACCGCGACCTCGTCCGCCAGCGACCACACCGCATTGCAGGCACCGCGGAACTTGAACGCGCCGACCCGTTGCAGGTGCTCGGCCTTGAAATGCAGACGCGCGCCGGCCGCCGCGTCGAGCGATCGGCTGCGCAGCACCGGCGTCACGTGGGCATGCGGGGCGATGCGCGCGGCGGCATCGAGGACATCGGCGAAGCCGGGCAGGACGTCGGGTGCGGGCATCGCGGCATGCTAGCGCAGCGCGTGCCGGCTGAATCGTTCAGGCGCGACGTCGCCCGGCCTGTCAGGATTAAGCACGGATTCAATCCGCCGGCCCGACGCTGGCGGCACGCACACGGGGGATCCATCGCCATGTTCCGCAAGCTCATTGTCCCGGCCGTCGCCACCGCGCTGCTGGCCGGTTGCGCGACCGACTACACCTATCGCGGCGGCAGCGGCGACTACTACTACGGCCGCCCGCAGGTCGAGTACCGCGTGGTCGGGCCGTACGGCTATCCCGGCTTCGGCGGTTACTTCGGTTACGGGATCGGCTACGGCGCATACGGGCCCTACGGCCTGTTCGGGTATGGATACCCCTACGGCTACTACGGTTCGCCCTACTGGGGACCGTGGCATCCACGTCCGCCGCGCCCAGGCCACGGCCACGGGAATGGCGATGCCGACGCCGATGGCGACGATCGCCCGCCGCCGTGGCGCGACTTCGGCCGGATGGCACCGCGCGAGGGCGTGCGCCGCGCCGACGATGCGCCGCGCGCGCGCGATCGCGCCCCGGCACCCGTGCGCGAACAGCGCGCCTTCGAACGTCGGCCGCAGATGCCGTCGATGCGCGACGCAGGCGACGGCGGGTCGCCGATCGGGCGCGCCGTCCGCGGCGCGCGCCGCAGCGGCGGGAATCCGGCCGACTAAGCGTGCGCTTCGTCACGATCGTGGCCATTCGTGTGCCCCTGCCTGACCAGAAACGTCACTCAGCGACCCGGAAGGGGTAAGCTCAGCCCATGCCGGCGACTTGTGGGGACCTCCGGATCCCCCCTGTTCCGTCACCCTGCAGTCGCCGGCACCTTTTTCCCGAGCGGGATGGATGGCCCCAAAAAAATGAGGGCCGAACGTCCCCCGACATTCGGCCCTCCAGCGTCCTCGCCCTGCGCAAGACCGGCCCCTGTTCAGTCCGGCCATCGCCCGTTAAGCGTGCCACGGCGAGTGCTGGATAGGTAAAAGCAGGAAGCGTGCCAAGTAAGCGGGGCCTGTGGAAAACCACCACGATCGCGTCTGCTGCACGCGGCCATCGCATGCGTCGCGTCCGCATCGCCCGGTGTCCTGCGCACCCAGGTCAGGCAAAGGTCCTGCGCGAACCCGCACTAGAATGTGCCGCCCCTGAAACCGCGTCGCGGTCGTGCCCGGGGCATGGCCGTTCCGTTCGGCTGCGGCCGGGCCGGGTGTCGCCGACGGTGCCGGCACGCGCCACGCATGAGTCACGCATGAGCGATTCCTTCTACAACTTCGATGTCATCGTCATCGGCGGCGGGCATGCCGGGCGAGCGCGCGGCGCTCGCGACGCATCGCTTCGCGCCGCGCCGAGCGCCCGAGGCAGGAGCCGAGGGCGGGGTGACCCGGCGAGCGCACGGCGCGCGAGCCTGGTCACTGACGTTGCCGTCAGGAGCGATCCATGAGCGACTCTTTCTACACCTTCGACGTCATCGTCATCGGCGGCGGGCATGCCGGCACCGAGGCCGCGCTGGCCGCCGCCCGCGCCGGCGCGCGCACGTTGCTGCTCACCCACGGCATCGAAACTGTGGGCGCGATGAGCTGCAACCCGGCGATCGGCGGCATCGGCAAGGGCCACCTGGTGAAGGAGATCGACGCGCTGGGCGGGATCATGGGGCGCGCCGCGGATGCCGCCGGCATCCAGTGGCGGGTGCTCAACGCCAGCAAGGGCCCGGCGGTGCGGGCGACGCGATGCCAGGCGGATCGCGCGTTGTACCGGAGCTACATCCGTCGCGCGGTGGAAACGCAGCCCAACCTCACCGTGTTCCAGGCCGCTGTCGACGACCTCGTGATCGAGCAGGACGCCGTACGCGGCGCGATCACCAACACCGGCCTGCGTTTCCATGCGCCGGCGGTGGTGCTGACCGCCGGCACGTTCCTCGCCGGCAAGGTCCACATCGGCGAGACCCAGTACGCCGCCGGCCGCATGGGCGACCCGCCTTCCACCGCGCTGGCCCACAAGCTGCGCGAGGGCCGCTTCGTGGTGGACCGGCTGAAGACCGGCACGCCGCCGCGCATCGACGGGCGCACGCTCGATTATTCGAAGATGGTGGAACAGCCCGGCGACGATCCGCGCCCGGTGATGTCGTTCATGGGCGACCACGCCGACCAGCCCGCGCAGGTCAGCTGCTGGATCACCCAGACCACCGAGCGCACCCACCAGCTGATCCGCGATGCCTTGCATCGCAGCCCGCTGTATTCGGGCCAGATCGAGGGCATCGGCCCGCGCTATTGCCCGTCGATCGAGGACAAGGTGGTGCGCTTCGCCGAGAAGGCCAGCCACCAGGTGTTCGTCGAGCCCGAAGGCCTCACCGTCACCGAGATCTACCCGAACGGCATCAGCACCTCGCTGCCGTTCGACGTGCAGCTGGAACTGGTGCGCAGCATCGTCGGCTTCGAGCAGGCGCACATCACCCGCCCCGGCTACGCGATCGAATACGACTTCTTCGATCCGCGCGGGCTGAAGGCCTCGCTGGAGACCAAGGCGGTGGCGGGGCTGTTCTTCGCCGGCCAGATCAACGGCACCACCGGCTACGAGGAGGCGGCCGCGCAGGGCCTGCTGGCCGGCGCGAACGCGGCGCGCCATGTGCGCGGCGACGATGCGTGGACGCTGCGCCGCGACGAGGCCTACCTCGGCGTGCTGGTCGACGACCTGGTCACCCAGGGCACCAGCGAGCCGTACCGCATGTTCACCAGCCGCGCCGAATACCGGCTGCAGCTGCGCGAGGACAATGCCGACGCGCGGCTCACGCCGGTCGGGCGCGCGCTTGGGCTGGTCGACGATGCGCGCTGGGAACGCTTCAGCCGCAAGCGCGAGGCGGTCGCGGCCGAGACTGCGCGGCTGGCGGCGATCTGGGCCGCGCCGAACAACGCGCTGGGCGCCGCGCTTGGCGCGCACCTCGGCGTGGAGGTCAGCCGCGAGAACAATGCGCTGGACCTGCTGCGCCGGCCGGAGCTCGACTACGCCGCGCTGATGCGCGTGCCCGGGCTCGGACCGGCGGTGGAGGATGCGAAGGTCGCCGAACAGGTGGAGATCGAGACCAAGTACGCCGGCTACCTCGACCGCCAGCGCGAGGAGATCGCGCGCCAGCGGCGCAACGAAACCACCGCAATCCCCGATGCCTTCGATTACGCGCAGGTGCATGGCCTGTCGGCCGAGGCCCTGCAGAAGCTGCAGCGCGTGCGGCCGCAGACGGTGGGCCAGGCGCAGCGCATCCCCGGGATGACGCCGGCGGCGATCTCGCTGCTGCTGGTGCACCTGGAGCGCCAGCGCCGCGAACGCGCGGCCTGAACCAGCGGCAGCGGTATCCTGCGCGGATGCACATGCGCCCACACGTCGCCCTCGCCCTCGCCTTGCCCTTGCTCGCCGCCTGCGCGCGCCAGCCGGAACCACCGGTGGTCGCCGCCAATGGCGATTACCGCGTGCAGGTGTGGCCGTTGCCGGCGGCCGCGGGCGCGGCCTCGCCGGACCTGAGCCTTGCCCCCGGCGGTCGCCTGCTGCTGAGCTGGATGAGCCGCCAGCCGGGTCGGCGCAACGCGCTGCAGTTCGCCTCGTGGAGCCGCGACGGCGGTTGGCAGAGCCAGCCGCGCACGATCGCGGTGGGCCAGTCGCTGGTCGCCAACTGGGCCGATGTCCCGCACCTGCGGGCTACCCCGGACGGGGCGTTGTGGGTGCAGTGGCTGCAGGCCGATCCCGGCAATCCGTCGGGCTACCACGCGGTGCTGGCGCGTTCGCGCGATGGCGGCATGCGCTGGGAGCAGATGACCCGCATCAACGATGACGCCGGCCCGGGCGAGCACGGCTTCGCCGCGCTGTGGCCGATCGGCGGCGACCGCCTCGGCGTGGCCTGGCTGGATGGCCGCGCGCAGGGCATGGCCGGCCACGACCACGCCGGCGTGCATGCCGGCGCGATGCAGTTGCGTGCCAATGCGTTCGACATGGACCTCGGTCGCGGCAGCGATGCGGTGGTCGACGCGGCCACCTGCGACTGTTGCCAGACCGACGTCGCCATGACCGATCGCGGTCCGCTGCTGGTCTACCGCGACCGCGGCGAACACGAGGTCCGCGACATCGCCAGCGTGCGCTTCGAGGGCGGTCGCTGGACTTCGCCTACGGCCGTGCATGCCGATGGCTGGCAGGTCAGCGCCTGCCCAGTCAACGGCCCCGCGGTCGCGGCGCGCGGCAACGCGGCGGTGGTCGCGTGGTACAGCGAGGCGGGCGGCACACCCGCCGTACGCCTGGCGCGCAGCACCGATGCCGGCGATCGCTACGCCGCGCCGGTGGTGGTCGACCAGGGCGCCGCGGTCACCGGCCAGGTCGACGTGGCCCTCGACGGCGACCAGGCATGGGTGGCCTGGCTGCGCGAGGACGCCACCGGGCAAACCCTGATGCTGGCCCGCTACGCGCCCGACCTGTCGAAGCCGCTGCAGCGGATCGAGGTCGCACGGCCGGCGGGCCGTAGCCATGCCACCGGCAGCCCGCGGCTGGTCGTCGACGGCGGCAGCGCGTGGCTGGTGTGGACCGATGTCGCCGACGGCGTGGCGCACCTGCAGGGCGCGATCATCGCGCGGTGACGTCGCCTTTGTGCAGGCGACGCAGTTCCGCCAACTCCGGCAGCCACGCGTTCTTGGCGGCGATGATGTGGATGGCGTCGTCGAGTTCCTTGCGCGCTTCCGCGCGCTGGCCCGAGGCGAGCAGCGCGCGAGCGAGCACGCCGCGCGCCAGTCCGGTATTGAGGTGGTCGGCGCTGAGCGCGGCGGTGAACATCGCAATCGCCTTGCGCGCCTCCCCGGCCGCGGCCACTGCATCGCCCGAAGCGAGTTGCGCGCGCGCCACGGTCATCAGCGCAAATGCTTCCCGGCGGCTGCCGGGCACGTCCGCATGGTCGCGCTGCAACGCCTCGCGCGCGTGCGCCAACGCCGGTTTTGGAAGGTCGTTGGCCAGTTCGGCCAGCGCCAGCGTGGACAAGGCGTTCGCCGCCGTTTCGCCGGGATTGCGGCTGGCCTGCAAGGCCCGCCAGCGCTGGCGAGCCAAGGCCAGCGCCTCGTCGGCGCGGCCCTGGTGGAGCAGGTTGGTGGTCAGTTCGCCGCGCGCGTTGGACAGTGCATTGACGCTGTCCGCGCTCGGCTTGGTCGCATTGGACGCTTCCAGTGCGGCCACCACCTGGCGCAATTGCGCCTCACCCAGCGGCAGCGCGCCGCTGCGGCTGTACAGCGAGGCCAGGTTGCTGCGCGCGGTCAGCAGGCTGCTGTGGTCGGCAGGCAGGGCTTTCGCCCAGATGCCGATCGCCTCGCGGAATTTGTCCATCGCGCACGCCGTGTCGCCCACGTTGTAGCAGCCGATGCCCCAGTTGTTGACACGCAAGCCCAGGTCGTATTCGTTGCCCGGGGGTTGCCTGCGCATGATCGCCACCGCCTCGGCATGCAACGGCAATGCCTCGCCGATGCGGTCGGTGGCTTCCAGCATCGGCGCCAGTTCACCCAGGCTGAGCGCGACATAGGGGTGGTCCGCGGGCAGGATGCGGCGGCGGATCGCCAGGGCCTGCTCTTCGGTGGCGATCGCCGGCGCCATCTTGCCGGCGCGGCCCAGGAACACTGCCTGGTTGTGCAACGCCGTGGCGAGCGCGAATTCGTTGATGGGCCTGGCCCGGCGGATGGCATCCGCGACGGTCTTGCTCAGCGCCGCGGCGGTCTCGAAGTCGCCGTTGCCGCCGACGATGTCGGCGTATTCCACCAACAACGCACGGGTGCGCCTGTCATCGTCCCCGCGCGCCTTGCGCATGCGTTGCCATGCAAGGCGGGCGAGCTTCACGGCGTCGTCGTAGTCCTCGCGGTGGGCCAGCAACTTGGCGCGCGACGCCTGGAACTGCGCCGCGAAGACTTCGGGCTCGGCGAGGGATGTCGCATGCGCGCGCAGCCATGCATCGCCTTCTTGCAGCGCGCGCTGCATCCCATCGAGGTCTTCCGAGGCCAGCCGCAGCTCGCCCCTGCGCAGGTGCGCCTGGGCCACGTCGTCCACCGCCGACGCCGGGAGCAGGGCAAGCGCGCGTGCGATCTCCACGTCCGCCTTGGGGTACTCGCCCAGCGCGATGTAGCTGTCCGCCAGGGTCAGGCGCAGCTTACCCTCCGCGGCGGGTTGGCCGCGTAGTTCGCCGCGGTCCAGCCGCGCTACGCCGAGGTCGATCAACTGCCGCGCGGTGGTACCCGGCCCCAGGCCCTCGTCGGGATCGATGCTGCGGAACACATCGGCGAGATATCCGTTCACCACGTCGGCGCGTTGCGCCTGCAGGCGTGCTTCGCGCGCCTGCCACAAGGACACGCCAAGGCCCGTGCACAATGCGACCACCACGGACGCAGCGGCACCCACCGCGAGCGAGTTGCGGCGGATGAAGCGACCCATGCGGTAGCGAGCGGTCGGCGCGCGGGCGGACACAGGCCTCCCCTCCAGCCAGGCCTGGAGGTCGCCCTGCAGGGCATCGACGCTGCCGTAGCGCTGCACGGGATCGCCGACCAGGCAGCGCGCGGCGATGGCGGACAGGTCGCCGCGCAACTGCTTCGCCAGCGCGGGCGGCGTGCTGGCGCGTTTCGCCGCATCCTCGACGGAGGATTGCAACGCGGCGCTCCACAACGGCTGCGGATCGCCATCCATGCGCGACAAGCGCGTGCGTAGCGGAGTCTCGCCGGTCAGGCCGTAAGGGTGTGCCTGCGCCAGCAGCGCGTACAGCAGCACGCCAAGCTGGTAGAGATCGGTGGCGGTGGACACGGGTTCGCCGTGCAACTGCTCGGGCGAGGCGTAGTCGGGGGTGAATGCGCGTTCGCTGGTGCGGGTATGGCCGGCGCCGTCCTCCTCCATCAGCTTGGCGATGCCGAAGTCGAGCAGGAAGGCATGGCCGTCGGCATCGACGACGATGTTCGACGGCTTCAGGTCGCGATGCACCACCAGCTGCCGATGGGCGAAGGCGACCGCGTCCAGCACCTGCAGCAAGAGGCCCACGCGGCTGCGGATGTCCAGCTTGCGGGCGTCGCACCAACGGTCGATGCGCTCGCCCTGAACCCGGGGCATGACGAAGTACGGCGCGTCCTGGCCGTCGACGCCGCCATCGAGCAGGCCGGCGATGTGCGGATGCTGCAGGCGGGCGAGGATCTGTCGCTCGCGCAGGAAGCGCTGGCGGGCAAGCGTGCTGTCCAGGCCGACGCGGATGCGCTTGAGCGCGGCCTCGCGGTCGTACGCACCATCGATGCGCGCGACCCGGTACACCGCGCCCATGCCGCCGCGGCCCAGCACGCCGCGCACCTCCCACGGCCCGACACGGGTACCGGTCGGCAGTTCCGCGGCACCCGAGGCGTCCTCGCGCAGGGCGGCCAGCCTCGGGGTAATCGGGTCGTTCTCGTCGCCGGCATCGGCGGCGAGCATCGCCCGCACCTGCGCGAGCAGGCCGGCATCTCCGGCGCAGGCATCCGTGAGCCATGCGTCGCGGGTGGCCTCGGCATGCTCCAGCGCCGCATCGAACAACTGCAACGCCCGTTGCAGGCGGGCCGGGTCCTGGTTCATGCCTGGCCCGCGAGTTGCGACATCAGGAAGGCGCGTGCCTTGCGCCAGTCGCGCTGCACGGTGCGTTCGGTCACGCCCTGGATGTCGGCGATCTCCGGCTCGGTGTAACCGCCGAAGCAGCGCAGCTCCACGCCTTCGGCCGCGCGCGCATCAGCCGCGGCAAGCACCGAAAGGAGGTCGTGCAGTTCCAGCACATCCATCGCGGGCGCCGCATCGGCCAGGCCGGTGTGCAGCGTCACCGCCGCCGCGCCGCCACCGCGCTTTCCGGCCAGCTGCATGCGGGCCTGGTCCACCAATACCTGCCGCATCGCGTGCGCGGACAGCGCCATCAGGGCCTTGCGGTCCTGCGGCTGGAAGCCCTCGCTGCGGGCCAGTTTGAGATAGGTCTCGTTGACCAGCGCCGTCGTGTCCAGCCCGTTGCCGCCGCGCCGCAGCTGCGCGTGCGCAGCCTGCTTCAGGTCGTCGTAGGCGGCCGCGTAGGCCCGACCGACCGCTTCGGCATCGCCTTCGCGGGCGCGGTGCAACCACTGGGTGACGGACGTGTCGTCCATGAACAGTCCGCCGATGCGACCAGCCGAGCTTAACCCGGACCAACGCGCTGCCGCGCCGTCATCGGCCATGTCGGGATTGGACGGCTTTCCGCGCATGGAAGGACAAGGCCGCATTCCAAGCGGTGTCCATGAGCCGAAGGAAACCCACGATGAAGACCACGACCACTCGCCGTGACCGATCCGCACCGGTCGCTTCCCTCCTCAGCCTGGCGCTGCTCGCGGCGATCTCGATGCCCGCGTCTGCAGACAGCCCGTGCCGGATCTGGAACGGTGCGGCATGGGTGGAGGCGCCCGCCGAAGCCACCGACCAGGGGAACGAGCAGGGCGACAACAACACGACCTGCGACGCGAACGCCAGCGCCTATGGCGAATGGAACAACGCCAGCGGCGATGCGAGCAGTGCATTCGGCTGGGTGAACAGCGCCTATGGCGTCGCGAGTAGTGCCTTCGGTTTCAACAATACCGCCAGCGCCGATTACAGCAGCGCCTTCGGCTTCAACAGCACGGCAAGCGGACGCGGCAGCCTGGCCGTGTCCGGCTGGTACGACCTCGACGGCGATGGGGTGATCGATGCCAACGAGACTGCCCGAGCGTTGGGGGCCGGCTCGGTCGCCATCGGGTGGGGGACGGCTTCGGGGATCTTCAGCAGCGCGGTGGGCGTCGACAATGCGGCCGCCGGCGGGGGCAGTGTCGCCTTCGGCAATGGCAACCTGTCCTACGGCGTGAACAGCAACGCCTTCGGCCTCAAGGGGCGCGCAGCGGGGGATCGTTCCCTGGTACTCAGCACCTGGTACGACCGCGACGCCGACGGGGTCTTCGACGAAGGCGAATCCGCCACCGCGACCGGTACGTCATCGGTGGCGGTGGGCGGTGCGGCCAGCGCAAGCGGCGACTACAGCAGCGCGATCGGCGTGGACAACGCGGCCAGTGGCGACAAGAGCGCCAGCATGGGGTACCAGAATGCCGCCACCGGCTATTTCAGCAACGCCCTGGGCACCGGCAATATCGCCGCCGGCGCGTTCGGCAGCGCGGTGGGCAACGACAACAATGCATCCGGCAACACGGCGAGCGCCTTGGGCAACAGCAATGACGCGGAGGGTTCCGGGAGCAGTGCATTCGGGTTCGCGAACACCGCCTCCGCCGAGAAGAGCAGCGCCTTCGGCCAGGGCAATGTCGCCCAAGCCGAGTGGAGCAGTGCCTTCGGCAACCACGGGATCGCGGGCGGCCTCGGCAGCCTGGCCGTTTCCGGATGGACCGACCTGGACGGCGACGGCGTGTTGGATGCCAACGAAACGGCCACGGCCCAGGGCAAGGGCGCGGTCGCCATCGGCAGTGGCGTCGCCTCGGGACAATTCAGCAGCGCGGTTGGCGTGGGTAACACGGCGAATCGAAACAACAGTTCGGCCATGGGCTACGGCAACACGGCCAGCGGCTTGAACAGCAGCGCAGTGGGCGCCTTCAACACTGCGAGCGGCCAGGACAGCGGCGCATTCGGCAAGATCAACACCGCCAGCGGCACCTGGAGCAACGCGTTCGGGATCAGCAATACCGCGTCCGGCGAACGCAGCAGCGCGTTCGGCTACGTGAACATGGCCAGCGGCCTGTACAGCAATGCATTCGGCCTGGGCAACACCGCCAGTGGCGAGCGCAGCAGCGTATTCGGCACGAGCTCGCAGGCGCTGAACATCGGCAGCACCGCGATCGGCTACCAGGCCATCGCCGACCGAGATTTCGCGGTCGCGGTGGGCAAGAGCGGCGGCGAGCACCAGATCATCCACCTGGCCGATGGCACCGAGGATTTCGACGCGGTCAACGTGCGCCAGTTGCGTTCGCTGGTGGACTGGTTCGGCGGTGGCGCAACCTTCATCGGCGGCGTGTTCACCGCGCCGACCTTCAGCATCCAGGGGAGTACCTACAACAGCGTGGCGGACGCGTTCGCCGCAGTGGATGCGCGCCTGACCTCGTTGGCCGGCAGCGTGGGCGGGCCGGCCGGCCCCGCGGGGCCGCAAGGCCCGGTCGGCCCCGCAGGTCCTGCTGGCCCGGAAGGTCCCGCGGGTCCGGAAGGCCCCGCAGGTCCTGCTGGCCCGGAAGGTCCCGCGGGTCCGCAAGGCCCGGCGGGTCCCGCCGGCCAGGATGCCGACATGGCCGCGGTGGCGCAGTTGGTCGATGCCGGCGACGCCGCCACACTCGCCGCAGCCAACAGCCATGCCGATGCCGGCGATGCGGCCACGCTCGCGGCCGCCAAGGCAGATGCCGCAACCGGCGATGCCGCCACGCTGACGGCATCGAAGTCCTACACCGACGGCAAGGCGACGCAGACGCTGCAGTCCGCGAATGCCTACACCGACGCCAGGTTCGCGGCCTGGAACGACAGCTTCACCCAGTACCAGCAGCAAGTGGACAAGCGTTTCGCCCAGACCGACAAGCGCATCGACCAGGTCGGTGCCATGGGCAGCGCCATGACCCACATGGCGGTCAACGCCGCCAACGGCAATTCCGACAAGGGCCGCATCGCGATCGGCGTGGGTGCGCAGGGCAGCCAGGGCGCGGTGTCGATCGGCTACGGCAAGCGCCTGGGCGAACGCGCCTCGTTCACGCTGGGCGCGAGCTTCAGCAGCGGCGAGTCGTCGGTCGGCGGAGGCTTCGGCTTCGACCTCTGATCCACCGCGACCACGCGGGGCGGAACGGCGCGGGCAACCGCGCCGTTTTCGTTGCGACGCTGCACGCGCTCACTTCTCCGTGCGCCAGTTGACCGACGCGCGGTTCTCGAAGGTGCTGGATTCCACCTGGATGTCGAAGCCCTTGCGCAGCAGGTACTTCAGCATCAGCACCTGGCCGCTGCCGACCAGCGACACGCCGTAGCCGACATAGAGCTTGGGGGAGAGGTACTTGCCGACGCTGAGCACGTCGCCGCCCAGCGCGCGCGATTCGGTGACGCCGGCGTCGTCCAGCCCCAGCCGTGCGCCGAGTTCCGCCGCGATCAGCCCGGAGCCGGCATTCAGCGCCGACTTCGCCGCCCCCAGCTGGCGCGCCTCGGCGCCGGTCACGGTCGACAGCGGGCGGCCGAGGGTGAGGTAGGCCAGCGCTTCCGATTCGCTCTTGGCCGGGTTGGAGTACACCGTCGCGCGCGGCGCGGAGCCGCTGCCTTCGACGCGGATGCCGGCGGTGACGTCGCCGACCACGCGCTCGGCGCGCACGTCCAGGCGCGGGTCGCCGATCTCGCTGTTGGACCACAGCAGGCGCCCGCGGGTGATCTGCAGGTTCTGCCCGTACGCGCGGTAACGGCCGGCCACGTCCAGCGCACCGGTTGCGCGCATGTCGCGGCCCGGCGCCTCGCGCACCCGCAGGCTGCCGCCGAGCGTGCCCGACAGCCCGAAGCCGTCGATCTTCACCGCCTCGCCCATCTCCACCGCGATGTCGAGGTCGAGCATGGTCGGGGTCGAGGGGCGGGTCGGGTCCACCGGATCCAGCACCACCACGTCCGGCGACGGCGAGATGCCCATGTCGAGCCGGTCGAGGTGGATGTCGGCGCTGGGCACGCGCACCTTGCCGGTCACCTGCAGCGGCTGCCCGGCGCGGTAGCGCACCACCACGTCGGGCGAGGCCACCGCGCGCAGCTGGCGGGTTTCCGCGACCAGCACGTCCTGGCCGCGCACGTTGAGCACCAGCGGCACCTCGTCGTCGCGCCAGCCCAGGCTGCCGTCTACTTGCAGGGTGCCGCCGCCGGAGCGCACCTGGCCGACGATGCGCGCGCTGCCGTCGGCCTGCGCGTCCATCCGCACGTCGCCCTGTTCCAGCGCGATCCCGAGCGCCGGCAGTTCCGCGGCGAAGTCCTGCAGCCGGCCCTGGCCGCCGATCGCCGGCTGCGCGCGGGTGCCGCCGAGGCGCAGGTCGAGGTCGAGCTTGCCGGTGGGTTCGACGATGTCGGGCGAGAACAGCTCCAGCGCGGTGAGCTCGTCGGTGCGCAGCCGCAGCTGGCCGTCGAGCGGCGCGAACGCGTCCCAGCCGGTGGCCACCCGCGCGACCACCACGCCGTCGTCGTCGAGGCCCGCGTGCAGCGTGGCCTGCAGCTGGCGCGGATCGAAGTCGGCATCCAGCTTGAGGTCGCGATAGCCGATCACGTCGCGGCGCGCACGCGGGCGGTTGCGCACCCCGCCGCGGTCCGAGGTCAGGGTCGCGGTGCCACGCCAGCTGGTGCCCACCGCGCGCAGCCCGGCGACCAGGTCGGCGCTGCCGCTGAACACCCACGGGCGACCGTCGCTGCGTTCCGGCAGGTAGGGCACCAGCAGGGCCAGCGGCAGCCCGGTGCCGCGCAGGTCCAGCCCGCGTCGCGGCCAGTCGGCATCGGCGCACAGGTCGCCGCCGTCTGCCGCCCGCAGGCAGGCCGGCGAGAGGCTGCCGTTGCGCCCGTCCCAGCCCCAGCGCGCGGGCGCCTGCAGGGTCCAGCGGGTGCCGGTGGTCGGGGCCACGGCCAGCGCGTCCAGCGTGCCCG
>JAFLEB010000052.1 GCA_017302075.1 Lysobacterales bacterium
ACCTCCACCCCCGCCGCGCGCAGGCGCGGGGCGTAGGCGCGCAAGCCGCGCTTGGCGCCGACGTCATCCAGCAACAGGCGGCAATGCACGCCGCGCCGCGCGGCCTCGGCCAGCGCGTCCGCCACCGCGTCGCCGACCGCGTCGTCGAACATCAGGTAGTACAGCAGGTGCACCTCGAAGCGCGCCGCCGCGATGTCGGCCAGCAGCGCCTGCAGCGAGGCCGCGTAGTCGTCCTCCAGCGCGATCGCGTTGCCGCCCATCGGCATGAAGTCGCCGGTGCGCTCGCACAGGCGCGCGATGTCGTCGGCGATGCTGTCGTCATGCGGCGTCCAGCGCAGCCGCGCGAGCGGTTGCTGGCGTTCGGCGATCACCCGCGAGGCGTTGGCCTGGCGTTCGCGGCGCTCCCGCGACAGCCACGGGTGGCCGAAGGCGAGGTACAGCGGCAGGCCGAGCAACGGCAGGAAGCCCACCAGCAGCAACCAGCTGCGCGCCGCGGCGGGCGCGCTGCGCACCGGGATCCAGGCGAGCGCCACGATGCGGATGCCCCAGTCCAGGGCCAGCAGCCAGGTCGCCGGATGCAGCAGGAAGTCCATGCGCCGATTCCACCACGCGCGGGCCGCGGGTGCGAGCCGCGCAACAAAAAAGCCCGCCTTGCGGCGGGCCCTGCGGCCTTCCATGGCCATGGTACTTGCTTCGGTGCGGCTACGTCGTCGCCCTCCAGGCGCCACCGCAACGCCGGCGGATCGCCCGGCCCAGCCATGCCTCGCCGGGCGCGTTTGCCAGGACGGCGCGGCAGGGCCGCGCAAGGCGCGCCGTGGCTCATCCCTTCACGCACAGCACCTGGCGGAGCGTGTGCACGATCTCCACGAGGTCGGACTGCGCCGCCATCACCGCGTCGATGTCCTTGTACGCGGCCGGCGACTCGTCGATCACGCCGGCGTCCTTGCGGCACTCGACGTGGGCGGTGGCCTCGCGATGCTGGGCCAGGGTGATCTGCTGGCGCGCCGCGGTGCGGCTCATGACGCGGCCGGCGCCGTGGCTGCAGCTGTGGAAGCTGTCCGCGTTGCCGAGCCCGCGCACGATGAAGCTCTTCGCCCCCATGCTGCCCGGGATGATGCCGAGCTCGCCGGCACGCGCGCTCACCGCGCCCTTGCGGGTGACCAGCAGGTCCACGTCGCCGTGCGTCTCCTTCTGCACGTAGTTGTGGTGGCAGTTGACCGCCATCTTCTCCAGCTGGAACTTCGGCAGGCGGTGGCGCAGCTCGTGCAGCACCCGCGCCATCATCGCCTCGCGGTTCTCGCGGGCGTAGTCCTGCGCCCAGGACACGGCCTCCACGTAGTCGTCGAACAGCGGCTCGCCTTCCATGAAGAACGCGAGGTCCTTGTCCGGAAGGTGGAAGCCGAGCACGCGATGCGCCAACTGATCGCGGGCGCGCTCGATGAAGTAGCTGCCGATCAGGTTGCCGGTGCCGCGCGAGCCGCTGTGCAGCATCACCCACACGCGGTCCGCTTCGTCGAGGCAGAGCTCGATGAAGTGGTTGCCGCCGCCCAGCGTGCCGATCTGGCGGTCGAGCTTGTCGGTGCGGATCTTGCGGTGCTTCTGCTTGATCGCGTCCAGCCGCTCGACCAGGCCCGATTGCGCGACCCGGGTCTCGATGCTGTCGGGCAGCTTCCAGTGCTCGCCGCCACGACCGTTGCCGACCGGCACGCTGCGCTCGATGCCGTTGCGCAACTGCGCCAGGCTGTCGGGCAGGTCGCTGGCGCGCAGGGTGGTGCGCACCGCGGCCATGCCGCAGCCGATGTCCACGCCGACCGCGGCCGGGATGATCGCGCCGCGGGTCGGGATCACCGAGCCCACGGTCGCGCCCTTGCCCAGGTGCACGTCCGGCATCACCGCGACCCACGGCCCGACGAACGGGATCGCCGCGATGTTGCGCAGCTGCTGGTGGGCGGCGTCTTCCAGCGGCACGCCGCGCACCCAGCCCTTGATCGGGGTGGCGCTGCCCTCGGCATGCAGCAGTTCGAATTGCGATTGGATTTGCATGTTCATGCACTTCAGTCCATTGAAACCTGCGCGATGCGTCCATGCACCACGCAGGGGTATCACTTCAACGTCACCAGTTGCTTCAGCACGCCATCCAGGCCGCCGAACACGGTGAGCTTGTCGATCTTCTCTGTGACCTTCTCCAGGGCCTCGAGCTCCTTCAGGCGCATAAGCACCGGGTTGCCCTCGACCAGCTTGGCGGTGTTGAGCAGGGAACGCGTGGCGTTCGCCTCCTCGCGGCGGCGGATCACGTTGGCCTGGGCCGCCTTCTCCGCCTGCACCACGCTGTTGAGGATCCCCTTCATCTCGCCCGGCAGGATCACGTCCTTGACGCCGACGCCCAGGACCTCGTAGCCGAACTCCGACACGCGGCCACGCACGTAGCCGAAGATGTCGGCGTCGAGCGAGGCCTTGTCGCCGAGCAGTTCGTCCAGCGTCTTGGCGGCGATCGCCTTGCGCAGGCCGAACTGCAGCTCGCGGTAGACGAAGTCGCTGCCCTTGGCCACCTTGGTGCGCGCGGCGACGGCGTCGGTCACGCGCAGGCTGGCGGCCAGGTTCACGCGCAGGCTGACCTTGTCGCGGGTCAGCAACTCCTGGCCGGAGACCTCCAGCGATTGCGCGCGCAGGTCGACCACGTCCACCACCACGTTCTTGCGGAAATTCCAGAACGCGGTGCTGCCCGGCGCCAGCACCCGTGCCAGCTTGCCGTCGATGAACACCAGGCCGGCGAACTCCTGCGGGACGTCGGCCACCACCGCCAGCTTCGGCAGGGTGCCGAGCTGGCGCAGGCGCGGGATCAGGTCGGCGCGCACCTCCAGCCCATCGGCCAGCGACGCGCGCTCGATCCCGACCTCGACCAGGCCACGCCAGTACAGCCGACGCGAACCCGGCGGCAGCACGTCCTCCAGCTTGCCGTTCTTAGACACCAGGCCGACTTCGCCGGTGCCGATGTCGGCCAGCACGAAGGTCTCGCCGAGGTGCTCGCCGAGGCGTGCGATCAGGGCATCGACATCGTGGCCGGTGTATTCCGGCGACGCGATGTTGAAGCTGCGCACCTCGATCCGGTTGAACGGGTCGAACATGCGGTACACGCCCGCGTCCAGCACGCGCTCGAACTGACGGTTGCGATACACCAGGCCGCGCTCGCCGTCGCCGATCACGACCCTCTTGGTCCAGAACATGGGAACTCTCCTTGTTGGTCCTGGTGGTCCGATCCGGTTTGGGCGCGATGGATCGGGTCTCGCGTTGCATCCCACGCCGGCGGCGCAGGAAAGGAAGAAGGTGGAAACGCCCCTGGCGCCGATGCCGCGGAGCCTGCGCGCTGTCCACGCGGAGGCCATGCAACCTGCGATCCCGCATCCATCGCGAGACCGCGTCGTGCCGGCCCGCGCGCCTCGAGGACGCTGGCCCGGCGGCATCGCCGCTGCGCATCCGTCTTCGTTGCGGTGGATTGCAACGTGGCGGGAGACGCACGGGGCGTTTCCTGGTGTGGGCTTGCGCCCGGTTGTCATGACGTGACAGGTCATGTGCCCTTGCGGGCTGGAGCGGGAATCGAACCCGCGACACGCAGAATCACACTCTGCTGCTCTACCCGACTGAGCTATCCAGTGGTGGACGAACCGGATTCGAACCGGTGGCCAACGGCATGCGCCGCTGCTCGACCTCTGAGCTTTCGTCCGCTCGCGCAAACACCGTTCCGGGCCCTCGGCATACGCCACGGCAGCGCCGCGCGCACCGGGTGGGCGATGAAACCCACGCCGCTGTGGACCGTTCGAGGTGCTTGCGCATTGGCGCCTCGTCGAAGACGCCAATGCGTGTGCGATTGCATCCGTCGCCGCCCGCACCGAAGCATCAAGGTGCAGCGCGTCCATGCGCCTGCGCGGCTTTCCCTGCCTCGGGCCAGCAATGCCCGGATGCTTCGGGAGCGCGATGCAATCGCGTTTGATCGTGCGGTGGATCCTTTGCGAACGCCGGAAACGAAACGCCCCCGGGTGCTGGAACCCGAGGGCGTTCGCGTGGCCTCGGGAGATCGGGGTGACCGATCTCCGCGATGCGAGGGATCAGTCGATGGTGGTGGTGCCGAAGGTATTCCGCAGTGCGGGTAGGTGAATGCCGCGCAATTCGCACGCGCGCAGGCCCGCATCGCGCTTGGGCGACGGCGTGTTGGCTGCGATGGGGAAGGCGTGCGTCATGGGATGACCGGTTTCGGTAGATCGCCGGATGGCGAAGGTCGCGCACCTTACGCGCGCCTTTCTCGTTTGGCAACAATTTCTTTACATCGCCGACGAGCGGTTCGCTCCGCCGGTCGTGCGGGCAAAGAAAAAGCCCGCATCGCTGCGGGCCTCTTCGTGCATTCGACGAGACGGAAGGCTTACTTGATCTTGCCTTCCTTGTACGGAACATGCTTGCGCACGACGGGGTCGTACTTGCTGACCTCCATCTTGTTCGGCGTGTTCTTCTTGTTCTTGTCGGTGGTGTAGAAGTGACCGGTGCCGGCCGTGGAGATCAGACGGATCTTGTCGCGCTTGCTTGCCATGGTGTGATCTCCTTAGACCTTCTCGCCCTGCTTGCGCAGGTCGGCCAGGACGGCGTCGATGCCGTTCTTGTCGATGGTGCGCAGGGCCGCGGCGGACACGCGGAGCTTGACCCAGCGGTTTTCGGAAGCGACCCAGAAGCGGCGCTCGTGGAGGTTGGGCTGGAAGCGACGACGGGTCTTGCGGTTGGAATGCGAGACGTTGTTGCCGGTCGTCGTGCGCTTGCCGGTGACTTGGCAGACTTTGGACACTGTGCACCTCGATGGTGTTTGGTTGTCGCCCGTAGCCCGGGAGACGGCGGCCCCGTCGCATCCCCGACGGGGTGGCGACACACGAAACGGGAGGGACATCGCGCTGCCAACGGCGGGCCGGAGTCGTGTTCCGGGACCGCCCGGAACCGGTCGAAAGACCGATGCCGGACGCAGCGAGCCGCGCATTATGCGGACAAAACCCTTTGCAGGCAAGTACTTGGGGGGCGGTCGCTAGCCAGGAAAT
This sequence comes from Lysobacterales bacterium, assembly GCA_017302075.1. Lineage (GTDB taxonomy): Bacteria > Pseudomonadota > Gammaproteobacteria > Xanthomonadales > Xanthomonadaceae > Thermomonas > Thermomonas mangrovi. The sequence continues at coordinate 5,073 of JAFLEB010000052.1, forward strand.
AGGGTCAGAGTGAATTTTGCCCCGACGCTGCTCGGTGAATCCACGGCCGATGACCGCAAAACTTCACTCTGACCCCATTTCCTCGCCGGCAATTACTTCGCGGGCGCTGCCTTCGCCTCGGCGATATACGCCCGGATCTGCGATTCCAGCACCGGCAGCGGCAGCGAGCCCTGCGCCAGCACCGCGTCGTGGAAGGCGCGGACGTCGAACTTCGGGCCCAGCGCGGCCTCGGCCTCGCGGCGCAGGCGCATGATCGTGAGCTCGCCCAGCTTGTAGCTCAGCGCCTGGCCCGGCCAGCTGATGTAGCGGTCGACCTCGGTGGTGACCTCGTGCTCGGACAGCGCGGTGTTGTCGCGCAGGTAGGCCAGCGCGCGGTCGCGGGTCCAGCCCTTGTGGTGCACGCCGGTGTCGATCACCAGCCGGCAGGCGCGCCACATCGCATAGGTCAGGCGCCCGAAATCCTCGTACGGGGTTTCGTAGATGCCCATTTCCTTGCCCAGCCATTCGGAATACAGGCCCCAGCCTTCGCCGTAGGCGCTGATGTAGTCCTTGCGGAAGTCGGGGACCTCGCCCTGTTCGCGCACCAGCGAGCCCTGCAGCGCATGCCCGGGCGCGGATTCGTGCAGGGTCAGCGCGGGCAGGTTGTACAGCGGCCGGCTGGGCAGGTCGTAGGTGTTGAGCCAGTAGGTGTCGGCGCCACCGCGGCCGGCGGTCCAGAACGGCGCGATGTCCGGCGGCACCGGCACGATGGTGAAGCGCCCGCGCGGCAGGGTGCCGATCAGCTTGCCGATCTCGCCGTCCACCCGCTTGGAGATCCACGCGGCGCGGTCCAGCAGGTCCTGCGGGGTCTTCGCGTAGAACCGCGGATCGGTGCGCAGGAAGGCGATGAACTCGGCGAAGCTGCCCTGGAAGCCGACCTGCCGGATGATCGCGTCCATCTCCGCGCGGATCGCCGCGACTTCGCGCAGGCCGACCGCGTGGATCTCGTCGGGCGTGAGGTCCAGCGTCGTGTACTTGCGGACCTGCTCGCGGTACCAGGCCTGGCCATCCGGCATCGCCTCGGCGGCCAGCGTGGGGCGCGCCTTCGGCAGGTACTCGCTGCGGAAGAACGCCAGCAGCCGTGCGTAGGCCGGCACCACCGCATCGCGGATCGCGGCACGGCCCTCGGCGCGCAGCGCGTCCTGTTCGGCGGCGGGAATCGTCTGCGGCATCTTGCGGTACGGATCGAAGAAGTTGGAGGACTCGATGTCCTTGAGTTCGGCGATCATCGCGATCGACCCGTCGCGTCCGTCCAGCACCGCGCGCGGCACCGAGAACCCGCGCGCCAGGCCCGCGCGCATGTTGGCCATCTGCTGGTCGAAGTACCGTGGCACGTCGCGCAGGCGCGCTGCGTAGGCGCGGTAGCCGGCGGCATCGCGCGGCGTGGCCCGGGCCATGAAGCCGAGGTCGGACCAGAACGAGCTGTCCGCGTTGAACGGCATCTCGTAGTCGCGGAAGCGCAGTTCCGCGGCCATGTGCGCGATCTGCGGGCGGTACACCGCGTAGTTCACCTGTTCCTTCGGCGACAGTTTCGACGCGTCGATGCCGTCGAGTTGCTTCAGCACGCCGTCGAGGTAGGCCAGGCGCCGCGCCTGCGCCTCGGGGCCGACGTCGGCCAGCGTGCGGGCGGGCGGACGCGCGCTGTTGTCGCTGTCCTCGTCCCAACTCGGCGCCTGCTGCATGCGCCACGCCCATTCGGCCTTGTAGAGGGTTTCGAAGGCCTTGTCCTCGGCACTCCCGGCAGGCACCTGCGCGGCATGCGACGCGAGCGGCAACAGCAGGCAGCAGGCGAGCACGAACGATTTCACGGGGCGGCATCCGGCGGCGGGGAGGCCGGATCGTAGCACCGGGCCCGATGCCTCAATGGCTGTTGCGGTCGCGGTGCCAGCCGCGGTGGCGGATGTCGAGGTAGAGGCTGTAGCAGGCGGTGAAGCTGGGGAACAGGTTCTGCAGGATCCCCACCGCGTCGTTCTTGCCGAAGATGAAGTAGGCCAGCGTCATCAGGCTGCCGAGGATGCTCATGTACCAGAACAGCCGCGGGATCACCGGCTTGCCGTGGCGCTTGCTGGCGATGAACTGGACCAGCCAGCGGCCGCCGAACATCAGCGCGCCGACCAGGCCGATCAGCTTCCACGGGCTCATGTGGATGCCGGTCCATTCCAGCCACGGAATGGCGGTGTTCATGATATCCGGCGCTGCGGCGATCACCGTGCGTTGTCCATGGCCGGCACTTCCTCGACCGCGGTGCGCCTGCTGCGCTGGATCAGCCAGGACACGCCGAACAGGTCCTTGATGCCGACGATCGCGCGGCCGAGGTTGTTGTACTTGGACACGCCCGCGGTGCGGTGGCGGTGGTTGACCGGCACGCTCACCGTCTGCCAGCCCGCGCGCTGCATCAGCGCCGGCAGGTAGCGGTGCATGTGGTCGAAGTAGGGCAGGTCGAGGAAGGCCGCGCGCTCGAACAGCTTGATCCCGCAGCCGGTGTCGGGGGTGGCGTCGCGCAGCATCCGCGAGCGGATGCCGTTGGCGAACTTGCTGGCCCAGCGCTTGCTGCCGCTGTCCTGGCGGTTGACCCGCCAGCCGGCGAACAACTTGGTGTCCGCGGTCGCGGCGCCGCGCTGCGCGAGCAGCTTGGGGATGTCGGCGGGGTCGTTCTGGCCGTCGCCGTCGAGGGTGGCGATCCACGGCGCGCGCGCGGCCTTCACCCCGTTGCGCACGGCGGTGCTCTGGCCGGCGTTGCCGAGGTGGCGGATCACCCGCAGTTCCGGCACGGTCGCCTGCAGCTCGCGCAGGCGTTGCAGCGTGGCGTCCTTCGAGGTGTCGTCGACGTAGACGATCTCGAAGTCGACGTGCCCGCGCAGCGCGGCGACGATCTCGCCGACCAGCGGCGCGACGTTGTCTTCCTCGTTGTGCACCGGCACCACGACCGAGAGTTGCGGCATGTCGCTCATCGGGTCTCCCGAAATTCCGGAACCTGCCGGGACCGACGCCTGGGCCGGTCCGGGCGCATGGCTACCTGTTGCGCAGGCGTTCCAGCACGCCGTCGAGGACGTCGAGATCGGCGTAGTGGATCACCAGCTTGCCCTTCTTGCCGCGGCCCTGGACCACGTCCACGCGACTGCCCAGGGTCTCGCTGAGCTCGCGCTCCAGCGCCGCGATGTCGGCCTGCCGGGGCGGCGCCTTGGCGGCGGGCTTGCGCGGTTCCGCGGGCAGCTTGCCGGACGCCAGTTGCTGCACGCGATGCTCGACCTGGCGCACCGACCAGCCTTCCTCGGCGGCCTGCCGGGCCAGCGAGATCGCCATTGGCACGGCCAGCGGCAGCAGCGCGCGTGCATGCCCCATCTCCAGCGCGCCGGCCTGCACCAGCGCGCGGATGTCGGCCGGCAACTCCAGCAGGCGCAGCAGGTTGGACACCGCTGCGCGCGAGCGCCCCACCGCCTCGGCGGCAGCGGCATGGGTCAGGTCGAATTCGTCGATGAGGCGCTGCAGGGCCTGTGCCTCTTCCAGCGGGTTGAGGTCCTCGCGCTGGATGTTCTCGATCAGCGCCATCGCCACCACGGTGCGGTCGTCGACCACCCGCACCACCACCGGCACTTCGGCCAGGCCGGCGCGCTGCGATGCGCGCCAGCGGCGTTCGCCGGCGATGATCTCGTAGGTGCGGCCGCCCTTGCCGTCGGCGCCGACATGCTCGCGCACCACGATCGGCTGGATCACGCCCTGCGCGCGGATCGACGCGGACAGTTCCTCCAGCTTGGCGTCGTCCATCGTGCGCCGCGGCTGGAACTTGCCGGGGACCATCGCGTCGACCGGCAGGGTGCGCAACTGGTCGCCGGGCATCGCCTGCTGCAGCGCCGGCGCCTCGGCGGCGGCCTTGGGCCCGAGCAGGGCCTCGAGTCCACGGCCCAGGCCGCGCTTCTTCGCCGCGCCCTTCGACGCGGGGGTGCCGGCCGTCATGCCGCCTTCTCCTTCGCTTGCTGCTGGTCGCGCTCACGCTGGCGGCGCAGGACTTCGCCGGCCAGCCCGAGGTAGGCCACGCCGCCGCGGCTGGCGCGGTCGTAACCGATGATGCTCTGGCCGTGGCTGGGCGCCTCGGCCAGGCGCACGTTGCGCGGGATGATGGTGCGGAACACCAGCTCGCCGAAGTGGTTGGTGAGTTCGGCGGACACCGCGTTGGCGAGGTTGTTGCGCACGTCGAACATGGTGCGCAGCACGCCTTCGATCTGCAGGTGCGGGTTGAGCCGGCCCTTCAGCGCCTCGATGGTGTCGAGCAGGGCGCTCAGGCCTTCCAGCGCGTAGTACTCGCACTGCATCGGCACCAGTACCGAGTCCGCCGCGTTCAGCGCGTTGAGGGTCAGCAGCGACAGCGACGGCGGGCAGTCGACGATCACGAAGTCGTAGCCGTCGCGCACGCCGTCCAGCGCCTGCTTGAGCTTGCCCTCGCGGCCGGCCGCGTCCATCAGCCGGATCTCCGCGGCGGTCAGGTCGATGTTGCCGGGAAGCAGGTCGTAGCCGTCCTCGCAACGCGCGATCGCCTCGCCGGTGGCGGCCTCGCCGAGCAGGACGTCGGTGATCGATGCCTCCAGCTCGCGCTTGTCGATGCCGCTGCCCATGGTCGCGTTGCCCTGCGGGTCCAGGTCGACCAGCAGCACGCGCTTGGGCGTGCGCGCCAGCGCGGCGGCCAGGTTGACCGCGGTCGTGGTCTTGCCGACCCCGCCCTTCTGGTTGGCGATGGCGATGATGCGGGCCATGCGGCGTGATTCCCTCGCGGAGGACCGGTCGCGACGCGCGCCGGGCCGTCGATTATGCCTCAGGCCGGTCGCGGGCGACTTCGACCAGGTGGCGCTCCGCGTCCAGCCCCGGCACCCGCAACGGGTGCACCGCGGCCAGTCGCCAGCCGGCGGGCAGGGTCGCGATCTCCTCGTCGGGGACCACGCCCTTCATCGCCAGCAGGCGTCCCCCGGGTCCGGGCAGGTGCCCGCCGAGTTCGAGGATCAGCGGCAGCGTGGCCAGCGCACGCGCGGTGATGGCGTCGAAGTGCGTGCCCGGGCGGAACGCCTCGATCCGCGATTCGGCCACCTGCACGTTGCCCAGCCCCAGCTGGCGCGCGGCCTCGCGCAGGAAGCGCGCCTTCTTGCCGTTGCTCTCGACCAGAGTGACCTGCAGCGCCGGAGTCGCGATGGCCAGCGGGATGCCGGGCAGGCCGGGGCCGGTGCCGAGGTCGGCCAAGGTCCTCAAGCCGCGCACGAACGGCTGCATCGCCAGCGAATCCAGCAGGTGCTTGGCGACCATGTCGCGCGGGTCGCGGATCGCGGTTAGGTTGTAGGTGGCATTCCAGCGCGCCAGCAGCGCGAGGTAGCCCAGCAGCGGCGCGGCCAGCGCGGCCGGCAGGCCCAGCGCCTCCAGCCCGGCGGCCAGTTGCGGGCGCAGCGTGTCGATGTCGTTGCTCATGCGGGCAGTATGCCGTCGCGGCGCGCCACCACGGCGACATGCCCGTCGCCATCGCGGGCATGCAGGCGCCAGTCGGCCGCGGCCCCGAGCGCGGGATCGCAACGCAGCAGGCGGGGCGCGGTGGCCGTCGCATCGAAGGCCAGCCGGTGCAGTCCGAACGACAATCCGTGCCCGTGCGCCTTGAGTACCGCTTCCTTCGCGCACCACAGGCGCAGGAAGGCGTCGTCGCGCGCGACGTCCGCCAGCGCGGCGAGGGCCGCGACTTCGTCGCCGGCGAAATAGCGTCGCGCGATGCGCAGCGCCGGCACTGCACGCGCACGCGGCTCGATGTCGACGCCGACCACGCCGGTCGGCACCCACGCCAGCAACAGCGCATCACCGCTGTGCGACCAGCCGATGTCGCCGTGCCCCGGCGGCAGGCGTGGGCGACCGCGCGCGTCGCGCTGCAGCGCACGCGCCGCGTCGCCGCCGGCGATCTCGCGCAACCAGTCGCGCGCGCAGGCGAATGCATCGGGCGGACGCGGCATCCAGCGCAGCCGCAGGTCGGCGTTCGAGGCGTCGGGCTCCATCGTCACCTCAGGTGAACATGGCTGAACGTTGTCCGCAAGCAGGGTTCGTGAAGACACCACCGTCACGCCCTGGTTCGGAGACTTCATCCACCCCACGGCGGCGCAGGCATCGAAGCCCTTCGACGCAGGCGCCAACCCCGAACCACACCACACCAGGAGGCACACCCATGAATTTCCTCATCATGCTGATCGTCGGCGGCATCGCCGGCTGGCTCGCGAGCATGGTCATGCGCACCGATGGCCAGCAGGGCGTCATCCTCAACGTCATCGTCGGCATCATCGGCGGCTTCCTGGGCGGCTTCCTGCTGCCGATGGTCGGCCTGAGCTTCGGCGGCTGGATCGGCTACCTGGTCACCGCGCTGATCGGTGCGATCGTGCTGCTCGCCATCGTCAACCTGTTCCGTCGCGGCCGCGTGCGCTGAAGCGCGGTTCGACACGGATGTCGCGAACGGGCCCGGCAATACCGGGCCCGTTTCGTTTGCGCGATCACCCCAGCGCGACCCAGGCCGGCGCGTGGTCGCTGGCGCGGTCCCAGGTGCGCGGCGTGCGGTCGATGCCGGCGCCCTCGGTCGCATCGCGCAGCGCATCGGAGACCAGGGTGAGGTCGATGCGCAGGCCGAGGTTGCGGCGGAACGCGGCCTGCCGGTAGTCCCACCAGCTGAACACGCCGGCATCGTCGTGGTGCAGGCGGAAACCGTCGTGCAGCCCGAGCGCCAGCAACTTCTGCAGCGCGGCGCGTTCCGCGGCGGAGGTCAGGATGTGCGCGTCGTTCCACACCGCCGGATCGTGGACGTCGCGGTCATCGGGCGCGATGTTGAAGTCGCCCAGCACCACCAGCCGCGGATGGCGGCGCAACTCGCCTGCGACCCAGTCGTGCACGGCCTCCAGCCAGCGCAACTTGTAGGCGTACTTGTCGGTGCCGAGGTCCTGCCCGTTGACCACGTAGAGGTTGACGATGCGCACGCCGTCCACGGTCGCCGCGATCGCCCGCGCCTGCGCGTCCTCGAAGCCGGGGATGGCGACCTGCACCTCGTCGAGGCTGCGGCCGCGTGCCAGCAGCGCCACCCCGTTGTAGGTCTTCTGCCCGTGGAACACGCTGCGGTAGCCGAGCTCGGCGAGCGCGCTGTCGGGGAAGCGGTGGTCCTCCAGCTTGGTTTCCTGCAGGCCGACCACGTCGGGGGCGAAGTCCTGCAGCCACTGCTGCAACTGCGGCAGGCGCACGTTCAACGAGTTGACGTTCCAGCTGGTGATCTTCATGCGCGGCATCCTAGTCGATGCCACTGCAACTGCGGCAGGCGCACGTTCAACGAGTTGACGTTCCAGCTGGTGATCTTCATGCGCGGCATCCTAGTCGATGCCACGCGCGGGCGCTCAGCGGATGATCAGGTCGAGCAACCACTTCGCCTTCGCATAGGGCGGCTTGAGCAGGTCGCCGCCGGTCATGCGCGCCTGCCAGAACACCGGCAACTGTTTGCTCATCGCATCGAAGCCGGCGCGTGCGTGGTAGGCGCCCATGCCGCTGGGACCGACACCACCGAACGGCAGGTCGCCGACCGCGAAGTGGAACAGGGTGTCGTTGACCGAGACCCCGCCGGCCAGCGTGCGCGCCAGGATGCGCTCCACCGTGGCGCGGTCGTGGCTGAAGGGATACAGCGCCAGCGGCCGGTCGTGCGCGTTGACGTAGGCGATAGCCTCGTCGAGCGTGCGGTACGACTTCACCGGCAGCAGCGGCCCGAAGATCTCCTCCTGCATCACCGTCGCGTCGTCGCCGGGCTCCAGCAACACGGTCGGCGGTAGTACCCGAGACGCGGGATCGGCGCGTCCGGCCAGCGTGAGCGTTTCGATGCCGCGCGCGGCGGCGTCGTCGAGGTAGCCCTGCAGGCGGGCGTACTGGCCGGCGTTGACCACGCGGGTGTAGTCGGACAGGTTCGACAGGTCGGCGCCGTAGCGCGCCTGCACTTCCGCGCGCAGGGCGTTGACGAAGGCATCGCGCTGGCCGGCGGGCACCAGCACGTAGTCCGGCGCGATGCAGGTCTGGCCGCCGTTGAACCACTTGCCGGTGGCGATCCGGGCGGCGGCCTTGGCGACCGGATAGTCGTCGGCGACGATCGCCGGCGACTTGCCGCCGAGTTCCAGGGTGAGCGGGGTCAGGTTCGGCGCGGCCGCCGCCATCACCTTGCGTCCGACCGCGGTGGAGCCGGTGAACACCAGGTGGTCGAACGGCAGCGCGGCGAACGCGGCGCCGACCTCGGCACCGCCGAGCGCCACTGCCACCCGCTCGGCCGGGAACACCTCGGCCAGCAGCGAGCGCAGGAATTCGCTGGTGCGCGGCGTGTGTTCCGACGGCTTCAGGTAGACGTGGTTGCCGGCGGCGATCGCGGTGGCCAGCGGGATCAGGGCCAGGTTGACCGGGTAGTTCCACGGCGCGATCACCCCGACCACGCCCAACGGCGATGGCCGCACCTGCGCGCGCGCCGGCAGGAAGCGCCAGCCCACGCCGACCCGGCGCGGCTTCATCCACCCGCGCAGGTGGCGCAGCAGGTGGTCGATGTCGTTGAGCACGGTCATGCCGTCGGCGATCCGGCTTTCGTCCTTCGAGCGATGCCCGAAGTCGGCGGCGACCGCGTCGGCCATCTCGTCGAGGCGTCGCTTGAGGGCGTCGCGCAGCCGCTGCAGGTCGCGCCGGCGTTGCGCGTGGTCGGGCTTGCGCGCCTGCCAGGCGGTGCGCAGGCCTTGCAGGGTGGGCGCCAGCGCGGCGACCGCGGTGGCGTCCTGGCCCGGGTGGGCGGCGGTCTGGAGGGGCATGGCGTCGGCGGTCGCGTTCATGGCCGGAGTGTAGACCCGGGTCGCTGCAGGCTGGCTCTAGAATGCGCGCATGGAGACCAATTCGTCCGTTCTGCGCCCCTTCCGCGACCGCTTGCCCACCCTTGGCGCGCGCACCTATGTCGATCCGGCCGCCAGCGTCATCGGCGACGTGGTGCTCGGCGACGACGTCTCGGTCTGGCCGTTCACCGTGGTCCGCGGCGACGTCAACTTCATCCGCGTCGGCGACCGCACCAACCTGCAGGACGGCAGCGTCATCCATGTCAGCCACGACGGCCCGCACGCGAAACTGGGCGGTTTCGCCACCCGCATCGGCAACGACGTGACCATCGGCCACAAGGCGATCATCCACGCCTGCACGATCGAGGACGCGGTGCTCATCGGGATGGGCGCGATCGTGCTGGATGGCGCGGTGGTGCGGAAGCACGGCTTCGTCGGCGCCGGCGCGCTGGTGCCGCCGGGCAAGGTGGTCGGCGAGGGCGAGCTGTGGCTGGGCAATCCGGCGAAGAAGGCCAGGCTGCTGACCGACGCGGAGATCGAGGCGCTGTACTACAGCGCGGGCCACTACGTGCGGCTGAAGGACGAGTACCTGCGCGCCTGCGGCAATCTTGCCGTTCCCCCCGGCGATCCCGATCGGTAAAGTCGCGGGCGGGGAAAGGATACGAGGTCACCGGATGGATCCGTACAACACGGCCGATGCGCACGCGCCGGCCAATCCGTATGCCGCGCCGGCGGCGCGGGTGCAGGACGTCGCCGGCAGCGATGCCATGGCCAAGGCCTCGCGCGGGGCGCGACTGGCCGCGGTGTTGCTGGATGCGGTGCCGATCATGGCGATCGCGATCGCCGCGGCGATCCTGGTGCCGGCGATCGGCAGCGGCGGCAACGGGGCGATGTCGCCATTGGCCATGGCGGTGCTCGCGGCGGCGGGCATTTCGATGGTGGCGTTCGCCATCTACCAGCTGGTGATGCTGCACCGGCACGGCCAGACCTTCGGCAAGAAGCTGATGGGCATCCGCATCGTGCGCAAGGACGGCAGCCGCGCCGGCCTCGGCCGGATCTTCTGGCTGCGCTATTTCGTGCCCGGCGTCATCGGCAACATCCCGCTGCTCGGCGCGTTGTTCGCGCTGGCGGATCCGTTGTTCATCTTCGGCGAAGAGAAGCGCTGCCTGCACGATCTGTTCGCGGACACCATCGTCGTCGACGCCTGATGCTGGATACCGTCCGCGAGGTCCATACGCCGGAGGGCGTGGCCCTGCGCCTGCCGGCCGCCGGCCCGGTGCCGCGCGCGCTCGCGTGGGCGATCGACCTGGCGATCCGGCTGGCCCTGCTGTCGGTGTGCTCCGCGATCTTCGGGGCGCTGGGCGAGGGCGGCATGGGGCTGTACCTGGTGATGCTGTTCCTGGTGTTCTGGGCCTACCCGATCGTGTGCGAAGGCCTGTTCAACGGGCAGACGCCGGGCAAGCGCGTGCTCGACCTGCGCGTGGTCTCCAGCGACGGCGCGCCGGTGGGCTGGCTCGCCGCCTGCGTGCGCAACCTGATGCGCACCGTGGACATGCTGCCGTTCGGCTACGCCTGCGGCCTGGTGAGCAGCCTGGCCGATCCCTGGGGGCGGCGCCTCGGCGACATCGTCGCCGGCACCCTGGTGGTGCATGCGCCGCGCGTGCAGGCGCAACCATTGGTCCCGACCGCGGAGGTGGCGGCGCCACGGGTCGCCTTGCGGCCGGCGGAGCAGGCGGCGGTGGTCGCCTTCGCCGAGCGTGCGCCGCGGCTGACCCCGGAACGCCAGGCCGAACTCGCCGACATCGCCGAACCGCTGACCGGGGCGCGCGGCGCGGATGGCGTGGTGGCGCTGCAGGGCATCGCCAACTGGCTGCTGGGCAGGCGCTGAGGCCGATGCGCCAGGAACACTTCATCGCCCGGCACCAGGCCGAATGGCAGGCCTTCGATGCCTGGCTGGATGCGCGCGGCGGGCGTCCGCGGCGGGCGCGTGCGGACCGCGACTGGCGCGGGATGGACGACAGCGCGGTCCCGGCGGCCTACCGGCGCCTGACCCAGCAGCTCGGGCTCGCGCGCCGCCGTGGCTACAGCCCGCAGTTGGTGGAGCGCCTGCAGGCGCTGGTGCAGCGCGGCCACGACGTGATGTACCGCCCGCCGCCGCCGCGCTGGCGGCGCAGCGTCGAATTCCTGCTCGCGGATTTCCCGCGGCTGGTGCGCGCGGAACGCGGCGCGATGGCCGCCGCGTTGCTGATGTTCGCGCTGCCGCTGGTGCTCAGCTACGTGGCCGTGCAGGTGCGCCCCGAGCTGATCCACACCCTGTTCGAGCCGGTCCAGCTGGCGCAGATGGAAGCGATGTACGACCCCGCCGCGTCGAAACTGGGCCGCGACTCCGGGGAGGACCTGCAGATGTTCGGCTACTACGTGATGAACAACGTCTC
>JAFLEB010000053.1 GCA_017302075.1 Lysobacterales bacterium
GCGCGGCTAGGCGCAGCGTCGTGCGCGTCCTCCGGGTCCTGCCGATCGCGGTGCGCATGGTCGCCATCGCGGTGGCCGGCATCGCCGCCACCGCCGCGGCGACCGCGGTGCTGGCGCGCTGGCTGCAACCATGGGCGGCGGCGCTGGTCGCGGCCGGCATCGTCGCGGCGATCGTCGCCACCGTGATCTGGCGCGCACTGGTGCCGATGCGCGCGCTGTTCCGCGCGCTCGCCGGCACCGTGGCGAGCTACCGCGACGGCGACTTCAGCTTCGGCATCACCTGGGACAAGGCCAGCGACCTGATCGAACTGGTCGATGCCCACAACGCGCTCGGCACCGCGCTGCGCGAGCAACGCCTGGCGCTGGTGCAGCGCGAACTGCTGCTCGACACCATGGTCCAGAACACGCCGGTGGCGATGGTGCTGGTCGATGCCGCGCGCCGCGTGGTGCTCGGCAACCTGGCCGCGCGGCGCATGCTGGGCGATGGGCGCCGCCTCGAGGGCCGCGCCTTCGAGGACCTGCTGGCGACCGCCGATCCGGCGGTGCGCGAGGCGTTCGCGCGCGGCGGCGACGGCATGTTCACCGTCGGCGATGCGGACGACGAGGACATCTACCACCTGTCGCGCCGGCAGTTCCGGCTCAACGGCCGCATCCACGAGCTGGTGCTCCTGCGCCAGCTCACCGCCGAGTTGCGCCGGCAGGAAGTGCAGACCTGGAAGAAGGTGATCCGGGTGATCAGCCACGAGCTCAACAACTCGCTGGCGCCGATCGCCTCGCTGGCGCATTCCAGCGCCGAGCTGCTGCGCCGCGGGCAGACCGAGCGCCTGCCGGAGGCGCTGGCCACCATCGAGGACCGCGCCCGCCACCTCGAGGGCTTCATCCGCGACTACGCGCGCTTCGCCAAGTTGCCGGCGCCACGCACCGTGCCCGTGCCGTGGCGGCGCTTCGCCGGACAGCTGGCGACCCAGGTCGGCTTCACGCTCGACCTGCAGCCGGAGGACGGCATCGGCCGCTTCGATGCCGCGCAGCTGGAGCAGGCCCTGCTCAACCTGCTCAAGAACGCGCACGAATCCGGCTCGCCGGCGGATGCGGTGCGGCTGTCGATCCGGCGCACGCCGGAAGACTGGCGCATCGACGTGCTCGACCGCGGCAGCGGCATGAACGACGCAGTGCTGGCGAACGCGTTGCTGCCCTTCTATTCGACCAAGCGGCACGGCACCGGCCTGGGCCTGGCGCTGGCCCGCGAGATCGCCGAAGCGCACGGCGGGCGCATCGCCCTGCTCAACCGGCAGGGCGGCGGGCTGTGCGTGTCGATGGTGCTGCCCGCCTGAAGCCCGCTCAGCCGGGTGTCGCGCCGCCCTTGCGCAGTGCCGTGTAGGTCCACCAGGGCTTGGGGTCGTCGCCGTCCATGAACGCGGTGATCGAGGCGAACACGTCGATCACGCACGGGTCGTGCCGCACGCCGGTCTTGCGGCACAGCGTCGCGTACAACTGCGCGGGATCGCGGCCGCGCAACTGCGCCGGGTGTTCGATGCCCAGCAGGCGCAGGTCGGCGGCGGTCGCCGGCCCGACATTGGGCAGGTCGGTCAGGTTGCGCACGGCGTCGCGCCGGACACGCGCGGGATTCATGGCTTGGGCGTCTTCACCGGCCGCCGCCAGCCATCCAGCGTGACCTGCCTGGCGCGCGCCACGGTCAGCCTGCCGTCCGGTGCGTCCTTGGTGAGCGTGGAGCCGGCACCGATGGTCGCGCCCTCGCCGATGCGCACCGGCGCCACCAGGGCGCTGTTGGAGCCGATGAAGGCGCCATCGCCGATGGTGGTGGTGGACTTGTTCGCGCCATCGTAGTTGCAGGTGATGGTGCCGGCACCGATGTTCACGCCGGCGCCGATGACGGCATCGCCGAGGTAGGCCAGGTGGTTGGCCTTGCTGCCCACGCCGAGCGTGGTGTTCTTGGTCTCGACGAAATTGCCGACGTGCGCGCCGTCGGCAAGCACGCTGCCGGGCCGCAGCCGCGCGAACGGGCCGATCGCCACCGCGCCCTCGGTCCGCGCGCCGTCGATGTCGCAGTGCGCACGTACTTCGGTGCCGGCGCCGAGCACCGCGTCCTTGATCCGGCAGAACGGCCCGATGCGCACGCCGTCGCCGAGCTCGACGCGTCCCTCGAACACCACGCCCACGTCGATCTCGACGTCGCGGCCCACGCCCACGCTGCCGCGGATGTCGACGCGGGCCGGGTCGGCCACGCGCGCGCCGGCCTCGCACAGGGCGCGCACCTGGCGCAGCTGGAACGCGCGTTCGAGCTGCGCGAGCTGCCACGGATCGTTGGCGCCCTCGGTCTCCAGCGGGTCGGCGACCACCACGATCTCGGCGGCGGCGTATTCGTCGGCGGCCGCGGCGAACACGTCGGTGAGGTAGTACTCGCCCTGCGCGTTGTCGTTGCGCAAATGTTCCAGCCAGCGGCGCAGTGCGGTGGAATCGGCGGCGATCACGCCGGTGTTGATCAGACGGATGCGGCGTTGTTCCTCGTCGGCGTCCTTGTGCTCGACGATCGCGGCCACGCGGCCTTCGGGATCGCGCAGGATGCGCCCGTAGCCGGCGGGATCGTGCAGCTCGGCCGCGAGCACCGCCAAGCGACCCGGCGCCTGCAGCAGGCGGCGCAGCGACGCCGCGGTGATCAGCGGGACGTCGCCGTACAGCACCAGCACGCGCGCGTCGTCGGGTACGCCGGGCATCGCCTGTTGCACCGCATGCCCGGTGCCGAGCTGGCGCGCCTGCTCGGACCACGCCAGGCCAGGCTGGTCGGCGAAGGCCGTGCGCACGGCCTCGCCGCCGTGCCCGTAGACCACGTGGATGCCCTGCGGCTGCAGCGCGCGCGCGGCATCGATGGCATGCGCCAGCATCGGCCTGCCGGCGATCTTCTGCAGCACCTTGGGCAGCGCGGACTTCATCCGCTTGCCTTCGCCGGCGGCGAGGATGACGACGTGCAACGGTGCGCTCATGGCGGGGTCCGGGAGGAGACCCATGGATTCTAGCGACTGGCCGTGCCGGCGCGCGCCGCGTTGACGCAGGGGGACGAGTCCCTAGCATGCACGGATGACCACGCCCCGCCCGACGCAGGCCTCCCGCTCGCAAGCCGTTATGCTCTGGGGCGGGTTCGGCGCATGCCTCGCCGGGATCGCCCTGCATCGCACCTGGAGCGCGATCGCGTTCCCGCGCGTCTTCGAACACCTCGTGCTGGCGCTGCTCGCGCTGGGCGCGGCGCGCCTGCTCCAGCGGGCATTGCGCTGGCCGTTGGCGACCGTGCTGGCGGCGACCTGGCTCGCCGCATCGCTGGCCTACCTTGGCCCCTTGCCGCTGGCCGCCGCCAGCCTGCTGGCGGGCGCCGCCATCGCGCTCGGCAGCTTCATCCTGCCGGGGCCGGTGGCGCTACCGCTGGGACTGGTGCTGGTCGCGGCCGGCAGCGGGTGGTGGTTGTCGTTTCCGCTGCATCACCGCGCGACCGATGCGATCGCCTGCCTCGCCCTGGTCGCCTGGCGGCACGACGCCGTTGCCGGCGCGCTGCGCCTCGCCTGGCGCAGCTTCGATGCCAGCGCCCGTGCCGCGCCACGCAGCGCGGCCGCCGCCATGCTCCTGCTCGGCCTCGCGGCGACGTCGGCGTGGCTGCCGACCATGCAGGCGGACGACGTCGGCTACCACCTGGGCCTTGCCTGGGAACTGCAGGCGACCGGTCGCTATGCGATGGCCGCCGCGCACCACGCGTGGGCAGTCGCCCCCTGGGCCGGCGACGTGTTGCACGGCATCGTCCAACTCCTGGCCGGACGCGAGGCGCGTGGCGCGCTCAACCTGGCGTGGCTGGCGATCGCGGCGGGCGCCCTGCATGCCACCGCCGGCGCGTTGGGCGCAAGCGATGCGCGACGCTGGTGGAGCGTAGCGCTGATGGCCAGCCTCCCGCTGAGCCTGCACTTGCTGGCGGGGATGCAGACCGAGCTGCCGGCGAGCGCATTGCTTGCCGTGCTGGCCTGGCTGGTCCTGCACAGCGATCTCCCGGTGGCGCGCCGAGGAATGGCGATCGCGTTGGTCTATGGCGGCTTGTGGGCTCTCAAGCCCCTGCACGGGCTGGCAGCCCTGCCCATGCTCGGCTGGGCAGCATGGCGGCATCGCCATGCGCTGGGCGCAGCAAGCGGGCTCCTGCTGGCGCTGGTGGCCGCGCTCGCCGGCGGGGCCAGCTATGCCCATGCTTGGTGGCGCACCGGCAATCCGGTGCTGCCGCTGCTCAATGGCTGGTTCCGTTCTCCCGCGTTCCCGCCGACCGACTTCACGGACCCGCGCTGGCATGCCGGCATCGGCATCGACCTCCCATGGCGGCTGACGTTCGAGACCCCGCGCTACCTCGAGGGATTCGCCGGGGGCGCGGGCTTGGTGCTGGTCGCGCTTGCGGGGGCATGGTGGCTTGCGCTGCGCGAGCCGCGGACCCGCGCCCTCGCCATCGTCGCCACCCTCGCGCTGGTCGCCAGCGCCCTGCCGATGCAGTACGCGCGCTACCTGCATCCCTCGTTGGTGCTGCTGCTGCCCGCGCTGGTCGCCGCTTACCCGCCCGGCGCAGCTGCGCGGACCGCACTGTGGGCGCTGTGCGCGCTGCAGCTCGCGTTCGCGACCAACGCGGACTGGATGTTGCGGACCGGCGCCTTGAAGCGCGTGCTGGCCCACCCATTGAACGATGCGCCGTTGTTCGAGCGGTACGTCCCGGAGCGACTGATCGCGCGCACCCTGCGCGAAAGGGACGACCCGCGGCCGGTCCTCGTGGTGGCCGGACGCGTCGGTGCCTTGCCCGAACTCGGTCCGCGCGCACGCACCACCAGTTGGTATGCCCCCGCGCTCGAGCAAGCCGCCGGCATCGCGACGGCGGATCCGTCGGGGCAGGCATGGGCCCGCCTGCTGCGCGCGCACGGCATCGGCCACGTGGTGGTCGACGATGCCCATGCCACCGTGGCGTTGCGCAACGGCCTGCGGCTCGCCGGTGCCGGCGAGGTCGCGCGCGTGGCCGATGCAACGGCATGGCGCTTGCCGGAGAATGCAGGCCCATGACCCTGCGCCGCCATGCGATGTCCTACGCCGCCATCGGCCTCGTCCAATGGCTGGTCGAATACGGCCTGATGGTCGCGCTCAGCCGCTGGGTGATGCCGGTGGAACCCGCCAACGTCATAGGCCGCCTCGCCGGCGCCGTGCTCGGCTTCTGGCTCAACGGCAAGTGGACCTTCGCCGGCGACGATACCCATGTCGGCCGCCACGCGGCGGTGCGCTTCGTGGCGATGTGGCTGGCGCTGACCGTGCTCAACACCTGGATCGTGGCTGCGATCGACGACCGCTACGGCCTCGGCCTGGCGCAGTTGCTCAAGCCCGGCGCGGACCTGGTGTCCGGCGGCGTCGGCTTCCTGCTGTCGCGGCATTGGGTCTACAAGAAGGCGGCTTGATCGACGCGGCGTGTGCCCAGTCCATCGCGACCGAAAAAGCAAAAACGCCGGCTTTCGCCGGCGTTTTCGATGATGCGATGTCGCGCGAACCTCAGTGCTTGAGGTTCTTGCGCAGGCGCTCCAGTGCCTGCAGCTGCGCGGTGACCTCGGCCAGGCGCTGCTGCGCCTCGGCGATCTCCATCGGCTCGCCGCGGCGGGCGATGATGCGCTCGGCCTCTTCCTTGGCCGCGCGCACTGCGGCTTCGTCGATGGCGTCGGCGCGCACCGCGGTATCGGCGAGCACGGTGACCACGGTCGGCTGCACCTCGAGGATGCCGCCGGAGATCGCGAAGTCCAGCTTCTCGCCGCCCGGCAGGGTCACCACGACCTTGCCCGGCTTCAGGCGCGTGATCAGCGGCGCGTGCTTCGGCGCGATGCCGAGCTCGCCAAGCTCGCCGGTGGCGACGACCAGCTCCGCCTCGCCATGGAAGATCTCGGCCTCGGCGCTGACGATGTCGCAACGGATGGTGCTGCTCATAACGTGCTTCTCTTCCGTGTCCCCCCCTCCCGTTCACGGGAGAGGGCAGGGGTGAGGGGCGACGGGCGCAAGCGCCCGCAGTCCATCGTCAGGCCGCCAGCTTCTTCGCCTTCTCGACGGCCTCGTCGATCGAGCCGACCATGTAGAACGCCTGCTCCGGCAGGTGGTCGTAGTCGCCGTCGACGATGCCCTTGAAGCCGCGGATGGTCTCCTTCAGCGGCACGTACTTGCCCGGCGAGCCCGTGAACACCTCGGCCACGGTGAACGGCTGGCTGAAGAAGCGCTCGATCTTGCGCGCGCGGGCCACGGCCAGCTTGTCCTCTTCGGACAGCTCGTCCATGCCCAGGATCGCGATGATGTCCTTCAGTTCCTTGTACTTCTGCAGGGTCGACTGCACGCGGCGCGCGGTGTCGTAGTGCTCGTTGCCGATCACGTTCGGGTCGAGCTGGCGGCTGGTCGAGTCCAGCGGGTCGACCGCCGGGTAGATGCCCAGCGACGCGATGTTGCGCGACAGCACGACGGTGGCGTCGAGGTGGGCGAAGGTGGTCGCCGGCGACGGGTCGGTCAGGTCGTCCGCGGGCACGTACACGGCCTGGATCGAGGTGATCGAGCCGGTCTTGGTCGAGGTGATGCGCTCCTGCAGCACGCCCATTTCCTCGGCCAGGGTCGGCTGGTAGCCCACCGCCGACGGCATGCGGCCCAGCAGCGCGGACACTTCGGTGCCGGCCAGGGTGTAGCGGTAGATGTTGTCGACGAACAGCAGCACGTCGCGGCCTTCGTCGCGGAAGTACTCGGCCATGGTCAGGCCGGTCAGCGCGACGCGCAGGCGGTTGCCCGGCGGCTCGTTCATCTGGCCGTACACCATCGCCACCTTGGACTTCTCGTGCTCCTGCACGTTGACGACGCCCGACTCCTGCATCTCGTGGTAGAAGTCGTTGCCCTCGCGGGTACGCTCGCCCACGCCGGCGAACACCGACAGGCCCGAGTGCTCGGTCGCGATGTTGTTGATGAGTTCCATCATGTTCACGGTCTTGCCCACGCCGGCGCCGCCGAACAGGCCGACCTTGCCGCCCTTCGCGAACGGGCACATCAGGTCGATGACCTTGATGCCGGTTTCCAGCAGGTCAGTGGTCGAGGACTGGTCCTCGTAGCTCGGCGCCGCGCGGTGGATTTCCCACTGGGTGTCGGCCTTGACCGGGCCGGCCTCGTCGATCGGGTTGCCCAGCACGTCCATGATGCGGCCGAGGGTGCCGATGCCGACCGGCACCGAGATCGCGCGGCCGGTGTTCTCGGCGACCAGGTTGCGCTTCAGGCCGTCGGTGGAACCCAGCGCGATGGTGCGCACGACGCCGTCGCCCAGCTGCTGCTGGACCTCGAGCGTGATGTCGGTGCCGTGCACCTTCAGTGCGTCGTACACCTTCGGCACGTCCTCGCGCGGGAATTCGACGTCGACGACCGCGCCGATGATCTGTACGACCTTGCCCTGGTTGCTCATGGTTGTTTCCTCGAAAACTCTTGGATGCTGCTTCGTTGTGTCAAACCGCCGCGGCGCCGCCGACGATTTCCGAAATTTCCTGGGTGATCGCCGCCTGCCGCGCCTTGTTGTAGACGAGGTTCAGGGTGCCGATCAGCTTGGTCGCGTTGTCGCTCGCGGCCTTCATCGCGACCATGCGCGCGGCATGCTCGGAGGCCACGTTCTCCATCACCGCCTGGTACACCAGCGACTCGATGTAGCGGGTCAGCACGTGGTCCAGCACGGACTCCGCGTCGGGCTCGTACAGGTAGTCCCAGTCGTGGCGCGCGACCTGCGCCTCGGGCGCCGGCAGCGGCAGCAACTGGTCGAACGTCGCGCGCTGGGTCATGGTGTTGACGAAGTCGTTGTACGACAGGAACACCTTGTCGACCTTGCCGCTGCTGTAGGCGTCCAGCATCACCTTGATGACGCCGACCAGCTGCTCCAGGTGCGGGACGTCGCCGAGGTGGGTGACCGAGGCCAGCATGCCGACCTTGATCCGGCGGAAGAACACCGAGGCCTTCTGGCCGATGGTGACGACGTCGACCTCGATGCCCTGCTCCTGCAGCTTGCGGAAATCCGCCAGCAGCTTGCGGAACATGTTGTTGTTGAGGCCGCCGGCCAGGCCGCGGTCGGACGACACCACGATGTAGCCGACCCGCTTCACCTCGCCGCGCTGCACGAGGTAGGGATGGCGGTATTCCGAGTTCGCCTGCGCCAGGTGCCCGATCAGCTGCTTCATCGCCCGCGCGTAGGGGCGCGAGGCCTTCATCCGGTCCTGCGCCTTGCGGATCTTGGAGGCCGAGACCATCTCGAGCGCGCGCGTCACCTTGCGGGTGTTCTGCACGCTCTTGATCTTCGTCTTGATTTCGCGTCCGCCTGCCATGCTCGTCTCTTCTTCGTCGTTCGACGGCGCAGGTCAGCGACCCGCGCGCCCGGTTCCGGTGCCGCTTACCAGCTGCCCGTCGCCTTGAAGTCCTCGATGCCCTTCTTGAACGCGGCCTCGATGTCGTCGTTCCAGTCGCCCGACGCGGCCACCGAGCCCATCAACTCGCCGGCGGTGTTGGCGAAATGCGCGTGCAGCGCATCCTCGAACGCACCGATCTTGGCGACCGGGACCTCGTCCATGTACCCCTTGTCGACGGCGTAGATCGACAGCGCCTGCTCGGCCACCGACATCGGGGCGTACTGCTTCTGCTTCATCAGCTCGGTGACGCGCTGGCCGCGCTCCAGCTGCTTGCGGGTCGCGTCGTCCAGGTCGGAGGCGAACTGCGCGAACGCCGCCAGCTCGCGGTACTGCGCCAGCGCGATGCGGATGCCGCCCGACAGCTTCTTCATGATCTTGGTCTGCGCCGCGCCACCCACGCGCGACACCGAGATGCCGGCGTTCACGGCCGGGCGGATGCCGGCGTTGAACAGGTCGGTCTCGAGGAAGATCTGGCCGTCGGTGATCGAGATCACGTTGGTCGGCACGAACGCCGACACGTCGCCGGCCTGGGTCTCGATGATCGGCAGCGCGGTCAGCGAACCGGTCTTGCCCTTCACGGCGCCGTCGGTGAACTTCTCGACGTACTCCTCGGACACGCGCGCGGCGCGCTCCAGCAGGCGGCTGTGCAGGTAGAACACGTCGCCCGGGTAGGCTTCGCGGCCCGGCGGGCGGCGCAGCAGCAGCGAGATCTGGCGGTAGGCCACGGCCTGCTTGGACAGGTCGTCGTAGATGATCAGCGCGTCTTCGCCGCGGTCGCGGAAGTACTCGCCCATCGCGCAGCCCGAGTAGGCGCTGATGTACTGCATCGCGGCCGACTCGGAGGCGGAGGCGGCGACCACGGTGGTGTAGGCCATCGCGCCGTACTGCTCGAGCTTGCGCACGATGTTGGCGATGGTCGAGTTCTTCTGGCCGATCGCCACGTAGATGCACTTAATGCCGGAGTGCTTCTGGTTGATGATCGCGTCGACCGCGAGCGCGGTCTTGCCGGTCTGGCGGTCGCCGATGATCAGCTCGCGCTGGCCGCGGCCGATCGGGATCATGCTGTCGACCGACTTGTAGCCGGTCTGCACCGGCTGGCTGACCGACTTGCGCCACACCACGCCCGGGGCGATGGTCTCCACCGGCGAGCTGGTCTTGGCGTCGATCGGGCCCTTGCCGTCGATCGGCTCGCCCAGCGCGTTCACCACGCGGCCGAGCAGCTCCGGGCCGGTCGGCACCGAGAGGATCTGGCCGGTGGTCTTGGCGGTGTCGCCCTCGCGCAGGTGCTCGTAGTCGCCCAGCACCACCGCGCCCACCGAGTCGCGCTCCAGGTTCAGCGCCAGCGCGTAGGTGTTGCCCGGCAGTTCGATCATCTCGCCCTGCATGACGTCGGCCAGGCCGTGGATGCGCACGATGCCGTCGGACACCGAGGTCACGGTGCCTTCGTTGCGGGCCTCGGCGGCGAGCTTGACCTTCTCGATGCGGGTCTTGATCAGTTCGCTGATTTCGGACGGGTTGAGCGTGGAAGTGGCCATCTTGGGTTCCTTGGTGCCGGCGTCGCCGTCGGCAAGATTCAAAAAGCGGTCTCGAATGGATTAGTGCGACAGCGCCGCCTCGAGGCGGCCGAGCTTGCCCTTGATCGAGCCGTCGATCACCACGTCGCCGGCGTCGATCACCGCGCCGCCGATCAGGCTCTCGTCGACCGCGGCCTCGACCTCGACGTCGCGGCCGAAGCGGCGGCGCAGGGCGGCCTTGATCGTCTCCAGCTCGGCGGCCGGCAGGGCCGCGGCGGAGGTGACCTTCGCCTTGACCACGCGCTCGGCCTCGAACCGCAGCTCGTCGTACAGGCCGGCGATCTCGGGCAGCAACGACAGCCGGCGGTTGTCGAACAGCAGGCCGAGGAAGTTGCCGAACGCCTCGCCGGCGCCGTCGGGCGCGAGCAGCGCCACCGCGTCGGCGGCGGACAGCTTCGGGTGGCCGAGCACCGCGGCGACCTGCGGGTCGGCGGCGACGCGGGCGGCGAACGCCAGCGCCTGCGACCACGCGGGCAGCGTGCCGGCGTCGCGCGCCAGCGAGAACGCGGCGCGGGCGTAGGGTCGGGCGAGGGTCAGGGCCTGGCTCATCGGTCGATCCTCAGAGCTGCGCGGCCAAGTCGTCGATCAGCGCCTTCTGGTCGTTGGCGTTGATCTCGCGCTTGAGCAGCTTCTCGGCGCCGCTGACCGCCAGCGCGGACACCTGCTTGCGCAGGTCTTCCTTGGCGCGGTTGGCGGCGGCCTCGATCTCGGCCTCGGCCAGCGCCTTCTGGCGGTTGCCCTCGGCGATCGCGTCGGCCTTGGCCGCGTCGATCAGCTGGTTGGCGCGCTGGTGGGCCTGCTCGATGATCTCGTTGGCCTTGACCCGCGCCGCCTTCAGCTCCTCGGCGACCTTGTCCTGGGCCTGCGCGAGGTCCTTCTGCGCGTTGTCCGCGGCGGCCAGGCCTTCCGCGATCTTCCGCTGGCGCTCCTCGATCGCCGACATCAGCGGCGGCCAGATGAACTTGACGGTGAACCAGATGAGGATCGCGAACGAGATCATCTGGCCGAGGAATGTCATCAATGACGGATTCATGTCTTACCTTGCTCGACGCGTGTCAGACGTGCCTTGGAGGCGGCGCCGCGGCAGGCCGCGACGCCGGTGTGCCGACGCGCGCGGCCGAGGCCGCGCACGTCGTCCCGCGTGACGCGATCAGGCGCCGGTGGCGGCCTGGACGGCGGCCAGCAGCGGGTTCGCGAACGCGAACATCATCGCCACGCCGACGCCGATCAGGAACGCCGCGTCGATCAGGCCGGCGAGCAGGAACATGCGGCCCTGCAGCATCGGGACCAGTTCCGGCTGGCGGGCGGCCGACTCGAGGAACTTCGAGCCCATGACGCCGATGCCGAGGGCGGCGCCCAGCGCACCCAGGCCGACGATGATGCCGATGGCGACGGCGGTGAAAGCCTGGACGTTGGCGATGAATTCCATGGTGGATCTCCGGTTTCGGTACTAACTGTTGGAAGTGGTGGAACGGTGGAAGGTGGAACGCGGGTCAGTGGTGCTCGTGCGCCATCGCGAGGTACACGACGGTCAGCACCATGAAGATGAAGGCCTGCAGCAGGATGATCAGGATGTGGAAGATCGCCCACACCGACTGGAAGATCACGCCCGGGACGAAGGTGACCCAGGACATGAACAAGCCTGCGATCAGCATGAACACCAGCTCGCCGGCGTACATATTGCCGAACAGTCGCATGCCCAGGCTGACCGGCTTGGACAGGTACTCGACGAGGTTCAGGAACAGGTTCGGGATCGCCAGCACGACCTTGGCGAAGGCGCCGTGCGCGTGGAAGGGCGCGGTGAACAGCTCCTTGGTGAAGCCCCAGCCGCCCTTGGCCTTGATCGAGTAGAAGATGATCAGCAGGAACACGGTGATCGACAGCGCGAACGTGGTGTTCACGTCGGCGGTCGGGACCACGCGCAGGTAGGTATGGTGCGCGGCTTCCTCGCCGGCCACCGCGGTGATCGCCGCGCTGGGCAGGTCCAGCGGCAGCAGGTCCATGGTGTTCATGAAGGCGACCCAGACGAAGATCGTCAGCGCCAGCGGGGCGATGAAGCGACGGTCGCCGTGGAAGGTGTCCTTGACCTGGGCGTCGACGAACTCGACCACCAGCTCGACGAAGGCCTGCGCCTTGGACGGCACGCCGGAGGTCGCCTTGCGCGCCTGCGTCCACATCAGGAAGGAGGCCAGCAGGCCCAGCGCCAGCGCGATCACCCACGAATCGAAGTGGATGGTGCCGAACGCGAATTCCTTCGTGTTGTGGGTCAGGTGGTGGACGATGTAGGCCGTCAGGCCGCCACCGGATTCTCCACCGCTGGGTTCGCCCGCCATGCCGCCCAGAATCACGCCGTCCAAGATCACGCGTTCGTCCTCGTACCGTGCTTCGCTGCCGCGAACTTCATGGAAAACAGGAAAGCCGCCGCGGCCATCGCCGCCCCGGCCAGCGCCGGCACCGCCGGCAACCGCCACACCGCCATCGCCAGGTACAGGCCGACGCCGACGACCAACCACTTCACCGCCGTGCCGAGCAGCAGGCGCCCGAGTGCGGCACCCGCACCGGCCACCCCGCCCCCGAAGGCGCTCCAGCCTGCCAGCAGGCTGCCCAGCGCCATCGATCCGCCCCCGGCCAGCGCCGCCAATGCCGCAGGCGGGCCGAGCATGAGGCAGGCTGTTGCCGTCGCCAGCGTGGCGATGGCCTGGTAGGCCACCACCCGCAGCGCCAGCCGCCAGCCCGCGGCAGCGGAGTTCAGCACGCGGAGGATCCAGCTTCGGTACGGGAGCCGCGGAACGAAAACCGTCCTGCGGAGCCGCAAAAGTATAGCAGGCGTGAAAATTGCGCGGCAACCGCCAAACGCTCGCCCCGCGGGCGGAAACTTTCCCGCGCCAGGCCGGTCACATTGCCTGCGCCCGCTCTTCCTCGTCGGCTCCGGACGGGCGCCCGAAGCCCCGGCCCCTTCCCCGGCCGGGGCTTTTTTATGGAGATTCGCAGATCGATTGGCGATCGCTATCGATCGGATACGAACATCCGACTGGACGGGCGCGTCAAGACAGGCAAGATGCGAATCAGTCGCATCGAAGGCCGTGCCCGCATGTCCAAGACGCTGAGTTTCGCCGCACTCCACTTCACCGTCGCGTTCGCGGTGGGCTGGCTGCTGACCGGCAACTGGATGATCGGTGGCGCGCTCGCGCTGGTCGAACCGGCCTGCAACACCGTGGTCTTCCACTTCCACGAAAAGGTGTGGAAGCGGATCGAGGCGCGGCGCGTGGCCGCCCCTGCGCCCGTCCCGGCCATGGCCGGCGCCTGAGCGCGCGTCGGCCGCAAGCCTGGCGATGCCGGCTTATTTCTTCTTCGGGATGTACAGGTCGGTGATGCTGCCGTCGTAGACCTCGGCCGCCATGCCCACCGACTCGCTCAGCGTCGGGTGCGGGTGGATGGTGTGGCCGATGTCGTGCACTTCGCAGCCCATCTCGATCGCCAGCGCGAGTTCGGCGATCAGCTCGCCGGCATGCACGCCGACGATGCCGCCGCCGATGATCCGATGGCTGTCCTCGTCGAACACCAGCTTGGTGAAGCCCTCGGTGCGCGACAACCCGATCGCGCGGCCCGAGGCCGCCCACGGGAACTTGCCCACGCCGACCTTCAGGCCCTTCGCCTTCGCCTCGGTCTCGGTGACGCCGACCCAGGCGATCTCCGGATCGGTGTAGGCGACGCTCGGGATCACCCGCGCCACCCACTCCTTCTTTTCGCCGGCCGCGACTTCGGCGGCGAGCTTGCCCTCGTGCGTCGCCTTGTGCGCCAGCATCGGCTGCCCGACCAGGTCGCCGATGGCGAAGATGTGAGGCACGTTGGTGCGCATCTGCCGATCGACGTCGATGAAGCCACGCTCGCTGACCGCCACGCCCGCCTTGCCCGCGTCGAGCTTGCCGCCGTTCGGCGCACGCCCCACCGACACCAGCACGCGGTCGTAGACCTTGCCTGCGGGGATGCTCTCGCCCTCGAACGCGACCTCGATGCCCTGCTTGCCCGCCCTAGCCTCGACCACCTTGGTCTTCAGGTGGATCGCCACGCCCTGCTTCTTCAGCCGGTCGGCCAGCGGCTTGACCAGGTCGGCATCCGCGCCCGGCATCAGCTGCGGCATGAACTCGACCACGGTCACCTCGCTGCCCAGCGCGCGGTACACCGTGGCCATTTCCAGGCCGATGATCCCGCCGCCCACGACGAGCATCGTCTTCGGCACGTCGGCCAGGCCAAGCGCGTCGGTGGAATCCATGACCCGCGGGTCGTCCCACGGGAACGCCGGCAGCTTCACCGGCTGCGAGCCGGCGGCGATGATGCACTGGGCGAAGCGCAGCACCTGCGCCTTGCCGTCTTCGCCAACGACCTCGAGTTCGTGCGCGGACAGGAATTTCGCGGTGCCCTGCACGACCCGCACCTTGCGCTGCTTGGCCATCCCGGCCAAGCCCTTGGTGAGCTGGCCGACGACCTTGTCCTTGTACTGGCGCAGCTTGTCGATGCTGATCGTCGGCGCGCCGAAATCGACACCGTAATCGCTGGCGTGCGCGGCCTGTTCGATCACGTCGGCGGCATGCAGCAGCGCCTTGGACGGGATGCAGCCGACGTTGAGGCAGACGCCGCCTAGGCTGGCGTAGCGTTCGATGAGCACGGTGTCGAGGCCGAGGTCGGCGGAGCGGAACGCGGCGGTGTAGCCGCCGGGACCGGCACCGATCACCACCATCGCGCATTCGAGGTCGGCCTTGCGGCCGGAAGACGCCGCTGCCTGCGGTGCGGGCGTGGCCGTGGGCGCGGGCGCCGCGGCCTGCGCGACGGCGGGGGCAGGCGCTGTCGGGGCGGGCGCGGAGGCGCTCGCTGCGCCGTCGAGGATGGCGATCACGCTGCCTTCCGACACCTTGTCGCCCAGCTTCACCTTGAGCGCCTTGACCACGCCGTCGGCGATCGCCGGCACTTCCATCGTGGCCTTGTCGGATTCCAGGGTGACCAGGCCCTGGTCCTTCTTCACCGTGTCGCCGACCGCGACCAGCAGCTCGATCACCGGCACGTCGCCGTGGCCGCCGATGTCGGGCACCTTGCTTTCGATGTCTGCCATGCCCGTTCTCCGTCAGAGCATGGCCCGACGCATGTCGGCCAGCAGTTGCGCGAGGTAGGCGGTGAAGCGCGCGGCGGCAGCCCCGTCGATCACCCGGTGGTCGTAGCTCAGCGACAGCGGCAGCACCAGCCGCGGCTGGAAGGCCTTGCCGTCCCAGACCGGCTTCATGTCGGACTTCGACACGCCGAGGATCGCCACTTCCGGCGCATTGATGATCGGCGTGAACGCCGTGCCGCCGATCCCGCCCAGCGAACTGATGGTGAAGCAGCCGCCCTGCATCTGTTCCGGCTTGAGCTTGCCGTCGCGCGCCAGCGCGGCCAGCTCGCCCATCTCGCGGGCGATCTGCAGCACGCCCTTCTGGTCGGCGTCGCGCAGGACCGGCACGACCAGGCCGTTCGGGGTGTCGGCGGCGAAGCCGATATGGAAGTACTGCTTGAGGACGAGGGTGTCGCCGTCGAGCGAGGCGTTGAAGGTGGGGAACTTCTTCAGCGCGGCCACGCTGGCCTTGATCAGGAAGGCCAGCATCGTGACCTTGCCCAGCTTGCCGGCGGCGATCGCCTTGGCGTTCTCGTCGTTGAGGGCGACGCGCAGCGCCTCGAGCTCGGTGATGTCGGCATCGTCGTGCTGGGTGACGTGCGGGATCATCGCCCAGTTGCGCGCGAGGTTGGCGCCGGAAATCTTCTGGATGCGCGACAGCGGCTTGCTTTCGATGGCGCCGAACTTGGCGAAGTCCACCTTCGGCCACGGGATCAGGTCCAGGCCGCCCCCGCCGCCCGTGCGCGCCGGCGCCACGGCCGCGACGCCGCCAGCCAGCGCCGCCTTGACGTATTTCTGCACGTCTTCCTTGCCGATCCGGCCGCCGCGTTCGG
>JAFLEB010000054.1:0-9704 GCA_017302075.1 Lysobacterales bacterium
GGCGTGGTGCTGGCGGGCGCAGCGGCCTGCGCCTTGGCGGCCTCGGCCTTCGGCTGGACCTGCTCGGGGCCGGCGGCGGGGGCGGCAGAGGCCGGTGCGGCGGCTGCGACGGCGCCTTCCTCGATCACCGCGATCACCTGCGCACTGGTCACCGTGGCGCCGGCGTCGAACTTGATTTCCTTCAGCACGCCATCGACCGGCGACGGCACTTCCAGCACCACCTTGTCGGTTTCCAGGTCGAGCAGGTTCTCGTCGCGCTTGACCGCGTCGCCGGCCTTCTTGTGCCAGCTGGCGATGACCGCGTCGGAGACGGATTCGGGGAGGACCGGGACTTTGACTTCGGTGGCCATGGAGGGCGTCCTGTCGGGAACTTGGAGGAGTGTCGGGGTTATTCGGCGGCCGCTTGCGCGCCGGCGGGGTTGACCAGCGCGTCGGCGACCAACTGCACCTGCTCGGCCACGTGCTCGGCCAGGTGGCCGGCGGCGGGCGAGGGCGAGCGGGCGCGCCCGGCATAGCTGAGCGACTGCTTCGGCTGCAGGCAGCTGCGCAGGTGGTGCTGGATCTGGTACCACGCGCCCTGGTTCTGCGGCTCTTCCTGGCACCACACGACCTCGGTCGCGGTGCCGAAGCGTTGCAGTTCGGCGGTGAGTTCCGGGCGCGGGAACGGATACAGCTGTTCGATGCGGACCAGGGCGACGTCGGCCAGGCCGCGCTTCTGCGCCTCTTCCAGCAGGTCGTAGTAGACCTTGCCCGAGCACAGCACCACGCGCCGGACCTTCTTCGCGGTGGCGGTGGTGTCGGGGATCAGGCGCTGGAACTCGCCGTTCGCCAGTTCGTCCAGCGTGGAGACCGCGAGCTTGTGGCGCAGCAGCGACTTCGGCGTCATCACCACCAGCGGCTTGCGGGTGCCCATCTTCATCTGCCGGCGGATCATGTGGAAATCCTGCGCCGGGGTGGTCGGCGCGCACACGATCATGTTCTCCAGCGCGCACAGCTGCAGGAAGCGCTCGAGGCGTGCCGAGCTGTGCTCGGGGCCCTGGCCTTCGTAGCCGTGGGGCAGGAACAGCGCGAGGCCGCAGAGGCGGTCCCACTTGGCTTCGCCGGCGGCGAGGAACTGGTCGATCACGACCTGGGCGCCGTTGGCGAAGTCGCCGAACTGGGCTTCCCAGATGTCGAGGGTCATCGGGTCGGCGGTGGTGTAGCCGTATTCGAACGCCATCACCGCTTCCTCGCTGAGCAGCGAGTCGATGATGGTCACGTCTTCCTTGTTCGACACCAGCTCGCGCAACGGCAGGTAGTAGTCGTCGGTGGCCTGGTCGTGGAGGATCGCGTGGCGGTGGAAGAAGGTGCCGCGGCCGCAGTCCTGGCCGACCAGGCGCAGCCGGTAGCCCTCGCTGACCAGCGTCGCGTAGGCGAGGTTCTCGGCGAAGCCCCAGTCGCCCGGCAGCTCGCCGGCGGCCATCTTGCGGCGGTCCTCGTAGATCTTGGCGACGCGCGGGTGCAGGGTCACGCTGCCCGGGATCGTGTTGATGCGAGAGGCCAGTCCGTCCAGCATGCCGCGGTCGACGCGGGTGTCGACCGGGTCGGACAGCTTGGCGGCGAGGTAGGGCGACCAGTCGACCGAGAACGCATCGGCCTTGGCCGGGGCGAGTTCGGTGGTGACTTCGCCGGCATCCAGCTTGGCGCGGTAGCCGTCGACCAGCGCCTGCGCATCGGCCTCGGCCAGGGTGCCTTCGGCGGCCAGGCGCGCGGCGTACAGCTCGCGCGTGGTCTTCATCGCGCGGATCTTCTTGTACATCACCGGCTGCGTGGCCGCGGGCTCGTCGGCTTCGTTGTGGCCGTGGCGGCGGTAGCAGACGAGGTCGATCACCACGTCCTTGGCGAAGCGCTGGCGGAAGTCGAAGGCGAGCTCGGCGACGAAGGCCACGGCTTCGGGGTCGTCGCCGTTCACGTGCAGCACCGGCGCGCCGACCATCTTGGCGACATCGGTGCAGTACAGGGTCGAGCGTGCGTCCTCGGCGGCGCTGGTGGTGAAGCCGACCTGGTTGTTGATCACGATGTGCAGGGTGCCGCCGACCGCGAAGCCGCGCGCCTGCGACATCTGGAACAGTTCCATCACCACGCCCTGGCCGGCGAAGGCGGCGTCGCCGTGCATCAGCACCGGCAACACCTGCTTGCGCGCCTTGTCGCCGCGGCGCTGCTGGCGCGAACGCACGCTGCCGGCGACCACCGGGTCGACGATCTCCAGGTGCGACGGGTTGAACGCCAGCGCCAGGTGGACCGGGCCGCCCGGGGTGGCGATGTCGCTGGAGAAGCCCATGTGGTACTTCACGTCGCCGGTATGCGCGTGGTCGCCGGCGCGGGCATGCTCGAACTTGCCCTCGAATTCGTCGAACAGCTTGCGCGGGGGCTTGCCCAGGGTGTTGACCAGCACGTTGAGGCGGCCACGGTGGGCCATGCCCAGCACCACGTCCTTGACCCCGTCCTCGCCTGCGCGGCGGATCACCACGTCCATCATCGGGATCAGGCTTTCGCCGCCTTCCAGCGAGAAGCGCTTCTGGCCGACGTACTTGGTGTGCAGGTAGCGCTCCAGGCCCTCGGCGGCGGTCAGCCGCTCCAGGATGCGCGCCTTCTGCTCCTTGCCGCGTCCGTAGTGGCCGGCGGCGGTTTCCAGGCGTTCGTACATCCAGCGCCGCTGCTCGGCGTCGGTGATGTGCATGAACTCGGCGCCGATGCTGCCGGTGTAGGTCGCCTTCAGCGTGGCAAGCAATTCGCCGAGCTTCATCCGCTCCCGGCCGCCAACGCCGCCGGTGCTGAATTCGGTGCCGAGGTCGGCGTCGGACAGGCGGTGGAAGGCCAGCCCGAGGTCCGGGGCCTCCGGCTTCGGCGCCATGCCCAGCGGGTCGAGGTCAGCGGCCAGGTGGCCGCGCGAACGATAGGCCGTGATCAGCTTGCCGACCGCGCGCTCGCGTTCGTCGCCGCTGCCGGTGGCCACCACGCCGCGCGTAGCCTGCCGGCCGGCCTCGGCGATCTGCTCGATCACCACGGAGTGCGGGACGTCGCCGGCCTCGCGGCCCTTCAGGGCATCGAAGTACTGCTTCCACTTCGGCCCGACGCTGTCCGGGGCCACCAGGTACTGTTCATACAAGTCCTCGATGTAGGCGCCGTTGGCACCGAGCTGCGAGGACTGGGCAAACTGCTTCAGGAGGCTATCCGCCATGGCCGGGGCTGCACTTGTTCCGTAAGTGGTTGATCCGGAACGGCTGGCCCGCAGGGGCACGACCGCACGGAAGGGAGCCGCAAGGGCGCGGAATTATACGCCTTCGCTCTTCCGCACTGCATCATGTGCTTTGGTCGAACACGGCTTACAGCCCCAGTGCGCGGTATTCGGTCACCGGCCGTGCGCGCTCCCAGGCCTCGTCGTGGGCGGCCCGCAACTGCCGGCAGCGCGGTGCGGCGTCGAAGCCGGCCTCGCCTTCGACCGGATCGCCCAGGCGACGGACGTAGTAGCCGCCGCCGTCGCTGGCGATGTAGGCCGCGGGATCCTCGCGGTCGACCGGATCCACGAGTTCGCGGAAGCCGAAGATGCTGGGCAGGCGTTGCGCGAGCGCCAGCAGCGGTGCGTGGCCGCGCTGCGGCGCCGCGGCGTCGCGCAACAGGATCCGCACCTGGTTGCCGCGCCTGGCGGTGGCGAAGGCGCGCAGGGCGTCGAGCACCGGCGGCGCATCCAGCAGGCCGGGGTCCAGTGCATGGCTGCGGATCCACAACCAGCGGCGGGCGCCAATGATGATCCGCCGGGTCGCCTCGACCGCCAGCGTGCGCGCATGGACCGGGTGCGGGCCATCGAGGGTGCGAGCCATGGCCTGGTGCGCGATGCCGGCTTCCATGAAGCGCTCGCCGACGGGCACGAACCCGTGGCGGGCGTAGAACCCGATCGCGTCGACCTGCGCATTGAGATGGACCGCCTGCGTGCCCTGCAGCCAGGCGGCGTCGAGCAAGGCGTGCAGCAGGGCGTCGCCGACCCCGTGGCCGCGCCACGGCTTGCGCACTGCCATGCGGCCGATGTGGCGGTCCGGGGTGAGGCGCCCGGTGCCGATCGGCGTGCCGTCCTCCAGCCTGGCCAGCACGTGCACGCAGGACGGATCGCGCGCGGCGTCGCGTTCCAGTTCGGCGGGCACGCCCTGTTCGGCGACGAACACCTCGTCGCGCACCCGCCGCAGGTCGGGCAGGGCCGCGGCATGCGCGACCACCTCGACCCGGAACGGTGCGGCCCCGGCGTTCATTCGCCGTCGTCGAGCTGCAGCCGGTAGTGGCCGGATTCCAGCAGGGCGACCACCGCATCGCGGCCGGCCTGTGATAGCCCCTCGTAGAGGCCGCCACCCACCGCGTCCGCGGCGGCGAGGCGGGCGGCATCCCGCGCCGGCAGCGCATGCACCTGCCCGCCGGCGTACAGGCGGGCGCCTTTTGCGGCGCGACGCCAGGCCATGCGCGACCACGGATGCCGCGCCAGCGTGGCGCCGTGGGCCAGGTCCCACTCGACCTCGATGCGCGGGCGCGCGGCCTCGTCGGCGGCCGGTTCCACCGCGCTGCGGTACTGGGTGATGAAGCTGCCGAACCAGTCGCCGAGCTTGTCGGGGTCGCGCATGCGCAGGGCGTTCAGCGCCTCGACCACGCGTCGCATCGCCTCGCCGTCGATCTCGTACGGATCGCTGGCCGGTTGCAGGTCCGGATCGACGAAGCGCAACGCGTCCGGCGCGTCCGCGGCCAGGGTATCGACGAAATCGCCGAGCAACTCCGCCGCGCTCGGTGCGCGCATGCCGACCGAGAAGGTCAGGCAGGGATCCTCGGCGACCCCGTGGTGGGGCACGCCGGGCGGCAGGTAAAGCAGGTCGCCGGGCCCGAGCACCCAGTCGTGGGTGGCATGGAACTCCCGCAGCAGCTTGAGTTCGACGTCGGGCCGGAAGCCCAGCGGCGGGTTGGGGCCGGCGTCGATCATCCAGCGCCGGTGGCCCTGCGCCTGCAGCAGGAACACGTCGTACTGGTCGATGTGCGCGCCGACCGAACCGCCGGTGGCGGCGAAGCTCACCATCACGTCGTCGATCCGCCAGCGGGGCAGGAAATCGAAGCGGTCGAGCAGGGCGCGCAGGTCGGCGTCCCACTTGTCCATGTCCTGCACCAGCAGGGTCCAGTCGCGGTCGGGCAGGGCGGGGAACACGTCTTCCGGGATCGGCGCGCTGCGCACGCGCCAGCCGTCCGTCGCGCGGTCGTGCTCGATCAGCCGCGCCAGCACGCCGTCCTCGCAGGCCAGCCCGGCGAGGTCCTCGGGCTGCAGCGGCGAGACGTAGCCGGGGAAGGCGTTGCGGATCAGCAGCGGGCGCTTCTGCCAATAGTCGCGCAGGAACGCGGCGGGCGTCATGCCCAGGGGGTGCGGGCCGGCGGCGGCGTCGATCTCGAACGGCAGCGGGGGCGTGCGGCGCTTGGGGGTCATGGCACGGGTTCCTTGCGTTCCTCGGCCAGGCGCGCGGCGAGGTTGGCGCGGGCGTTCACGGCGAACGCCTTGCAGGCGCCTGGGTCGACCAGCGGTGCATCGCCATTGAAGCGCGCCAGCAGGTTGCTGGCGGCGGGGTGGGGAGTGATCAGCAGGTCGCAGGGCAGGCCGGCGACCGTGTCGAGGCTGTGTTCGAAGGCGGCGACGTAGGCGGGGTGGTCGCTGAAGCGGTAATGGCCGTCGGTCAGCGCGCTATGGCTGTCGACGTAGGCGAGGTCGAGGCAGCGCGTCCCCTCGCAGGAACGCCAGGTCCAGCTGGTGCCGCCGGGCGCGTGGCCGGGGGTGGCGTGCGAGGCCAGCGCGAGCCCGCCGAGGCGCACCACTTCGCCATCGGCCAGGGTGCGTACGTCGGCCACGGGCGGGAAGCCGGTCAGCTCGCCGAACTGCGGATCCTCGGGATCGGAACGGCCGCGCCGCAGGGTAGCGAGCGCCGGCGCACGCGCGAGCAGCGGCGCGCCGGTCGCTTGTTGCAGCCCGGCCAGTCCGCCGGCGTGGTCCATGTGCTCGTGGGTGTTCAGCAGCCGCTTGACCTGGCGCGGATCGAAGCCGAGCGCGCGGATGTTCGCGAGGATCGCGGCAGGCGCCTGCTCGGTGGCGCCGTCGACCAGGATCGCACCGGCGTCGCCCACCACCAGCACGGCGGCGATGCCGCAGGTGCCGACGTAGTAGGTGTTGCCGAAGATCCTGCGCGGTGGCGCGCGGTCGCTCCAACCCGCCATCGGGCTGGCGTCGAGCGGACAGGCCGGCACGCCGGCGGGCTCCGCAGCGGGGGTGGGTGCAGGCGCGGTGCGCTCCGACTGCGCCGCGCAGGCCGCGAGCAGCGCGGCCGCGATCGTCGCGGCGAACCCGCGCCGCATGCTCATACCGCCCGCGCGAGCTGCTCGGCGAGGCCGGTGTAGCTGCCGGGCGTCATCGCGAGCAGGCGCTGCTTCGCATCGGCGGGCAGGTCGAGGCCTTCGATGAACGCGCGCATCGAGGCCTCGGTGATGCCCTGGCCACGGGTCAGCGCCTTCAGCTGCTCGTAGGGATTGGGCAGGCCGTGGCGGCGCATCACCGTCTGCACGGCCTCGGCCAGCACTTCCCAGCTAGCGTCGAGGTCGGCGGCCAGCCGCTCCGGGTTGGCGCTGAGCTTGCCCAGGCCGCGCTGCAGCGCCTCGAAGCCGATCAGCATGTGGCCGAACGCGGTGCCGAGCGCGCGCAGCACGGTGGAATCGGTGAGGTCGCGCTGCCAGCGGCTGATCGGCAGCTTGGCAGCGAAATGCTCGAACAGCGCGCTGGCGATGCCGAAGTTGCCCTCGGCGTTCTCGAAGTCGATCGGGTTGACCTTGTGCGGCATCGTGCTGCTGCCGACTTCGCCGGCCTTGACCGCCTGCTTGAAGTAGCCCTGCGAGATGTAGCCCCAGGTGTCGCGGCAGAGGTCGATGGCGATGGTGTCGATGCGCTTGGCGACGTCGCAGAGTTCGGCCACGCCGTCGTGCGGTTCGATCTGCGTGGTGTAGGGCTGCCAGTCCAGGCCCAGCGATTCGACGAAATGCCGGGAGAAGGCCGGCCAGTCGATGTCCGGATAGGCCGCGACATGCGCGTTGTAGTTGCCGACCGCGCCGTTGATCTTGCCCGGCATCGGCAGGCCGGCCAGCACCTCGCCCTGGCGCTGCAGGCGCGCGACCACGTTCGCCAGTTCCTTGCCGACGGTGGTCGGGGAGGCGGTCTGGCCATGGGTGCGCGAAAGCATCGGCAGCGCCGCATGCTCGTGCGCCATCGCGCGCAGCCGTTCGATCAGCGCGTCGAGCTTCGGCAGCAGCACGTCCTGTCGCGCCTGGCTGAGCATCAGCGCGTAGGACAGGTTGTTGATGTCCTCGCTGGTGCAGGCGAAATGCACGAATTCCAGCGCCGGGCCCAGCTCGGGGTCGTCCTGCAGGCGTTCCTTGATCAGGTACTCGACCGCCTTGACGTCATGGTTGGTGGTGGCTTCGATCGCCTTCACCCGTGCCGCGTCCGCGACCGAGAAATCGTCTGCCAGGGCGCGCAGTCGCGCCACCGCGGCATCGGAAAAGGGCTTGAGTTCGACGATGCCGGGTTCGTTCGCCAGCGCCAGCAGCCACTCGACTTCGACCTTCACCCGCGCGCGGATCAGGCCGTACTCGGAGAAGATCGGGCGCAGGGCGTCGACCTTGCCGGCATAGCGGCCATCGAGCGGGGACAGGGCGGTGAGGGCGTCAGGCATGGGGGCAAAGGCGTGCGGGGAATGCGCGATTCTAAACCCCGGCGACGCTATCCTCGGCGGATCGACCACCGGAGCAGGCCATGGCCCGTCGCACCCACGCCGCCCCGCGGGGCTTCCGCCTCGAGCACGACAGCATGGGCACGCTGCAGGTCCCCGCCAGCACCCTGTGGGGTGCGCAGACCCAACGCGCCCGCGACAATTTCCGCATCTCCGGCCGGCCGATGCCGGACGCCTTCGTGCGCGCCCTGGCGCTGGTCAAGGCCTCGGCCGCGGTGGTCAACGGGCACCTCGGCCTGCTCGACCGCGCCCGTGCCGACGCCATCATGGAAGCCGCCACCGCGGTGGCCGGCGGCGCGCATGCCGACCAGTTCCCGATCGACCGCTACCAGACCGGCTCGGGCACCTCCAGCAACATGAACGCCAACGAGGTGATCGCCCACCTCGCTGCCCGCGACGCGGGGCTGCCGATCCACCCGAACGACCACGTCAACCTCGGGCAGAGCAGCAACGACGTGGTGCCGACCGCGATCCGGGTGATGGCGGTGGTGGAAGCCCGGCGCTCGCTGCTGCCGGCCCTGGCGCACCTGCGCAAGGCGATCGACAAACGCGCGAAGGCGCTGGGCAAGTCGGTCAAGACCGGGCGCACCCACCTGATGGACGCGATGCCGCTGAGCTTCGCGCAGGAGTTGGGCGCGTGGTCGGCGCAGCTGTCCTCCGCGCAGGCGCGCATCGAAGACAGCCTCAAGCGCGTGCGGCGCCTGCCGATCGGCGGTACCGCGATCGGCACCGGCATCAACGCGCACCCGAAGTTCGGCAAGGGCGTGGCGAAGGCGCTGTCGGCGGCGACCGGCGCGAAGTTCGAGCAGGCCGGCAACCTGTTCGAAGGGCTCGCGGCGCAGGACGACCTGGTGGAACTGTCCGGGCAATTCAACGCGCTGGCGGTGGCGCTGATGAAGATCGGCAACGACCTGCGCTGGATGAATTCCGGACCGCTGGCCGGGCTGGGCGAGGTCGAGCTGCCGGCGCTGCAGCCGGGCTCGTCGATCATGCCCGGCAAGGTCAACCCGGTGATCCCGGAGGCGCTGTGCATGGCCTCCGCGCAGATGATGGGCCTGCACCAAGCGATTTCGATCGCCGGCCAGAGCGGCAACTTCCAGCTCAACGTGATGCTCCCCCTGATCGCCTGCGACCTCGACGAGGGCGGCGGGTTGCTCGCCAATGCGATGCGCGCGCTCGCCGACCAGGCCATCGCCGGCTTGCGGGTGCGCTCGGATCGCGTGGCCCAGGCGCTGGATCGCAATCCGATCCTGGTCACCGCGCTGAACCCGGTGATCGGCTACGAGGCCGCTGCGAAAATCGCCAAGCGTGCGTACGCCGAGCAGCGCCCGGTGTTGGATGTCGCGATGGAAGACAGCGGCCTGCCGGAAAAGCAGTTGCGCCGGTTGCTGGATCCCGCCGCGCTCACCCGGGGCGGCATCCGCGATGGCGCGGGCGGCGGGGGCTGAGGCCACCCGCCGCAATCGTCCCGGGACGTCAGGCCTCGCCGCTGGTGACGGCGACGCCGTTGTCCTTGCCGTGCTTGCCGCAGTCGTCGATGTCGGCCTGGGTCATCCGCGCGTAGGGCTTGAAGGCCGGCAGCGAGGCCGCCAGCGCCTGCTGGCTCGCGAGCATGCCCGGCAACTGCTTGCACAGCTTCATCGCTTCGGCTTCCAGCTGCTTGCCCTGCGTCTCCATCTTCTGCCGGAACGCCTCCTCGCCTTCCTTGCCGCCGAAGATCACGCCGACCACGCCGCCGATGGCCTCGCCGGCGAGGTCCGCGCCCTTGCCGCCGATCGCCATCCCGGACTCGGCGATGCCCAGGATCTGCCCGCGGTAGGCGAGCAACTGCTGGCGCTGTGCAGCATCGATGGCGACCGCCTTGCCTTCGATCAG
>JAFLEB010000054.1:9804-15899 GCA_017302075.1 Lysobacterales bacterium
AGGCCGAGCATCGAGCCGTTGCCGACCGCATCCAGCGCCGCATCGGCGCTGCGCTGGCCGATCTCGATCCCGTACTTGGCGACTTCGATGACGCGCGCGCGGTAGTCGAGCAGTTGCCGGCGCTGGGGGACGTCGATCGCCACGCGCTGGCCGCCGACGAGGAAGTCGCCCGCCGGGGTGATCTCGGCGCGCGGCAAGTCCTTGCTGGCGCGGCCGTCGTCGCCGAAGCGCAGGCTGTTGTCGACGCGCAGGTTGTCGGTCTCCAGGTCGCGGCTGGCCTGTGCCAGTTCGGTGCGCAATTCGCGGCGCGCATCCGCGAGCTCCTGACGGATCTCGGTGGCGATGCCGCCGTCCCTGGTGTCCCCCGCCTGGGCGGCGATCGGCAGCAGCAGGCAGGCGGCGGTGGCGAGGATCACGGGCGTCTTCATGGCATTCCCTTGCGGAAGGTGGTCTGGCGGGGCTGTGTGCGTGTGGGGTGGCCTGGACCCGGCGTCGATGCGCCGTCGGTCGGACGGCGCATCGGCCAGTGGGGTCAGCCTTCGTCGCGCCAGCGGCGCATGCGGATGGAGGCGGCGATCATCGCGACGCCGGCGACGGCGCCGATCCAGGCTTGCGGGGTGGCCAGCACGGAGTACATGGTCTTCAGCAGCGCGCCTTGGTGGATCATGTCGCCGGGACGCTTCAGCTGCAGGACATCGGTGTTGGCCACGTCGATCCAGGTGCCCGGGAACACGCCGCCCAGGGCACGGGCCACCACGTTGCGCCAGAACCAGCCGCTGTCCAGGTCGACCGCGTTCATCACGTCGAACCAGCTGATGAAGATGCCGGCCATCACCGGGATCATGATCGCCCACAGGAACGGCTTGCTGCGGGCCCACGAGGAGCAGAGCATCAGCCAGCCGACGGTCGGCAGCGCCCACACCGCATACACCGGGATCGACGCGATCATCACCCCGGCATTGGCCAGCGGGCTGCCCGGGCCCCACAGCAGGGTGAGCGGGTTGCCGCCATGGGCCAGCACGAAGCCGCTGACCAGCACCAGGAAGGCGAACATGGTGGCGATCCACGCAGCCACCGCGAGCGCCGGGGCGACCAGCACCGCACTGGCGACCTTGGACAGGACGGTGTCGCGGTCGGAGACCGGCAGCGACTTCCAGAACAGC
The DNA here is from genome assembly GCA_017302075.1 of Lysobacterales bacterium. Classification (GTDB taxonomy): domain Bacteria; phylum Pseudomonadota; class Gammaproteobacteria; order Xanthomonadales; family Xanthomonadaceae; genus Thermomonas; species Thermomonas mangrovi. The sequence continues at coordinate 10,968 of JAFLEB010000054.1, forward strand.
ACGCTGCGGTCCTTGCGCTCGTCGTACAGGCTGCCGAGGCAGTAGAAGAACACGACGAAGCCCAGCACGATCATCGGCCACATCGACGAGGTCAGCATGCTGAGGTCGATGCCGCCGGCGAGGCGGCGCATGTCCTCGGCATCCATCCGCGAGGTGATCATCCCTAGGTCGAGCCCGTTGACCATCACTTCGCCGTCCACCTGCATCTTGCCGCTGGCCAGCGCGCGGCGCGCCGCGACCTCGCCGACCACCAGCGCCATCAGGGTCAGCAGCAGCGAGATCCCGCCGGCCCAGATCGGCGCCCAGAAGAAGCCGCCCTTGTGTTCCCAGAACTCGCGCCGCAGCAGCAGCTTCAGCTTGTGGGTGGCGTGCGGGGCCACGCGCGGGGTGCGCGGGCGTTCGGCATCCATCGCCATCGCGTCGACAGAGGTGTTCATGCGTAGGTTCCCTTCATGGTGGCGACGAACAGGTCGGCCAGGCCCGGCGTGCGGGTCTCGCCCAGTTCGCCCAGGCGGGCGGCATCGGCGCCGTCGAACAACATCACGGTCTTGCCGAAGGGCAGGGCGCGCTCGTCGACCGGCTTGAGCGCGCGCGCCGCTTCGACGCGGTCGGTGTTGACCAGCACTTCGGTGTAGCGCTCGCCCAGCGTGTCCATCGGCGCGTCGAGCACGATCCTGCCGTCGCGGATGAACATCACGTCGGTGAGGATGTGCTCGATCTCCTCGACCTGGTGGGTGGTGACCAGGATGGTCTTCTCCTCGTCGAAGTAGTCCTCCAGCAGGCGCTGGTAGAACTGCTTGCGGTAGAGGATGTCGAGGCCCAGGGTGGGCTCGTCCAGCACCAGCAGGCGGGCGTCGATCGCCATCACCAGCGCCAGGTGCAACTGCACGATCATGCCCTTGGACATCTCCCGCACCCGCAAGTCCGGCTTGAGCTGGGTGCCCTCGAGGAAGCGGCGGCACTTGGCCTCGTCGAAGCGCGGGTGGACGCCGGCGACGAAGGCGATCGCTTCCTTGACCTTCATCCAGCGCGGCAGCACCGCCACGTCGGCGATGAAGCAGATGTCGTTCATCAGTTCGTCGCGCTGGGTGCGCGGGTCCTTGCCAAGCACCTTGAGGTCGCCCTCGAAGGGCACCAGGCCCAGGATCGCCTTCAGCGCCGTGGTCTTGCCGGCGCCGTTCGGGCCGATCAGGCCGACGATGCGGCCCAGCGGGACCTCGAAGCGGGTGTCGTCGAGCGCCAGCTTGTTCTTGTAGGCCTTGCGCAGGCCGCGGGCGACCACGACCGGGCTGCCGTTGCGGATCTCGGTGTTCATGCCTGCCCCCACTTCGACTTCGGGTCGAGCAGTTCCTTCGGGTCCAGGCCCAGGCGCTGGATGCGCTCCAGCACCATCGGCCATTCCTCGCGCAGGAAGCGTTCGCGTTCACTGGCCATCAGCCGCGCCGTGGCCCCTTCCGTCACATACATGCCCAGTCCCCTGCGTTTTTCGACGAGTTGGTCGTCCGCGAGCTCCTGGTAGGCGCGCGAGACGGTGATCGGGTTCAGCTGGTACTCGGCGGCCACCTGGCGCACCGAGGGCAGCGCATCGCCCGGGCGGAGCACGCCGTCGAGCATCATCGCGACGACGCGTTCCTTGAGTTGGCGGTAGATGGGCGCGCCATCGTTCCATTCGACTGCGGTCATGGCTCAGCCCCGGGGTGCGAAGGAGAAGAAGGGCATCGCCACCGTCTGCCGGCCATGCCGCGTGCGGCGGGCGGGCGGGGTGGCCTCGTCGGCCTGCGGGCCGGCGTCGGCGAGCGTGGGCTCGGCGGCGTCGAGGTCCGCAAGGGACGGGGTGATGCCGGCGGGGGCGATGTCCGGCGTGGCCGGTACCGCCATCAGGAGGCCGACCAGCAGCAGGCAGCTGCAAGTGACCAGGCCGATCAGGGTGTTGTGGAGCTTGCGGATCATGGCAGCCGTCCTGCTCTGGGTGTTCGGTGTTGTAGGCAACTATAACACTAAGAAATCCCCGGTCAAGCATCGCGTGACCCAACTGAAGTCATGGTTCCCGGGGGGCGCCCGGGCGGCCCGGGATTGCCGCGCCGGCGCCCGCGGACGACAATGTCGGGCTGCGTCGGCATCGGCCGCCGCGTCCGGTCACTACAGGAGTCCCCCGATGCGCTTCCCGCTGCGCGCCGCCTGCGCGCTGTTCCTTGCCCTGGCTGGCCAGGCCGCCATTGCCCAGGACGCCACGCTGCCGACCGAGCGCGACAAGATCGGTTACATGATCGGGATGGACGTGGCGCGCTCGGTCGCGCCGGCGGTCCCCGACATGGACATCGCCGCGTTCCAGCGCGGGGTCGAGAATGCGCTCGCCGCAGGCAAGCCGTTGCTCGACGCGGCCGAGGCGCGCGCGACCTCCGAGTCGTTGATGGCCAGCATCAACGCGCGCAAGGGCGGCGGCAAGCCGGCCGCCGCACCCGATCGCACCAAGGTGGGCCTGTTGGTGGGTGGCGACATCGGCCGCTCGCTGGCGAAGATCAAGGGCGAGTTCGACATGCCGCGTTTCCTGCAGGGCTTCCGCGCGGCGTCGGACCCGAACGGCAAGCCGGTGCTCTCCGAGGCCGATGCCAACGCGCTGCGGACCGTCTTTTCCGCGCGCCTGCAGGCGGCCCAGCAGGCGGCGGCGACCGCCGCGGCGGGCGCGAACCTCAAGGATGGCGAGGCCTTCCTGGCCAAGAACAAGTCGGTCAAGGGCGTCTTCACGACCCCGAGCGGCTTGCAGTACATGGTGCTGCGACAGGGCAACGGGCCGCGGCCGAAGCCGGGCCAGCGGGTGCGCGTCAACTACGAGGGCAAGTTGCTGGACGGCAAGGTGTTCGACAGCTCCTACGAGCGCGGCCAGCCTGCCGAGTTCTCGCTCGACCAGGTGATCCCGGGCTGGACCGAGGGCGTGGGCCTCATGCCGGTCGGCGGCAAGTACCGCTTCTGGATTCCCGGCAAGCTCGGCTATGGCGAGCGGGGAACTCCCGACGGTTCCATCGGTCCCAATGCCACGCTTCAATTCGACGTCGAGCTGCTCGGCGTCAAGTAACCGCATGCGCGTGGCTCGCCACGCCCCCGGCAAGCAGGCCGCGCCGCAGCCCGCTTGCCCCCAGACCCAGGAGTAGGAAGTCCGATGAAGCCCGTTGCCCGCGCCACCGCCGTCGCCGTCGCCGTTGCCAGCGTCCTGGCACTTGCCGCATGCCAGAATCCCGCCGACAAGCCGGCGGCGACCTCCGAGGCCGCCAAGGGCACCGATGCCTCGGGCAAGGATGCCGCGGGCAAGAGCCAGTACCCGGGCCTGCCCACCGAGAAGGAGCAGATCAGCTACACGATCGGCTTGGCGATGGGCAAGCAGCTCACCGAGATCAAGGACGAGATCAACGTCGATACCGTGGTCAAGGCGATGCGCGCCCAGCTCGCCGGCGAGAAGGTCCTGCTCACCGAGGACCAGGCGAAGGCGATCTTCGAGTCCTTCGGCCAGAAGATGCAGGCCAAGCAGATCGCCAAGATGATGGCCGACGCCAAGGCCAACCAGGAGAAGGGCGACAAGTTCCTCGCCGAGAACGGCAAGAAGCCGGGCGTGGTGACCACCGCCTCCGGGCTGGAGTACCAGGTCCTGACCGAAGGCACCGGCGCGAAGCCGGGCCCGAAGGACGGGGTGAAGGTGCATTACAAGGGTACCTTGCTGGACGGCAAGACCTTCGACAGCTCCTACGACCGCGGCCAGCCGGCGGTGATGCCGTTGGAAGGCGTGATCCCGGGTTGGAGCGAGGGCCTGCAGCTCATGAAGGTCGGCGGCAAGACCAAGTTCTGGATCCCGGCCAAGCTCGCGTACGGCGAGCAGGCACCACCGATGATCGGCCCGAACCAGGTGCTGGTGTTCGAAGTCGAGCTGCTGGACATCGTCAAGCCGGCCACCAAGTAATCGCGTCGTCCGGCAAGGGGACGTATCCTCGGATGCGTCCCCTTTTCCATTCCAACGCACGGATCCCAGCGCATGCGCGTCTGCATCTTCGGCACCGGCTACGTCGGGCTCGTCACCGGGACCTGCCTCGCCGAGGTAGGCCATGACGTGGTCTGCGTGGACATCGACCAGGCCAAGGTCGACGGCCTGAACCGCGGCATCATCCCCATCTACGAGCCTGGCCTGGAGCCGATGGTCAAGGCGAATCATGCCGCCGGCCGCCTGCGCTTCACCACCGACGCCGGCAGCGGCATCGCGCATGGCGACGTGCTGTTCATCGCGGTCGGCACGCCGCCCGACGAGGATGGCAGCGCCGACCTGCAGTACGTGCTGGCGGTGGCGCGCACGATCGGCCGCCACCTGGCGCGGCCCGCGGTGGTGGTCGACAAGAGCACGGTCCCGGTCGGCACTGCGGACAAGGTCCGCGCGGCGATCGCGGACGAACTGGCGCAACGCGGGGCGGCGATCGCCTTCGACGTGGTGTCCAACCCCGAGTTCCTGAAGGAGGGCGCGGCGGTCGAGGACTGCATGCGCCCGGACCGCATCGTGCTCGGCGCCGACAACCCCGCCGCGATCGAGAAACTCAAGCGCCTGTACGCACCGTTCAACCGCAACCACGACCGCATCGTGGCGATGGACGTGCGCTCGGCCGAACTGACCAAGTACGCGGCCAACGCGATGCTGGCGACCAAGATCAGCTTCATGAACGAGATCGCAAACATCGCCGAGCAGGTCGGGGCGGACGTCGAGATGGTGCGCAAGGGCATCGGCTCGGATCCGCGCATCGGCTGGCACTTCATCTACCCGGGCGCGGGCTACGGCGGTTCCTGCTTCCCCAAGGACGTGCAGGCCCTGGCGCGCACCGCGCAGCAGCATGGCGTCGAGCCGCGCCTGCTGGCGGCGGTGGAGGGCGTCAACGAAGCGCAGAAGGCGCACCTGTTCGA
>JAFLEB010000055.1 GCA_017302075.1 Lysobacterales bacterium
TGGCGGCAGCCTTCCAGGACGTGCAGGAAGCCCACCACGTTGCTTTGCACGTAAACGTGCGGGTTTTCCGCCGCGTAACGCACGCCGGCCTGCGCGGCGAGGTTGACCACGCGTTGCGGCCGATGCGCGGCGAATGCCTGCTCCACCGCGGCACGGTCGGCGAGGTCGCCGGCGACATGGGTGTAGCCCGCGCGCGCTTGCAGGCGGGCGAGGCGCGCCTGCTTGAGGGTGACGTCGTAGTAGTCGTTGAGGTTGTCGAAGCCGACGACCTCGTCGCCCCGGTCCAGCAGGCGATGGGCCAGGTGGGAACCGATGAACCCGGCGGTGCCGGTGACCAGGACCTTCATTCGGGCAAGCGCTCCAGCGCGGAAATCCGGAGACGCATTCTACGTGCCCTGCCCTATGGGCACCGCACCAGTGGCGATTTTGCGTTCACGCTGGCCTGCCTCATGCACCCATCACCGGCAATGCGGATACCTCCTGCACGTACACCAGCGATCCCTGCCCGGCATGGACTTCGACGCGTCCGGCGGGCTTCGCCCCCATGCGTCGGTAAAATCGGTGCGCGTCGACCAACGATTCGCCTACCGTGACGCGGAATGCGCCGATGCCTTGTAGCGCGAAATGCGTCTCCAGCCTTCGGTAGAGTCGCGCCGCGACACCGGTTCCGCGATACCCGGGATCCACCGCGACACTCAGGAGTTCGGCGCGCGGGAGGTCGGGATCGACGCCAGCCCCGCGCCCGTAGCGGAGGATCTCCACCATCCGCAGGATCCTGGATGGCCGCACGAGCACGGGCAGCAACGTGGAGGCCAGCCGGACCGGACGTCGCAGCATGCGTCGGTAGATCGTGCCCATGCCCGATGCACCTGCCATGAACCCCACGATGCGGCCATCGGCTTCCTCGACCAGGAGGACGCTGCCCTCGGCTTCATCCATCGCGCGGTACACCTCGGTCAGGAAGGGCGCGCCGAGCGTGGCAAGGAATCCCTGGTCGAGATGGGCGGCATGCATGGCCGCGACCCGGCGATAGCGTTCGGCAGGCGACATACAGGGCTCAGACCGAGCCTGCGAGGGCGGGCGGTGCGGACGGAAGACCGGGAAACACCCGCCACGCCAGGCGCGAAGCGGGGAACAGCACGACCCATGCGGTGACAAAGATCGCCAGCACATAGGTCCCCAGCCCTTGGTGCGCGACGTACCACTCTTCCAGCGCCCCCTTGTACGGCATGATGACTTCGTCGTAGAAGCGCTCGGGCGCCTCGCTGGCGTGCATCAGCCCCTCCTCGTCGCGAAAGACGATGGAACCGATTCCGGACAAGCCCGGCCGCACCTTGACGATTTCCGCCTGCGAGCTTGTCGGGAACGCATCGAAGCAGCGCCGGGTCTGGGGGCGCGGCCCGATGATGCTCATGTCGCCCATCAGGATGTTGAGCAGTTGCGGCAGCTCATTGAGCTTGGTCTTGCGCAGGAATCTCCCGATCGGGAGAACGCGCGGATCGTTCCTCAGGGTGACCGTGCCGGTGCCCAGGTTCGGGCTGTCCTTCAGCATGGTGGCGAACTTGTACAACCCGAACAGCTGTCCGCCCCGCCCCACGCGTTGCTGGATGAAGAATACCTCGCCCTCGCCAGTGAGGCGCAATGCGATGGCGATGGGAACCAGCAAGGGCGAAAGCACCAACAGGGCCAGGCCGGACAGGACGATGTCGAGTAGACGCTGCATGTCACATCCGGCTGTCGAGGTACTTGCCGGTGTCCTTGTGCCGGAACTCCGGAATCATGTGGTTGAACAGTTCCACCAGCTCGGACTTGTCCCACGTGGGCTGGGCGCGCAAGCGGTCGATGGTGGCCAGGAAATGGTCAAGCTTGGCGTCGTCGTAGACCGGGTCGTTCTTGATGACGCCGATGGCCTCGAAGCGGGCCATGTCCAGTGATTCATCGCCGGTGTGGAACTCCTCGAAGTCCTTCTCGCCGGTGGTGTCGCTGGCGAAGAAGTAGACCGGCCAGCGCTTGCGCGCGATCAGTTCGGCGGCCCGGTCGCGGGCCTCGTCCTCGCTGGCGCATTCGAACGGTTCGAATCCGAGCCCGCGCAGGTAACGCTCGGCGATGTCGGAAAACCGGGTGAGGTCGAGCTGCTCGCTGAGCTTGGGGAAGAAGATGTCGCGGTTCTCCCCGAGCAGGCAGGAGGACAGGCACAGCTCGCCCGATTCCTGCGGGGTGACGAAGTAGCGGCGGACGTCGTTCGGCGCGGAAATGGGCTGGCGCTTGGCGAATCGCTGGTTGAACCCGTGCAACAGCGAGCCATCGGAGAAGGCCACGTTGGCGAAGCGCGCTGTGGAGATGGGCAGCGCCTCGCTGGCGCGCATCAGAAACATCTCCATGATCCGCTTGCTTGCCCCCATCATGTTGACCGGATTCGCGGCCTTGTCGGTCGATACGCAGAAGTACTTCCGTGCCCCGCCCTGCCTGGCCTGGGCGATCGTGCCGATGGTGTTCAGCACGTTGACCTCGACCATGCGCATCAGGGTGAACGGATCCTTCTCGCTGCGCACGTGCTTCAAGGCGGACAGGTTGAGCACGTAGTCGTAGCCCTGCGCGGCCGCCATCAACGCGGCGAACTCCCGCGAACCGCAGTCGATGGCGAAGGTGCGGAAGTCGCCGTCGATGTAGCCCAGCGTGCTGCGGATGTCCCGCACCAGCTCGACCATGTTGTTCTCGCTGATGTCGACCACGTGCAGGGCGCGCGGCGCCCGCTTGAAGATTTCCCTGGTGACGGCCTGGCCGATCGATCCCGCTCCGCCGATCACCAGGAAGCGCCCCCCTCGCACCAGGGCCGTGAGCGCCTCCTCGTGGCGCTGGATGTCGGCGTCGAACAGCGGCGCGGTACGACCGATCAATTCAAGGATGTTCACGCACGCAACCTCGCGAAAGCGCCCTCGGGCACGCTGGACGGCAGGTTGACCACCCGCGCTTCCAGCCAGTACGAGTTTTCCAGACCGTCGTGCTGGCAACCCTGGTACATCGCCAGCCGCGGCATCAGCCGCCAGATCGGACGGGTCATGATGCCTAGGGCGTTGGTGTATTCGAGCAGGTCCTCGCGGTCCTCCGGCGAGTCCAGCACGACGGCGTTGAGCCAGAAATTGGCGGTATCGCCGGGCAGCGGTCCGGCAAAACGCATGCCGGACCTTGCGCAGAACTCGCGGTAGCGCTGCGCCACCTCGGCCTTGATCGCCAACATCGGCTCCAGCAGCTCCATCTGCGCGCAGCCGAGGGCCGCATTGAGGTTGGGAAGGCGATAGTTGTAACCGACTTCGTCATGGACGAATTCGTAGGGATGCGGAACCTTGGCGGTCGTGGTGAGGTGCTTCGCACGCTTCGCGAGCGCGTCGTCGTCGGTCAGGATCATGCCGCCGCCGCCCGTGGTGATGACCTTGTTGCCGTTGAAGCTGAGTGTCGACAGCCGACCGAAGGTCCCGGTATGGCGGGTACCGGCGTAACTGCCCAGCGACTCTGCCGCATCCTCGACGAGCACGATGCCCCACTCCGCGCAGACCTCGGCGATCTCGGCGATGCGCACCGGTATGCCGAAGGTATGCATCGGCACGCAGGCGGCGATCCGTCGGCCGGAGGCCCTGTTCCAGCATCCGCCGTCCCGGCGTTCGGCATGCAGGGCGAGGAATCGGCGCAGGGCCCCCGGACTCATCCCCAGCGTGTCGCGATCCACGTCGACGAACACCGGGTGCGCACCGCAATAGCTCAGCGCATTGCAGGTGGCGACGAAGGTCAGCGCCTGGCTGAGCACCTCGTCGCCGCGCCCGACCCCGGCGAGTTGCAGGGCGACGTGCAACGCCGCGGTCCCGTTGACCGTGGCGATCGCATGCCGCGAGCCGGTGAAGGCCGCGACGCGTTGCTCGAACTCGGCGACCTGCGCGCCTACCGACGAGACGAAGTTGGAATCGATGCAATCGACCAGGTAACGGCGCTCGTTGCCCTCGAACACCGGGCGGTGGAGTGGGACGACGCCTTCACCGTAAAGTTCCCGCACCACGGCGGCCAAGGCCGCCCAACGATCCGATTGCGTCCGCTTCATGCCAATGGCCTATTGTCGATTTCGCTCTGGATCCCCATCGCCTGCAGCATCGCCGCATTGACCTTGTGCACGTCATAGCGATCCTCCGCGATGCGACGCGAGCGTTCGCCCATCCGGCCGGCCAGGCCTGGCGTCTCGATGAACCTCTGCATGCATTCCACCAAGGCCTCCACCGACCCGACCGGGACCAGCCAGCCATTTTCACCCGCGTCGACGGTCTCGCGGCAACCCGGCGCATCGGTGGTGATGACGGGCCGCGCCATCGCCATGGCCTCCAGCACGCTACGCGGCGTGCCCTCGCGGTAAGAGGGCAGTACGTAGACCGTGCTCCCGGCCAAGGCGGGGCGGACATCCTCGAGCCTGCCCAGGAAGTCAACGGCCCCATCTTCCACCCAGGCATCCAGCTCGGACTGGGCGATCGCATCAGGGTTGCTGTCGATCCAGCCGGCCAGGCGGCATTGCACATCGCGATGGCGCGCCCTGATTCGGCGCGCGGCCTCGGCATATTCACGAACACCCTTGTCCCCCAGCAGCCGGCCGATCATGAGGAAGACCGGGGGCCCGGGTGGCAGGGGGACCGCCGGGTAGGCCGATACGTCCACGCCGGAACCATTCACCACGATCGAAGGCGTCGCCGCGCGCAGCAGGCCGAGTGCGCGGAACAGTTGTTGGTCGTCGGGATTCTGGAAGAACACCAGGTGCGCTTTCCCCAGTGCGAGCCGGTAAAGCAATGCGACGACACGGGCAAGCATGCCGCGTCGACCGCCGGTGAAGGCAAACCCCAACCCGGTCACCAGCGCGTAGCGGCGCGGCACTCCCGCGAACCAGGCGGCCAACGTCCCGTAGACCACCGGCTTGACGGTATATGCAAGCGTGGCATCCGGCTTGACCCTCCTCATCAAGCGCCAGCTGCGGAGCAGGTAAGCAAGGTCCGAGGCGACGCTGGTGCCGGTGCGTCCGAGGGGCGTGTCGTGGACATGCGCGCCGATCCGCGACAACTCTCCGGCGACCTCGGGGCACTCGGACCAACCCGGCGCCGCCACGTGCACCTCGCAACCGCGTGCCTGAAGCGCGTGGATCAGGTCGCCACGGAAGCGGACCACGGAGCCTGCGAACCCGGCAACCAGCAGGACCTTCATGAATCCACCCCGCTCGATGCAGGCGGGGGCGCCATGACGGCCAAGAGCGCATCGATCTTCGCGCCATCGTCCATCAGCGCATCGGGATACCCTCCCGCCGCCAAGCGCGATCGCAGGGCTGCATCCCCGAGCAGGCGCCGCATCCCCGCGACGATGGCATCGGTGTCCTGCGCCACGATCAGCCCATTCACTCCGCTCTCGATCTGTTCGTCGATGCCGGCGAAACGGGTGGCGATCACCGGCCGTTCCAGCACCCGCGCTTCGTTGACCACGCCGCACAGGCCTTCGTAGCGCGACAGCACGGCCACCAGGTCCGCGTGCACGTACCAGGGAAACGGGTTGGACACCGCACCGTGCAGGATGAAACTCCCCGCCACGCCATGCGCCGCGATGGCCTGTTCCAGCAATCCCCGGTCCGGGCCATCGCCCAGTACGTGCCACGTGTGGGCGATGCCGTCCGACAGCAGGCGACGGTGCACGTCGACCATGCGCAACAGTGCCTTCTGGCTTTCCTGCAGCCGGCAGACGCTGAGGACGCGTGGTCCTTGCCGATCGCCTGCCAGGATGAACGGATCCGGCGCGTCAGCAGCCTGCGCGCGCATCCGTTCCGGCTGCAGCAGGTTGTAGATGCGGACGGACTTCGGTGCGAGTTGCGGGAAGCGTGCCACCAACGAGTCACGGACCGTTCCCGACACGCAGACATAGGCATCGATCGAGCTACTGAAGCCCGAGACGTTGGCACGCAACCGACCTCGGGGATCGTCGGCGGCATCACTCCTGACCATGACGAAACGGCGCCGCGCGCGCACATGCCGGCACACGAATGCTGGCGATGTGCCATGCAGGCCGACGATGGCGGCATCGAACGCCATCGCGTGGAAGCGCCGCGACCGCCAGGCTTGCTGCACCCTGCCGCGGAGCCAGCCCAGCGCAGCCCGGACGAAGCGGATCGCATCGCTGAACCCGGTCACGCGCGTCGGCAGGTCGCCGATGCCGTCGCGCAAGTGGTGCACGGCCACCCGAGGGTCGATCCGGGGCTCGAGCGAACCGTCACCCACCGTCAGCACGAGGTGCACTTCGCACCCGCGTTCGACCAGCGCGGACATCAGGCGCAGCGTGGAATGCTCGGCCCCGCCGGTGTTGAGGACGGGGTAGTGCAGGAGGATCTTCAGCGCACCGTGGCTGGCGGAACCGGCATGCATCACGGCGCCCCGGATGCCGGGAGCCGCGCCCGCATGGTCCGGAACCATTGCTCCAGCACCAGCGCCTGATATGCGACTTGATCCCGCAGGCCACGATCGAAACGCCCGGACGGACGTGCCAATGAACGCGCGCCCTGCTCCGAAAGCAATCCCGCCTGCACCAGCACGCCGGACGCAAGCCCGGAACCACGCTCCCGTACCAGCGATGCGACCCAGTCCCGCGTCGGCGGCGAGAATCCGCGCTTGGGCCGGGACAACACCCATTCGGGAATATCGCCCGCGACGGCTGCGCGCAGCCAGCGCTTGCCAGGCGTCACCGCATCCGACCTCGCATCATTGAGCCCGACGGCATGTTCCACCAGCACATGATCGACGAACGGCAGGCGCGCTTCGACGCCGGTGGCCATGCTGTATCGATCCGCTTGGGAAATGCCATTCTCCAGCAGGTACGTCGCCAGGATGGCGCGAACCAGCCAGCGCCGCCAGGATTCGTCATCCATCCGCTGCGGGAACGCAGCCAGCAGGCCGTCGATGCCGGCCCCAGGCGCCAAGCCGGTTCCCGCGATCCCGGCGATCGCCTCGGCAATGCGCTCCACCGGACGCGCCACGTCCCAGAAGACCCCGGGAGCGCCTGGTCCCCGCCGCAGGCGCGCCGCCTGCGCCAGCCCATCGACCACTCCGCCGCCCTGGACCAGCCACTGTGCCAAGCCCCGCGGGGACGCCAGCGGTGGCCGCCTCAAGCGGTCCCGGAAGCCGGCCGCCAATGCCTGCATGCCATCGGGGCGGGCATCACGAAGCTGGTTCTCGCGGAGGGCCTGCCGCATCCAGCCATAGCTCCAGAGCAATTCATCCGCACCCTGTCCCTGGAACATCACCTTGATGCCCTCGCGACTCGCCGCGCGCATCACTGCCCGATAACTGGATCCGGCGACATCGGCGATCGGCTCGGCCATGTCCGCGACGAGTCCATCGAACCCGGCGACCACATCGGATGCGTCCAGTTCGACCTCGATGCATTCGATGCCGAGGTGGCGAGCGAACGCAGCCGCATCGGCCCGCTCGTCGCAGGATGGACGCCCCGAGTAGCCGACGCTGAACGCCTTCACCGGTCCGCTGGCATGCCGCACCGCCAGGCTGGCGACGATGCTCGAATCGAGGCCACCGCTCAGGGCAACGCCGACGGGAACGTCGGAGCGCACGATGATCCGGCCGACGTCTTCGAGATCCTCGCGGATCACCTCGACCGGATCCCGGTCCAAGCGTGGCGCACGCGCCACGTGCCAATAGGCGGTGGGGGTCGGGATCGTCGATTCCGGCGACAACAGCAGCTGGTGCCCGGCGGGGAGCTTGCGGACCGCGGCCAGTGGCGTGGCAGGTTCCGGCACGAAACGGAAGTGGAAATAGCGGTTGATCGCGACCGGGTCGGGGTCCAGCGGGACCATGCCGGATGCCACCAGCGCCCCGACCTCCGACGCGAAATAGAACGTGCCATCCGGCCCCATGGCGTATGCCAGCGGCTTCTCCCCCAAGCGGTCGCGGACCAGCAGCAACTGCTGGCGAGATGCGTCCCAGATCGCCGCCGCGAAAGCCCCGCGCAGGCGATGGACGAAGTCCGCGCCATGGCGCTCATAGAGGAACGGGACGACCTCGCTGTCGCTGCGCGTCCGCAATCCGGCACCGGCGGCGGCCAGCTCCTGGCGCAGCTCGACGTAGTTGTAGATCTCGCCATTGACGATGGCGACGGTTCCATCGCTCTCCCCGAACAACGGCTGCGCGCCGCCGGCGAGATCGATGATGCTGAGGCGCCGGTGCGCCAGCGCAACCCGCCGATCCTGGAACCAGCCTTCGCCATCCGGCCCGCGCCGCGCGAGCGCGCCCTGCATCCGTCGCACCGCGCGAATGGCCGACTCGGACAGGCAATCCGGATGGAATGCGCCCGCGATCCCGCACATCAGCGCATCTCCCCGTGCCGACGGGGCGACCGCGAACCTGCCCGGCTCATCGCTTCTTCCAGACGACCTGGTTCACGTAATCCACGTAGCTGTGGAGGATGCGAACCACCTTCTCCGACACGTTCGGCATGCCGTAGTCCGCCACCGCGCGCAACAACCGCGCATCGCCGGCCGGCTGCGACTCGAGGACGGCGAGCCCCTGCATCACCCGCTCGACGTTCATCCCCACCATCATGACCGCGCCCTCCTCCATCGCTTCCGGGCGCTCGTGCGCCTCGCGCAGGTTGAGCGCGCGGAAATTGAGGATCGAAGCTTCCTCGCTGATCGTGCCGCTATCGGACAGCACCGCCTTGGCATCCTTCTGCAAGCGTACGTAGTCGCTGAAGCCGAGCGGCTTGAGCAGTTGCACGCGGGCGTCCAGGGCGATGCCCTGTGCGTCGATGCGCTTGCGGGTGCGCGGATGGGTCGATACCACCACCGGCATGTCGTACTTCGCCGCCACCGTGTTGAGGATCTCCACGAGGCCGGCGAAGTTGCGGTCCGACTCGATGTTCTCCTCGCGGTGCGCACTGACCACGAAGTAACGGCCATGCTCCAGCCGCAGGCGCGCCAGCGCATCGGATGCGGCGATGCGCGGCGCGTAGTGGGCCAGCACCTCGCACATCGGGCTTCCGGTCTTGATCACCCGGTCGGGCGGCAGGCCCTCCGCAAGCAGGTATTCGCGGGCGATGTCGCTGTAGGTCAGGTTGATGTCCGCGGTGTGGTCGACGATACGGCGGTTGATTTCCTCCGGCACGCGCATGTCGAAGCAGCGGTTGCCGGCTTCCATGTGGAAGGTCGGGATCTTGCGGCGCTTGGCCGGGATCACCGCGAGGCAACTGTTGGTGTCGCCAAGCACCAGCACCGCATCGGGCTGGATCCGGGCCAGCGCCTCGTCGGCGGCGATGATGACCTTGCCGATGGTCTCCGCGCCGCTTGCCCCCGCCGCCTCCAGGAATACGTCCGGCCGACGGATGCCCAGGTCATCGAAGAAGATCCCGTTGAGCTCGTAGTCGTAGTTCTGGCCGGTGTGCACCAGGACGTGGTCGCAATGCGCGTCCAGCGCGGCCATCACCCGCGACAGGCGGATGATCTCCGGCCGGGTGCCGACGATGGTGGCGACCTTCAGCTTGCGCATGCTCATACCCTGCTCGCCACGGTATCCGGCTGTTGCCGGTCGAAGATTTCATTCGCCCACAACATCACCACCAGCTCATCGTCGCCGATATTGGTGATGTCATGCGCCCACCCGGGAATGGTCTCCACCACCAAGGGCTGGTCGCCATCGCTTTCGACCTGGAAGCTCTCATCCGTCAGCAAGTGGCGGAAGCGGTAGCGGGCGCGCCCCTTGATCACCAGGAACTTCTCGGTCTTGGTGTGGTGGTAATGTCCACCGCGCGTGATGCCGGGGTGTGCGGTGAAGAACGAGAACTGGCCGCAGTCCGGCGTCTTCAGCATCTCCACGAACACGCCGCGGGCATCGCCATGCTTCGGCAGGCTGTAACTGAAGGCCTCTGGTGGAAGGAAGCTGACGTAGGTGGCGTACAGCGCGCGCACCAACCCGCTGCCTACGCGTTCGGTGACCAGCGTACTGCGCACGTCCCTGAAGGCTTCGATCTGGCGCGCCAGATCGCCCACGGTGATGGCGTAGACGGGGCCGGCATGCGCCTGGCGCACGCCCTGTCCCGGGTCGGCCAGGAAGCGCAGCAGCTCGGCCACCACGTCGTCGATGTAGACCAGGTGCACCGGCGCGGCCGGGTCGCTGATCTGGATCGGCAAGTGACGGGCGATGTTGTGGCAGAAGGTCGCGACCGCGGAGTTGTAGTTGGGGCGGCTCCACTTGCCGAACACATTCGCGAACCGATACAACGCCACCGACGCGCCCGTACGCTGGCTGTAGTCGGACAGATGCGCTTCCGCCTGCCGCTTGCTCAGGCCATAAGGGTTGTCCAGCTCCGCCTGGATGGAGGACGCGAACGCCACCGGGATGCTGCGCCCGGAGGCCGCCAGTGCATCGCACAACGCAGCGGTGAAACCGGCATTGCCGGCGGCGAACTCGGCTGGGTCCCGTGGACGATTGATGCCGGCCAGGTGGACCACCGCATCCGCACGTGCCACGGCGTCGGCCAGGTCGGCTTCAGTGCTCGCGCGGGTGAGCGCCAGGACCTCGAAGCCGCTCCGTTCGCCCAGCGCCACCCGCAGGTTCTTGCCGATGAAACCGTCGGCGCCGGTCACCAGGACTTTCATCTCAATCCACCGGGGTCGCCGGGCGACCGGCGACCAGGTCGCGGATGAAGTCGAGCTTCATGAGCAGCGCCTTCATCGCGTCGACGTCGAGGCGCTCGGTGTTGGCGGAGGTGTAGTCCACCGCCTCGCTGATGCGCTTCTCGCCTTGCTCCACGAACTTCCCGTAGTTGAGGTCGCGCAGGTCGGGCGGCACCCGGAAGTAGCCCGGCAGGTCCTGCGCATGCGACATCTCTTCGCGGCTCATCAACGCCTCGTGCTTCTTCTCGCCGTGGCGGGTGCCGATGATGCGGACCGGATGGTCCGGCTTTCCCATCAGATCGGTCAGCGCACGCGCCAGGGTCTGCATCGTCGCGGCCGGCGCCTTCTGCACGAAGATGTCGCCGCTGTTGCCGTGCTCGAAGGCGTACAAGACCAGGTCCACCGCATCGTCCAGGGTCATCATGAACCGGGTCATTTCCGGGTCGGTGATGGTGATCGGAGCGCCCGAATTGATCTGGTTCACGAACAGCGGGATCACCGAACCCCGCGAGGCCATCACGTTGCCGTAGCGGGTGCCGCAGATCGTCGTCTTCCCGGGATCGGCGTTGCGAGACTTCGCCACGAACACCTTCTCCATCATCGCCTTGGAGATGCCCATGGCATTGATGGGATAGACCGCCTTGTCCGTGCTCAGGCAGATCATGCGCCTGACGCCGCACTGGATCGCCGCCTCGGTCGCATTCTCGGTGCCGATGACGTTGGTCTTCACCGCTTCCATCGGGTGGAACTCGCAGGACGGCACCTGCTTCAACGCCGCCGCATGGAACACGTAGTCCACGCCGCGCATGGCGTTCATCACGCTGGCAGGGTCGCGCACGTCGCCGATGTAGAACTTCAGCTTGTCGGACGCATGGCGCTTGCGCATGTCGTCCTGCTTCTTCTCGTCGCGGCTGAGGATGCGGATTTCGCCGATCCCGGTCTGCAGGAAGCGGCGCAGGACCGCGTTCCCGAACGACCCCGTCCCTCCGGTGATCAGCAACGTACCGCCTTCGAACATCCCGTCTCCCCCGATCATGGACGGCCCGTGCGGCCACCCGCCGAGCGCGCTGGACGATGCCGCAGCACCTTGTAGCGATGGTACAACCGAGGCGCCATCCCGAGCAGCGCGATCTTGAGGGTCTTGCGCCCGAATCCGGCGGCCGCGAACAGCCCCGGAAGCCGGCTTGCACGGGGGTCGTCCATGAATGCCAACGCGCGGCGCAGCCCTTTGGCCTCGACCTCGATCGCCCGCAGCACCTCCCCCGGCACCTTCCCGGCCAGAGGTCCCGAACCGGCATCCACCCGCATCTGGCCAAGCACCGACAGGCGTCGCGCCAGCCCGGTTCGCACGTAGCGCGCCTCGCGCACCGGATCCTCGCGCCCGCTCAGGATGTCCCCATGCAGGGTCGAGACACCCACCCCCGCGCGGTAGTGCACCAGCGGTTCGTCGATGTACACCGCGCCGCCGTGGAACGCGCAGCGGAAGGCGGTGACCTTGTCCTCGTTCACTACATCGGCGTTGAGCGGCGGGAAGTCCGCGTACATGCCGCGCCTCAGCACCACGGAACTGCCGGTGAGGTAGGCGTCGCGCGCCACCACCTGCGCAGGCGAGCCGAAGATCTCCCGGTGCGGATTGCGCCGCAGGTGGAGCGGCGTGCCGTCGGCTGCGACGTTGAGCACGGTGGCATGGAGCACCAGGCGACCTTGGGGGTCGTCGCGCAGTGCGCGCACGGACATGCCCGTCCGGTGCGGCAAGCTGATGTCGTCGGCCGCGGACAGCACCACGAATTCGCCGCGCGCCAGGCCGATGACCCGGTTGATGTGCTCGGCAATGCCGAGGTTGCGCGGATTGCGGTTCAGCACCACGTGGATGCCGGGGGGAGCCGAGCGCGCCTCCTCCTGCATGATCTCGAAGGTGCGATCGCTGGAGGCATCATCCGACAGGATGACTTCGAGCGGGCGGTACTCCTGCCCGAAGGCGCCGCGGATGGAGTCGCGCACGAAGGCTTCCTGGTTGTAGGCGAACACCGTGAAGCTGGCCAGCGCACCTGCTTCCTTGGTCCCCGGGTAGGCGACGTCCTGCATCTCAACTCCCGAGGAGTCGCGCCAGGCCGGGAATCCGGCCCGCCAGGCGGATGAGGCGATGCCCGGGACCAAGCCGCTGGCCGAGGGCCCTGAGGCTCCACAGCGCGCCTCCGCACGCAATGGCGAGGCCGATGGCAAGGCCAGGCCACTGCGGCAGGATGCGGTTTGCCAGCATCGCGCAGGCCACCATCGCCGAGGCGGTGAGGATGAGGCGCCAGCATTCAGGCGAGTAGCCGAAACCGATCAACCTGCGCGCTACCCACTGCATGCCGACGAAATAGGCGGCGTAACACGCGAAGAACGCGTAGGCGGCCCCCACGACCCCGAAACGTGGCACCAACAGGACGACGAGCGCGGCCTGCAGGGCGATGAAGGCGAATTCGGTGGCGATGTACCAGCGTCCCACGTTGAGCGCCACTTGCACGTAGCCCAGCGGCCACGACACCACCCGGCCGAACACGCCCAGCACCAGCCAGACGAGTACGTCGGCGGCCGGCAGGAACCGGGCGGAATACAGCGCCCATACGATCCACTTGGCAAGCGCCAAGGTCGCCAGCAGGCCCGGCAGCGCCAGCAGCAAGCCGATCTCGGTCTGCTGGTTGATCTCGCGGATGGCGGCCGCACGGTCGTGGATGGCTGCCGCGAGCCGCGGGTAGAAATCCGTCCCCATGGCCGACAGCACGAAGCCGGCGAACATCCCCGAGAGCGACCATGCCGCCTGGTACAGGCCCACCGCGTCGAGGCCGAGCCGCGCATTGAGCACGCTCCGCGTATACAGCTCGAGCAGGGTCGACAACACCGTGCTGGCCATCAACGCGATGCCCAGCGTCACCATCGGCTTCGCTTCCTCGATCGCCTGCGCCCAGGACATCGCGACCTCGGCCACCTCCACCCTGCGCACGAACCACCAACTGGTGGCCAACGACAGGCAGGCAGTGACAAGCAAGACCGGCACGATGCCGCGCTCGCGTAGCCAGGCATAGAGGGCCACGGTGGCGATGGTATTCAGGAATGCGGCGGCCACCTGCACGCGGGCGATGTCGCCGATCCTGCGCAGGCCGCGCAACAGGGCCAGCTGCCCGCCGTTCACCGCACCCAGCAGCAGGGTCGATCCAAGCAGCGCCAGTGCCCATGCATGCGCACTGGACTGGAACATCATGCGGCTCAACGGGATCGCCAGCGCTGCGCTTGCCAGCCACCCCAACAGCCCGGTGGCCCAACACAAGCGGCGCAGCATGCGGATGGCCCGCGCCACGGCGACCGAATCGTCCTGCCCCTGGGCGATGGCGATGGCGCGCACCGCGCTGCGCTGCAGCCCAAGCCCGGTGACCGCCCCCAGCAAGTTCATCGCCGCGCCATACAGGCCGACGACGCCCACGCCGGCAGGGCCAAGCAACAGCGCCACGGCCTTCACCCGCAACAGGCCGATCGCGTAGTTGATCCCCTGCGCCCCGCCCATGAGGGCCGAGGACTTCAGGATCTGTCCATAGGAGTTGTCCCGCGACATCCCACTCACAGGCAGGCACGCACCGCATCGATGACGGCCTGCGTGGCCCGCGCATCCTGCTGCGGCCCGATCGGCAGGCTCAGCACTTCGCCGGCCAACCGGTCGGCCAGCGGGAACCCATCCCCGGGCAACGCGAGGTCGCGGTACGCCCCCTGGCGATGCGGCGGCACTGGATAGTGGATCAAGGTGCCGATCCCCGCCGCCGAAAGGCGCGACTGCACGCGCTCGCGCTGCGCGACACGCACGACGAACAGGTGCCAGGCGGGCTCCGCCCAAGCGGGAACGCCCGGCAGGACCAGGTCGAGACCAGTGAAAGCCGCGGCGTACCGCGCCGCGATCGCGCCACGCCGGGCGTTCCAGGCATCCAGGTACGGCAGCTTGGCCCGCAGGATCGCTGCCTGCAGCGGATCGAGACGGCTGTTCCAGCCCTGCACTTCGTTCACGTACTTCACCCGCGACCCGTAGTTGCGCAGGACTCGCAAACGGTCCGCCAGCGCCGCGTCGTTCGTGGTGATCGCGCCGGCATCGCCGAACGCCCCGAGGTTCTTGCCCGGATAGAAGCTCCAGGCGACCGCATCGCCATGTCCGCCAAGGCGTCGGCCCTTGTAGCGCGCGCCCTGCGCCTGGGCGCCGTCCTCCAGCACCCTCAAGCCGCGCCGGCGGCCGATGTCGAGGATCGGGTCCAGGTCCGCAGGTTGCCCGTACAGGTGCACCGGGAGCAGCGCGCGCGTGCGCGGCGTGATCGCGGCTTCGATGCGCGCGGGATCCAGGTTGTGGGTCGCGGGATCCGGTTCGACGGCGACCGGCGTCGCTCCGCATTGACTGACTGCCAGCCAGGTCGCGATGTAGGTGTTGGAGGGCACGATGACTTCATCGCCAGCCCCGATCCCCATCGCGCGCAAGGCCAGGTGCAGGGCATCCAGCCCATTGGCGACCCCGATCGCATGCGCGCACCCACAGTACTCCGCGTACTCGCGCTCGAACGCGGCGACCTCTTCGCCGAGGATGTACATCCCGGAGTCCAGGACGCGGCCGATCGACGCATCGATCTCCGCGCGCAATTCGTCGTATCCCGCGCGCAGGTCGAGGAACGGCACCGCAGTCGCCACCGCCGGAACCACGTCCATCAAAGCGTCCCCTCGTAGAAGTCGTGCACCAGCGCCCGCGCGCCGAAGCTTTCCTTTTGCCACAGGAGCCCGTCGTTGATGCTGCGCCCACCATCGAGGGTCGAGGCCCCCAGGCTGAGGTGGGTGGCGCCACGCGCCCGCGCCTCCTCGACCAGCGCCTCGACCACGAGGTCCAATCCACCGTTGTCGCGCCCCTCGCGAGAGCTTGCGAGGTACTGGGTATGCCAGACGTGTCGATACACGAACACCAGCGCACCGGCGACGATCCGTCCATCCGCGATGGCGCCCCGGCACAGGATCCGGCCGGGGAAGCGCGCTTCCAGCAGCGCCAGTTCGTCGCTCGAATGCACGGGCTCCGCACCATGGCGCTCCTGCAGCACCGATGCCAGCACCGCATGGAAGTCCGGGGCAGCGATCGGCG
>JAFLEB010000056.1 GCA_017302075.1 Lysobacterales bacterium
TCGTTGCGGTTGCTCAGCAAGACCACGGTCAGGCGCTGCCGCGGCCAGCGCAGGATGACGTTGCGGAAGCCGATGGTTTCGCCGGAATGCCACTGGGTGTCGCCGGTGATCCGCCAGCCGAACCCGTAGTGCGCGTCGATGCCCTCCCCCGCCACCGCAACCTGCGGGGCGAACGCCAGCGCCCGCGAGGCATCCGAGAGCAGGCGGTCGTCGTACAGCGCTGCGTCCCAGCGCGCCAGGTCATCGACGTTGGAATAGATCCCGCCATCGCCCAGCACCGCGCTGGTCGCGCTCTGGTCGGTACGCACCCAGTCCTCGCCGCGGCGGCTGTAGCCCCAGGCGCGATGCGGCACCGCGGGGCCGCCGGCCACGTAGGCCAGGGTGTCGTGCATCGCCAGCGGCTGGAAGATGCGGCTGCGCAGGAAGGCCGGATACGCCTGCCCCGACGCGCGCTCCACCACCAGCGCCAGCAACGCGTAACCGCTGTTGCTGTAGCGATAGGCCGTCCCCGGCGGGAACGACGGCGGCCCGACGTGTTCCAGCAATGCCAGCACGCCGCTATCGCGGATCTGCTGCACCCCATCCGGCGGCATCAGGTCTTCGTAATCGGCCAGGCCCGAGGTGTGGGTCAGCAGGTGGCGCAGGGTGACCCGGTCGGCGGAGGCCGGCAGCGAGGGCAGCCAGCGGCGGACGGGATCGTCGATCGAGAGCACGCCTTCCTGGGCCAGCAGCAGGATCGCCGCCGCGGTGAACTGCTTGCTGACCGAGGCCAGCCGGTAGTTGGTGCCCGGGCCAGCCTCGATCCCGGTCTCCAGGTCCGAGCGGCCGTAGCCGCGGTCGACCAGCGCGCGTCCATCCTGCAGCACCAGCAGGCTCGCGCCCGGCACGTCGCCGTCGTAGCGCTGCATCAGGGCATCGATCCGGGCCTCTCGCTGGGTGTCGGGTGCGGTCACGGGGATATCGTAGAGGGTGTCGGGGCTCGGTTCCGGGCGGAACGTGTAGTGCCACCATTCCATCGGGTAGTTGCGGAAGCCCTCCGCGGCCATCGCGTCGCGCAATTGCCCGCGTTTTGCGCGCTGGACTGCATCGACGTCGGAAGCATCGGTGTTCGCGCGGCTGCCGAAGTAATCGAAGTCGGTGCCCATGTCGAGCGCGCGACAATCCGCGCCTGACGCATCGCATTGCAAGAGGGTGAGGTCCACCGTCGCGCCGCGGCTGTGGCCCGACACCGGGGCGATGTACCCGCCCACCAGCGCGGCCTTGGGCAGGGTCGGGTAATGGGTCGCCTTGGTGCGTTGATCCGCGGGATCGCTGGCCCAGCGCATGAAATGCGCCACCGCGCGCGCGGGCCGGTAGCAGTCGTACACCCGCAGCCGCTGGTGGCGCTGGCGCAGCCGGGCCTCCACCCGCGCCAGCGCCTCGGCCGCCTCGCGCTTGAGCCAGCAGCGTGGCGCGAGGTAGCCGTCCACCGGCGCGCCGACGAAGTTGTCGCGCCCGAAATACTTGATGTCCTGCGACAGGTCGGGAACAAGGCTGCGCAGGTCCACCAGCCCGGCTTCCTCCATCGTTCGGGCTGGCGACAGGGTCGGTGCGGGGCGCGGCGCGACGGTGCTGCAGCCGATGACGGCCAGCAGCGCGGCGGACAGGGCGAGGCCACGCCTAGTCACAACCGCCCACCCGGGTGAAGGCCAGGTGTTCGTAATCCGAACTGAAGTCGCCCTCCGGGTTGCGCTTGGCCATGCGCAGGCTGCGCGCGTCGCCGCTGCCGCTAAAGTCCAGCCAGGCGTCCTCGTCCACCGCTTCGTCGTCCCAATGCAGGAAGTGGCGGCCGGCGAGCAGGCTGATGCGGCCGTGCATCCGCGGCGACTTCGACGCGCGCCACTCGACGCCGTCGCCAACCGCGCAGATGCGCACCTCGCCGAACCACGGGTCGCGCCAGGTGCCGAGCCACCCGTGCATCTGCGCCGCGGTCACCGGGACGCGCGTGGCGGTGTCGGGCAGCGCCGGCCTGGTGGAGGCGACGGCCGTCGGGGCAACGGGACGCGCGAGGTCGTCGGCATAGCCGTCCACGCCCAGCGAGGCGTCCGGCGCGGTGAACAGCTTGAGCAGCACCTCGCCGAGCACGGTGCGGGCATTGCCGCCCTCGCCATTGATCATGAACACGAAGCCCGAGCGACGATCCGGCAGCAGCAGCATCATCGAGTACATGCCGCCCAAGGTGCCGGTGTGCGACACGGTCCATTCGCCATCGGCATCGGCGACCCGGAAGCCGTAGGCATAGGCGTAGTAATGGGTGTCGTCCCAGCGCTTGCGCAAGGCGGAAATCGGCATCGGCGTGCGCGCCTTCCACATTTCGGCACGCTGTGCCGGGCCCAGCCAGGCGAGCTGGGATGCATCGGGGGCCAACCAGTTGCGCATCCACGCCAGCATGTCGTCGAGCGTGCAGCGGATGCCGCCCGCCGGTGCGGAGGCGATCTCGGGGACGAGGTCGGCATCCGCGCGGGTCAGCGCGTTGTGCCCGTCGACCCGCGCATGCGGCTGCGCCACGCTGCCGGCATCGGCCAGGCGGAAGGCACCGACCCGGCATCCGGCCAGGCCCAGGGGCGCGAACAGTTCGCGGCGGACAAGCTCCTCGTACGACGCCCCGCCCGCTGCGGCCGCCACCTGCCCGGCGACCACGTACAGCAGGTTGTCGTAGGCGTAGCCGGCGCGGAACCCATAGGCCGGCGGGATGTGGCGCAGCCCGCGGACGATGTCGTCGCGGGTGAACAGGTTGGGCTCCGGCCACAGCATCAGGTCGCCGCCGCCCTCCGGCAGGCCGCTGTTGTGCACCAGCAGGTCGCGCACCGTCATGTTGCGGGTGACCCACGGGTCGTGCATCGCGAACGCCGGCAGGTGCTTCACCACCGGGTCGTCCCAATCGAGCTTGCCCTGCTGGACCAGGCGTGCCAGCACGGCGGCGGTCATCGCCTTGCTGTTCGACGCGATCTTGAACAGCGTCGCGCCGGTCACCGGCTGGCCGCTGCCGGCCACCGTTTCGCCATGGCCGCGGGCGTACACCACCTTGCCATCGGCGACCACGCCGACCGCGATCCCGGGCAACTGGTAGCGCGCGATGGTCGCGCGCACCGCCGCATCGATCGCCTCGGGGCTGGGCGTGGCGGGTGGGGTCCGGGCAACTGCAGCGTCAGGCAGCGCCAGCGCCACCAGCAGCAAGGCAAGGAACCAGCGAGGAGCCGAGGTCATGCGGTCGTCCAGTCGGTCGCGAAGCACTCACCGGCGATCATCGCATCGAAGTCCTGCCGCCGGCGGACCAGCGCGTAGCGGCCACCGTCGACCATGACCTCCGCCGGCAACGAGCGCGAGTTGTAGTTGGAGGCCATCGACGCCCCGTAGGCGCCGGCCCCGAGGATGGCGACGAGGTCGCCGGCCTCGCAGCGCGGCAAGCTGCGGTCGATGGCGAAGGTGTCGCCGGTCTCGCACACCGGTCCGACCACGTCGTAGGCGAGCCGCTCGCGGCCGCCCTCGACCAGCGGGACGATGTCGTGCCAGGCGTCGTAGAGGCTCGGTCGCAGCAGGTCGTTCATCGCCGCGTCCAGCACCAGGAACCGCCGCGACGCGCCCTCCTTCACCAGCAGCACCCGCGACAGCAGCACGCCCGCTTCCGCCACCAGCCAGCGGCCAGGCTCCACCAGCAGCCTGCCATCGAACCCCGCCAGCGCGTCGCGGATCGCAGCCACGTAGTCGACGGCGTCGGGTGCCTGTTCGCCTTCGCGGTAGCGCACGCCCAACCCGCCGCCGACGTCGATGCAGGCAAGCCGGTGGCCGGCCGCCGCGAGGTCGCGCCACGCCCCGGCCATCCGCGCCAGCGCCTCGCGGACCGGCGCGAGGTCCAGCAGTTGCGAGCCGATGTGCATGTGCAGCCCATCCAGGCGCACGTCCGGCCAAGTGGCGCCGGCATCGAACCAGGCATGCGCCTCGGCGATCGACACCCCGAACTTGTTCTCCGCGCGTCCGGTGGAGATCTTCGCGTGGGTCCGCGCATCGACGTCCGGGTTGATCCGGACCGAGGCATGCGCGCACACGCCGAGCGCGCGCGTGCGCGCCTGCAGCAGGTCGAGTTCAGGTCGCGACTCCAGGTTGAAGCGCGCGATCCCGGCCTGCAGCGCGGCATCGATCTCGCCCGCGGACTTGCCGACCCCGGAGAACACGATCCGGTCCGCCGGGATCCCGGCGGCCAGTGCCCGCCGCAACTCGCCACCGGACACGATGTCGGCACCGATCCCCTCGCCCGCCAGCAAGGCCAGCAGCGCGCGGTTGCCGTTGGCCTTGACCGCGTAGCAGATCCCCGCATCCAGCCCGACCAGCGCGGACCGCAGGGCGCGCGCCCGCGCCAGGATCGCCGGCGTCGAATACACGTACAGCGGCGTGCCCTCGCGTTGCGCCAGCGCCGCCAGGTTGACGCCGGCCAGGGTCCGCATGTCGGGGGCATCCGTTTGCATGTTCGTACCAAAAAAAGCGGCGGCCCGACCACCGGACCGCCCCAGGGGAAATGCTCCGGGCCGTCGCCGGCCCGGTGGTCACGGTGCCGTCAGAAGTTCCAGGTCATCACCAGCTGCGCATAGCGTGGCGACTGCCAGCGGGTGCCGGTGCTCCAGGTCGGACGCACCTGGCCAGGTTGGGCTTCGTAACGCTGGCTGACGTTGATCACGCGCTGCTGGTCCAGCAAGTTGAAGACCGACAGGCGCAGCTTCAGGTCGACCTCGGGCACCGGCAGGGTCCATGTCACGTTCGCACCCAGGTTGTAGGTCCAGGGCAGGCGACCGCCCCAGCCACGTCCCGCGTACTCGTACACGCGGTTGGCGACGGGGACCGTCGAGCAATTGGGCAGGCCCGCGGGCGGGATGCAGTGCCAGAACGAACCGCCACCGGAACCGATGGAGGTCACGCTGCCCGCAGCCAGCGAGTCGTTCGGCCAGGTCACGCCGAACGCATTGATCGGACCGCCGGACTGGGCGACGAGGGTCGCGCCGAAGGACCACATGTCGTTGAGTTCGTAGCTGCCCCGCAGCTTGATCTGGTGGGTACGGTCGTTGAAGAGCGGGCCGTAGTCCTGGTTGTTCGCCGGGTGGTCCCAGTGCTGGACCATGCCGGTGTCGCCGTAGTTGGTGTCCGAGTTCACCGGCCCCTCGTGGTTGCCCTCGGACCGCGACCACAGGTAGGAGGCATTGAACGCCCACTTCCCGTCCCAGGCGCGGTCGACCTGGAACTCCACGGCCGTGTAGGTCCGCTTCGGCGCCGAGTAGCCCACGATCTGGTTGGTCGTCGAGGTCATGTAGCCTTCCTTCGACGTATCGATGGTGACCCACCCGTCCTGCGCACATCCGAGCGCCGTCGTGCCCCACAGCGTGAGCTTGTCGCCGGGGTTGGCGATCGGGAACAGGGTGCCATGGCGGACGCCGCACAACGCATTGATGCGGACGTCGTCCATCGCGTTCGGCATGCGCCGGTACGTGGCATTGACGCCCCACGACCAGGCCTGGTTGATCATGGTCTGGAAGCCGAGGATCGCCTCGTCCTGGTAGACCGCGTCGAGGTCGCGATCCACGCTCTGGCGGAGGTCGCGCACGCTGAGGTTGAACTGGTCGTCCACCGGCCCGATCTGCGCGCCGACGATGGGCTCCATGTAGGGCGCGCCGGTCACCGGATTGGTCGCCGCGCGCCAGCCATCGAGGACGTAGAACGTGCGTTCGTCGAGCAGGCCGCCGGCGAAGTTGTAGCTGACGATGCTCGGCACCGGCTGGTAGTAGCGCCCGAGGTTGCCGAACAGCTTCGTGCTGCCATCGCCCTTCACGTCCCACGAGAAGCCGAGGCGCGGCGACACCAGCTTGTCCAGCTCGATGAACGTCCCGCCCGCGGCGGTCTTGTTGAGGAAGTTGTCCACGCGCACGCCGACGTTGAGCAGCAAGCTCGGCGTTACGTTCCAGACGTCCTCGAGGTACCAGGCGCTCGCCTCGATGTCGAACACGCCACCATCGGCCCGTTCGCGCGCCATCAGGAAGGCATTGACGCCGATCGGCAACGGCGTGCCGTTGTCGAGCACCTGGGTGGCGCTGGTGCGGCCATAGGCCGTGTACTGCTTGCCGCTGCCCGGGTAGAACGTGACCCGGTCCGTCGTCATCAACTCGTGGTCCCAGCCGAAGCGCAGCAGGTGGTCGCCGATCGTCCATTCGAAGTCGAGGCGCTTGGCCTTGCGCTCGTCCTCGTGGCTGACCACGTTCGATCCCGGGTGGCAGCCCAGCACCGGGCTGCCCATCGCCCGATAGACCGATCCGTAGGAGGCATTGTTGTAGGTGACCCAGTCGCACAGGCCGTCGGCCGGCGAGCGGGTGAACGCGCTGGAACGGTTGATGCCGTACATCGCCCGCGCCGTGAAGTTCTCGCCGAAGTGGCCGGTGTAGGTGATCGAGCCGCTCTTGCCGCCGCCAGAGGATGTCGACTCGCTCGGCGCCGCGCTTCCCACCGTTCCGGTGTCGAAGTTGTAGGCATAGACCTTGGTCAGCGAGTCGCCCGCATCGGAGAACGCCAGCAGCTCCAGCAGGTGGTCGTCGTTGACCTGCCAGTCCAGCTTGCCGCCCCAGAAGCCGTTGCTCGAGTCGCGCACGCTAAGGCTGCTGCCGGAGGCGTTGGTGAAGCGCGACGGATTCTCGCGCCACTCGTACATCGCGAACAGGAACAGCTTGTCCTTGACCAGCGGGCCCGATCCCCACACGTTGGCCTTGTTGAAGCTTTGGCGATCCTGGCTGCTGCGGACGTTCACCGACCCGTCCGCGTAGTAGTGGTCGTCGGCCTCCGCCCGCCATGCCGATGGTTCGAACGTGGTTTGGATCCCACCCTTGAATTCATTGCTGCCCCGCCGGGTGACGGCGTTGATCACGCCGCCGGTGCTGCGCCCGAACTCGACCGAATAGCCACCGGTCTTGACCTGGAACTCGTCGTAGAACGCGAAGGGTGCCGTCGAGAAGCCCTGGCGACGATAGAAGTCGGTGACGTTCAGGCCATTGATGAAGATCGAGTTCTCGGCCACCGACGAACCACCGAAGGAAATGCCGCCGAACGACGAATTGCCGCCGATCACGCCGGGCGCCAGCAGGGCGACCGAGCCCAGGGTCTGGTCCACGGGGATGCGCGCGATCTCCTCGCGGGTCACGTTGGTGGCGGTCTCGGTGGAATAGACGTCGACCCGGTTGATCACCGCCGAGCCGACCACTTCCACCGCGGCGAGGTTGGTCACGCTGCCGTCGCCACCGAGGTTGACGTTGGTGGTGCCCCCCAGCGACACCACCACCGCGTGCGCGCTGCCCACGTCCTGCCCGCCGCGACGCACCTGCAGCCGGTAGTCGCCGACCGGCAGCTGGGTCAGCCGATAGCCGCCATCGCCGCCGGCGGTGACCGTGCGCGTGGCCCCGGTTGCGACATTGGTGACCACGATCTCGTCGCCGCTGGTGGCCCGCCCGGCGACCGCGCCGGTGGCGCTCTGCGCCAGCGCGGGCGCGATGGCCAGGGTGGACAGGCAGAGACCCGTCGCGAACGCGAGGGCGGTTTTGCGCAGATGACGACGACTCATGGATTCACTCCGGACGAGGCACGACGGAAGGGCCGCCGACGGACACCGACGGCGATGCGGAAAGGCGGGACACGGAGGGGGCCGCCTGGCCGAACCAGGACGGATGCAGGCGCGATGAATGCAGGCACGGCACGGAGGTGCGATGGCGGTGGCGCGGGCGTCGCGCGCCGACCCAACCGGCCAGCATGCCGATGACCCCGAAGGCGCGTGGCATGGTTTCCAACAGGACGTCCCCCAGACGATCCGCGTTTCCCGGCTTGTGTATCACGCAGTCGCGAGGTGGTCAATAATTTATTCTTGTCGTATAACGCAATGGCATCACGTATTCATTGAAAGCCTGAATACCCGGCCCGACAGCGGCATGGCAAGCTGGGACATGGGGAGGAACATGCGCACTCAACAAAGCGGTCCGCGTCGGTTCGGCAAGGTCGACTGGCTGGCCTTCGCCCTGGCGATCGCCCTCGCCGGCCCGCACGCGGCCGCGCGCGACCAGAGCGGCGGCAGCGCGTGGCAAGTACCACCCAGCGGCGTGATCGGGGTGCAGGAGGCGTACCTCGATGACGAATTCTGGGTCGCGCGCACCGCGGACGCGGACACGGTGCTCATGGATCGCGCCGCGATCGACGCGCGCAACGCGCGCCTGCTGCGCGAAGACGCATCGATGCACGACATCGCCGCACTGCCGGCGACCCTGCCCCGGGCCCAGGTCGCCGCATGGATCGAGGACCTCGCGTCGCCGCCGACCAAGGCGCTGTGGGACGAAGCCGGCAAGCCCGTCCCCGCGGACACGCTGGCGGGCATCGTCGGCAATCGCGCGATGGCCGCGATCCCGGACCAGCAGCCGACCCGCTACGGCATGGCGGTGCGCCGGGCGGCGCTGCGCGCCTTCCCGACCACGTTGCGGGTGTTCAGCAGCCAGGGCGAGACCGACATCGACCGCTTCCAGGAGAGCGCCCTGTTCCCTGGCGATCCACTGGTCGTCGTGCACGCGAGCGCCGATGGCAAGTGGCGGTTCGTAGTCAGCCCGCGCTACGCCGCATGGGTGGAGGCCGAGGCCATCGCCGAGGGCGACCGCGCCACCGTGCTCGCCCATGCGAGGCGCGCGCCCTACCGCGTGGTCACCGGCGCCAAGCCGCGCACCGTGTTCACCCGCGAGGAACCGCGCCTATCCGAACTGCAGCTGGACATGGGCACCCGCATCCCGCTGGCGCCGGCCGCCCCCGACGCACCGGTCAATGGCCAGCATCCGTACGCGGCATGGATCCTCGACCTGCCGGTGCGTGATGCCGATGGGCGACTCGGCTTCGCACCCGCGCTGATGCCGCGGATTGCGGACACCGCCGGCGACTACCTCCCGCTGACCCGCGCCAACCTGCTGCGGCAGGCGTTCAAGTTCCTCGGCGAGCGCTACGGCTGGGGCCACAGCTACAACGGCCGTGACTGCAGCGGCTTCGTGTCCGAGGTCTACCGCAGCATGGGCGTGCAGCTGCCGCGCAACACCAGCGACCAGGCGGTCAGCCCGGTGTTCGCGCGCACGCGCTTCGACGCATCCTCCACCCGCGCCCAGCGCATGGCCGCGGTCGCGGCGCTCGACGTCGGCGACCTGATCTACATCCCAGGGCACGTGATGATGTTCGCGGGCCGCATCGACGGCATGCCCTACGTCATCCACGATACCAACGGCGGCAGCTACCTCGACTCCAGCGGGGAACTGCGTTCGATGCGACTCAACGGCGTGTCGCTGACCCCGCTCTTGCCATTGCGCTTCGGCAAGGACCACGATTACGTGGACCGCATCACCAACATCGTCCGGGTCGCCAAGGCCCAATGAAGGCGTGCCCATGAAGATCCGCGATATCCGCTTCGGCATGCTGCGCGTGCCGCTGAAGACGCCGTTCAAGACTGCCCTGCGCACCGTGGAGCAGGTCGAGGACGTGGTGGTGATGGTGCATACCGACACCGGCCACGTGGGCTATGGCAGCGCGCCCGCGACCGCCGTGATCACCGGCGACACCCACGGCTCGATCATGGAGGCGGTGCGCCATTACATCGCGCCACGGCTGGTCGGCCTGGAGATCGCCAACCTCAACCGGATCACCCACCTCATCCAGGGGGCGATGGAGAAGAACACCAGCGCCAAGGCGGCGGTGGAGATCGCGGTGCACGACCTCTGGGGCCAGTTGTACGGCGCGCCGCTGTACAAGCTGCTCGGCGGCGGCGACCCGGTGATCACCACCGACATCACGATCAGCGTCGACTACATCGACAAGATGGTCGCGGACTCGCTGGCCGCGGTGGACCGCGGCTTCGAGTCGCTGAAGATCAAGGTGGGCAAGGACATCGGCCTGGACATCGAGCGCACCAAGGCGATCCATGCCGCGGTCGAGGGCCGCGCGCTGCTGCGCCTGGACGCCAACCAGGGCTGGACCGCCAAGCAGGCGGTGTTCGCCCTGCAGACGCTGGAGGACGCGGGGGTCAAGCTGGAGCTGGTGGAACAGCCGGTCAAGGCGCACGACCTCGCCGGCCTGCGCTACGTCACCGAGCGCGTGCACACCCCGGTGATGGCGGACGAGAGCGTGTTCGGCCCGCGCGAAGTGATCGAGCTGATCCGCATGCGCGCCGCCGACATCGTCAACATCAAGCTGATGAAGACCGGCGGCATCTCCAACGCGGTGCGGCTGGCGGACATCTGCGGCATGTACGGCGTCGACTGCATGATCGGCTGCATGCTGGAATCCAGCATCGGCGTGGCCGCCGCGGTCCACCTGGCGGTCGCGAAGTCCGACGTGATCAGCAAGGTCGACCTCGACGGTCCCTCGCTCTGCCGCCACGACCCGGTTGCCGGCGGCGTGCTGTTCAACGAATCGGAGATCACCATCACCGATGCGCCGGGCCTCGGCATCCGCGCCATCGAAGGGCTCGCGCCCGCGGCCGAACTGGCGGCCTGAGGCAGGCGCGAGATGACCGCGCTGGTGAGGATCCGCGCCGAGCGCGACCGGATGTCGGCGATCGAGCGACGCATCGCCGACTTCATCCTCGAGAACGCGCAGCTGCTGCGCGACTATTCGTCGCAACAACTCGCCAACGCGCTGGGGATCAGCCAGTCCAGCGTGGTGAAGTTCTGCCAGAAGCTCGGCTTCAAGGGCTACCCGGACCTCAAGCTCTCGATCAGCGAAGCGGTGGTCCGTGCCGACAGCGGGCCCGCCGCCAGCGGCGATGCCCATGCGGCGGAAGCACCCGCCCTGCGCTACGGCCTGTGGGCGCGCAAGTCCGAGGCCGAGGAAGCCACGCGGTTGATCAATCCCGCCGACACCCTGGACGCAGTGTCGCGCGCGATCGGCCAGGCCGGCACGCGCTACGCGTTCGGCACCGGCGACGATGCCCTGCCCGCCCGCGGGTTCGCGCAGCAGTTGGGCTTGCTCGGGCTGCGCACGGTGCATGAAGCCGACCCCGCGCACATGGCCGCCCACCTCGGCGCGACCCGCCCCGGCGACGTGCTCCTGCTGTTCTCCGAACACGGCAGCCAGCCGGCGCTCGCCCAGCTGCAGCGCCAGTTCCGCGCCCAAGGGGGCGGCCCCATCGTCACCGTGACCCGGCACAGCGCCAACCCGCTGCGCGCCCATGCCGACCACGCACTGCTGGTATCGGCGCACGACGACCGCGCCTACGTCGCCCCGCTGCTGTACCGCGCCGCGCTGCAACACCTGCTCGACCGCCTCTACATCCGCCTGTGCGAAGCCGACGACGCATGCCGCGAGCGCCTGCAGGACGCGCTGGAGCGGATCGCCGCGCTGCATGCGACATGAGATCCGGCAACCTGCCGGACCGCATCGCCGCTTTTCCCCTAGGATTCCCGCCATCCCTTCCCGGAACTTGCGCATGACGATCCGCCGGACCGCTCCCCTGCTCCTGTCGCTGGTCCTGGCGACCGCCTGCAGCCACCGACTGCCCGCCTCCACCGATGCCGCGCAGTGGGCCGAAGCCGGCCAACTGGTGCTGGTCACCACCGCCGACTGGGATGCGACCGGCGGCGAGTTGCGCCGCTTCGAGCGCGCGGGCGACGGCTGGCGACAGGTCGGCGATGCCGCGCCGATCACCGTGGGCCGCACCGGCACCGCCTGGGGCATCGGCCTGCATCCCGCGCGCAGCGACGGCCCGGTCAAGCGCGAGGGCGACGGCAAGGCGCCCGCGGGCGTGTTCGCGATCGGCACCGCCTTCGGCTATGCCGCGGGCGTGCGCACCGGCCTGCCCTACCGGGCGATGACCGCGAACGACTGGTGCATCGACGTGCCGGCCTCGCCGATGTACAACCGGATCGTCGACCGCAGCGTCGCCAAGGCCGCGGGGCTCGACCAGTCCACCGAACCGATGCGCCGCGACCTGCATGCCGACGGCGACCAACGCTACCGCGAGGGCTTCGTGATCGAACACAACCGCGACGGCGCCGTGGCCAACGGCGGCAGCTGCATCTTCGCCCACCTGTGGAAGGCGCCGGGCGAGGCGACCGCCGGCTGCACGGCGATGGCCCCCGAGGCCATGGCGCCGCTGCTGGCCTGGCTGGACGCGCGCCGGCAGCCGGTGTTCGTGACCCTGCCGCGCGCGCAGTACGAAGCGCTCAAGGACGCCTGGCGGCTGCCCGACATCGACCGCGCGGAGGCCACCCGATGAGCCAGACCGCGCGGGTGATGGCCGGCCTGGTGGCCGGCGTGGTGGTCGGCATCCTGCTGGCCTGGCAGGCGCCGGCGCTCGGCGTGCAGGTCGCCGACCTGGTGCAGCCGTTCGGCAAGCTCTGGCTCAATGCCTTGCAGATGACCGTGGTGCCGCTGGTGCTCGCGCTGGTGATCGTCGGCGTGAACCAGGCCAGCGACGCCGCGCAGTCCGGGCGCGTGGCGCGCCGCGCGATCCTGACCTTCGTGGTCCTGCTGACCGCGGCGGCGGCGATGACCGCGGTGCTCGCGCCGATGGCGCTCTCGCTGCTGCAGCCCGACCCGGCGGTGGCCGCGGCGCTGCGCGGGCACGAGGCCGAACTCCCCTCCGCGACCGGCGGCTGGGCGGATGCATTGCTGGCGATCGTGCCGAGCAACGCAGTCGCCGCGGCGGCGGCCGGCGCGATGCTGCCGCTGGTCACCTTCGCCCTGTTCTTCGGCTTCGCCCTGACCCGGATCGAGGCCGCGCAGCGCACCCAGGTGGTCGGTTTCTTCAAGGCCGTCAGCGAGGCGATGATCGTGATCGTGCGCTGGGTGCTGTGGGCGGCGCCGGTCGGCATCTTCGCGCTGGTGCTGTCGCTGACCGCGCGTGCGGGCTTGGGCGTGCTGCAGGCGCTGGGGATCTACGTGCTGCTGGAATGCGCGCTCTACCTGCTGGCGACGGTGTTGCTGGTCGCGGTGGCGGTGGTCGTCGGTCGGCAGCGGCTGGCGCATTTCATGGCCGGGCTCGCGCCGGTGCAGGCGGTCGCCGCCAGCACCCAGTCCTCGCTGGCGACGCTGCCGGCGATGCTCGACAGCGCCGAGCGCCGGCTCGGCTTCCCGCAGCGCGTGTCCGGCCTGGTGCTGCCGATGGCCGTCTCGCTGTTCCGCATCACCTCGCCGATCCAGTACCTGGCCACCGCCAGCTTCATCGCCTGGGCGCTCGGCGTGGACCTCACCGCCGCGCAGCTCGCCACCGGCGTGGCCTTGTCGGTGCTGGTCAGCATGGGCTCGGTGGGCTTGCCCGGGCAGGCGATCTTCCTCGCCACCAACCTGCCGGTGACCCAGGCCATGGGCCTGCCGATCGCACCGCTGCCGGTGCTGATGGCGGTGGATGCGATCCCGGACGTGCTCGCCACGGTCGGCAACGTCACCGGCGACATGACCGCGAACGCGTTGGTGGCCTCGCGCAGCGACACGCGCGAACACGCCGGCTGATACCCGGCCGGCCCGCGCCAGCGACGTCTCCCGCCGCCGCGCCGTCGCGCGGCGCGAATGCCGTGCGCGCCGCCGCGGCACCCCTGCCGAAAGGCATTTGACGCTGCGGAAACGCCGCCGCAAGAATCGACCCGCTTCACGAGGGAACGCGCAGCACGCGCCGATCGTCGCCATCCAGCCCGCCCCGCCGGGCCTTGCCTACCGGAGAGCCGCCTTGCAAAGACGTGACTTCCTCGCCCTGACCGGGCTCACCGCGGGCGGCCTGCTGGTGCCGTCGTTCCTGGGCCGCGCCATCGCCGCCGAACAACTGCTGACCACGCTGGACCCGGCGCTGAAGAAGCGGCTGGCCGACGAGGCGCTCAACGCCGCGCGGGCCGCCGGCGCCAGCTACTGCGACGTGCGCATCGGCCGCTACCTCAACCAGTTCGTCATCACCCGCGAGGACAAGGTGCAGAACGTGGTGAACACCGAATCCACCGGCGCCGGCATCCGCGTGATCGCCAATGGCGCCTGGGGCTTCGCCGCCACCAACGACCTCAGCCCGGCGGGCATCGTCAAGGCCGCGCAGAAGGCCGCGGCGATCGCCAAGGCCAATGCGAAGGTGCAGACCGCGCCGGTCCAGCTGGCCAAGGCGCCGGCCTACGGCGAGGTGTCGTGGCGGACGCCGATCCGCAAGAACGCCATGGAAGTCCCGATCAAGGACAAGGCCGAGTTGCTCCTCGGCGTCAACGCCGCGGCGATGGCCGCCGGCGCGGACTTCGTCAATTCGATGCTGTTCCTGGTCAACGAGCAGAAGTACTTCGCGTCCACCGATGGGTCCTACATCGACCAGGACGTGCACCGCATCTGGGCGCCGATGACGGTCACCGCCATCGACAAGGCCAGCGGCAAGTTCCGCACCCGCGAAGGCCTGTCGGCGCCGATGGGGATGGGCTTCGAGTACCTGGACGGCGACGCTGGCCAGAAATTCACCACCCCGAACGGGGTGGTCAACTACGGGCTTTCCTACGACATGCGCGAGGACGCCGTCGCCGCCGCCAAGCAGGCGCGCGAGAAGCTGAAGGCGCCCTCGGTGAAGCCGGGCAAGTACGACCTGGTGCTGGATCCCTCGCACACCTGGCTCACCATCCACGAGTCGGTGGGCCACCCGCTGGAGCTCGACCGCGTGCTCGGCTACGAGGCGAACTACGCGGGCACCAGCTTCGCCACCCTGGACAAGCGCGAGCAGCGTTTCCAGTACGGCAGCGACAAGGTCAACATCTTCGCCGACAAGACCCAGCGCGGCTCGCTGGGCGCCGTGGGCTACGACGACGAAGGCGTCAAGTGCAAGCAGTGGGACCTGATCAAGGACGGCAAGCTGGTGGATTACCAGGCGATCCGAGACCAGGCGCACATCCTCGGCAAGGCCGAATCCGACGGCTGCTGCTACGCCGATTCGTGGAGCAGCGTGCAGTTCCAACGCATGGCCAACGTGTCGCTGGCGCCGGGCAAGCAGAAGCTCTCGGTGGCGGACCTGGTGAAGGACGTCGAGAACGGCATCTACATCATCGGCGACGGCTCGTTCTCGATCGACCAGCAGCGCTACAACGCGCAGTTCGGCGGCCAGCTGTTCTACGAGATCAAGGACGGCAGGATCACCCGCATGCTGGAGGACGTGGCCTACCAGATCCGCACGCCGGAGTTCTGGAATGCCTGCAGCGCCATCGCCGACGAGCGCGACTACCGGATGGGCGGCTCGTTCTTCGACGGCAAGGGCCAGCCCGGGCAGGTCTCGACCGTGTCGCACGGCTCGTCCACCGCACGCTTCGACGGCATCAACGTCATCAACACCGCCCGCAGCCTCGGCTGAGCGACCTGGAGATCCCGAACAATGAGCATCTTCACCGAGCAGGAAGCCAGGGCCATCCTGGACAAGGTCATCAAGCTGTCGAAGGCGGACGAATGCACCGCCACGCTGTCCGGCGCCGAGTCCGGCAACATCCGCTTCGCCCTGAACAACGTCACCACCAGCGGCAGCGTCAGCAACGCCAGCCTCGGCGTGCAGGTCGCCTTCGGCAAGCGGGTGGGCACAGCCAGCATCAACGAGTTCGACGACGCCTCGCTGGAACGCGTGGTGCGCCGCGCGGAGGACCTGGCCCGGCTGGCGCCCGAGAACCCGGAGTTCGTGCCGGCGATCGACAAGCAGGCGTACAAGCCCAGCGCG
>JAFLEB010000057.1 GCA_017302075.1 Lysobacterales bacterium
CCCAGTTCCTTGAGCAGCTGCGGCGCCGGCATCACCTCCTGCATGATCCAGCGCATGTAGCGCTGGTCCACCGAGATCATGCGGGTGATGACCGGATCGAACACCCAGTTGCTGGCCACCGACTCCAGGGTGCCGTCGAAGGCCAGGCCCACCAGCCGCCCGTCCGCGTCCAGCACCGGCGAGCCGGAGTTGCCGCCGGTGATGTCGAGGTCGGACAGGAAGTTCACCGGCACCGTCCCGAGCCGGGCGTCGGCCAGGCCGGCGTAACGCTTCGCCGCCACCGCGTCAAGCAGCGCCTTCGGGTTGTCGAACGGCTCGGCGCCGGTCTCCTTCGCTGCCACTTCTTCCAGCTTGGTGAACGGCGTGTACACCGTGCCGTCGAGGCCGGTGTAGCCCTTCACCTGGCCGTAGGTGATGCGCAGCGACGAGTTCGCGTCCGGATAGACCGCCTCGCCCTTGCTGCGCTTGTAATCAGCGATGGCGGCGAGGTAGGTCGGGCGTGCCTGCAGGGCGGTGCCGTACACGGCCTTCGCCTTCTCCTCCATCTCCAGCAGGGTGGGCATCACTGCCACCGCGTAGCGGATCGCCGGGTCGTCGCTGGACTCGAAGGCCGCCTTGTCGGCGTTGAACCACTTGAGGCGCTCGTCGAGGCTGCCCAACTTGCTGGCACCCAGGCGCGCAAGCGCCTTGTCGGCGGCGGCCTTGTCGCGCCCCCCCAGCCACGCGTCCACCGCCGCCACATGCTGCGCGGCCGGCAACGCGACATAGCGATCCAGCCAGTACTGCTGGAGCTGGCGGTCCATCGCCGGCACGTAACGGCGCTCCATCTGCTTGAGGCTGCCCTCGATCACCGGCAGGTCGCGCTGCTGGTAGCCCGACTCGCGCGCGGCATCGGGCTTCTGCTTCTCCAGGGCGAGGCGGTACAGGCTCACCGCGGTGCCCAGCACGCCGGTGCGGTTGAAGCTGCCCAGCACCAGGTCGCGCTCCTGCGTGCGCTTGCCGTCCTCGACCAGCTTCACCAGCGTCGCGTGCGCGGCCAGCCCCGGCTTGCCGGCGTCGCCCTGGGTGCGCAGCCAGTCCAGCACCGCGGCTTCCTCGCGGCGCTTGATCGCAAGCACGTCGTTGCGCTTGAAGCCGGCCAGCTGGCCGTCGTAGTTCTTGCTGGTGTTGTTCCAGCCGGCCATGGTCGCGGCGTACTTCACCGCGATGTCGGGATCCTGCTTGCCGGCGGCCTCGACCAGCGCGATCTGGTCCTTGTACGCCTTGGCGATGGCCGGGTAGCGCCACGCCTGCGTGTTCTCGAACTCGGCGACCAGCGCATAGCGGTCGGTGCGGCCCGGGTAGCCGGCCACCATTACGAAATCGCCCGCACCCAGCGGCTTGTCGGCGATCTTCAGCCAGTGCTTCGGCTTGTACGGCACGTTGTCCTTGCTGAAGGCCGCCGGCTTGCCGTCCTTGCCCACGTAGGCGCGGTAGAACGAGAAGTCGCCGGTGTGGCGCGGCCACATCCAGTTGTCGATGTCGCCGCCGAACTTGCCGACGCTGCCGGGGGGCGCATACGCCAGGCGCACGTCCTTGATCTCGAGGTTCTTGAACAGGCGATAGGTATTGCCGCCCATGAAGCTGTAGAGCCTGCAGCGGTAGCCCGGCTCGGCTTCGCACGCGGTGGTGGCCTGCTTCTCGAAGGCTTCCAGCGCATTCGCGCGCGCCACCGGGTCCTGGCCCGCCGCCGCCATCGCCGCCTTGGCCTGCGCGGTCACGTCGGTGATGTCTTCCAGCACGTAGATGCGTGCGTTCGGGCCTGCCGAGACCTCATCGGCCAGCGTGGCCGGGTTGAAGCCGTCGCGGATCAGGTTCTTCTCCGCGGTGGAGTTGAGCTGGATCGCGCCGTAGGCGCAGTGGTGGTTGGTCGCCACCAGGCCCTGCGGCGACACGAAGCTTGCGGTGCAGCCGCCCAGCGAGACCACCGCGCCCATGGGGTCGCCGGTGAGGTCGGCCAGTTGCTTCGGGTCGAGCCGCAGGCCGGCCTTCTTCAGCGGGCCGGCGATCTCCGGCAGCTGTTGCGGCACCCACATGCCCTCGTCGGCGTGCACGGCCAGGCTGAGTCCCATCGTCGCCACGGCGATTCCCGTGGCCAGTCTTGTCCGATTGCGCATCTTCATGTCCTTGCGGTGTCCTTCGGGGGTATCGCGAATGGTTCGGGGCATGCCACGGATCATTCCGCAGGCAGGCCCATTTCCTGCAGCAGGTGCGGTGCCGGGTAGACCTTCGCCAGCAGCCAGCGCAGGTAGCGCATGTCGACGTGGATCGCGCGCTTGTAGCGCGGGTCGAACATCCAGCTGGCGCTGACCGCCTCCCAGTTGCTGTCGAAGTTCAGGCCGATCAGCTTGCCGTTGGCGTCCAGCACCGGCGAGCCGGAATTGCCGCCGGTGGTGTCGAGGTTGGTCATGAAGTCGACGGTCTGGGTCCCGAGGGTCGGATCCGCGGTGCTGCCGAAGTCGCCCTTGGCGATCGCGTCGAGCAGCGGCTTCGGCGCGTCGAAGGGTTCGACGCCGGTGTTCTTTTCCACGATCCCGGCCACGGTGGTGAGCGGGCGGTAATCCATGCCGTCGCGCGGGCTCAGCGGGCTGACCTTGCCGTAGCTGACGCGCAGGGTGGAGTTGGCATCGGGATAGACCGCCTTGCCCTGCGACTGGCGGAAGCCGACCAGCGCCTGCATGTACGCCGGGCGCAGGCGCATCAGCTCGCCGCTGCGTTGCTTGCCTTCCTCTTCGAGGCGCAGCAATGCCGGCTGCAGGGTGGCGGCGGCCTTCAGCAGGGTGTCGTCGGAGGCCGCGAGGGTCTTCGCATCGGCCTTCATCGCGGCCAGGCGCTCGCCCTCGTTGCCGAGCCGGGTGCCGGCATACAAGGCATCGAGCCGCGCCTTGGCCTGCGCTTCGTCGCCGCCGAACACTGCATCGAACTCGGGCACGCGCTGCGCCGCCGGCAACGCGGCATAACGCTTCAGCACGTAGGCCAGCACCGCCTTCTCGACGTCGGGGTGGTAGCGCCGCTGCAATTGCTTGAGGCCGCCTTCGATCAGGGCCTCGTCGCGCTGCTGGTAGCCGGACTCGCGCTGGGCATCCGGCTTGCCTCGCTCCAGCGCCAAGCGCTGCAGGGTGATCGCGGAGCCCAGCAACCCGCTGCGCAGGAACGGCAGCAGGAAGTCGCGCTGGCGGTTGGCCTCGGCGGCATCCAGTTGCGCCTGCATCGCGCGGATGTCGGCCTGCACCGCGGCGGCCCCGGGCTGCTTCGCCAGCCAGGCCAGCATCGCGGCCTCGTCGGCGGCACGCACGCGCACCGCGTCGCTGCGGCGCAGCCCGTCCAGCTCGCCCTGCGCGCGCTTCAGCGTGTTCTTCTGCCCGGCGACGGTGGAGGCGTAGAGCACCTCCTTGGCCTTGTCGCCCGCGGTCGTGGCTTCGATCGTCCTGATCAACCCACCGACCACCTCGATCCGCGTCGGCAGCAGCCACTCGATCTGGTTGGCGAATTCGGAGGCGGTGCGATGGCGGAAGGTGACGCCCGGGTAGCCGGCCACCATCGCGAAGTCGCCGGCCTTGACCGGCGCGGTGGACACGGTGAGGTGCGCGGGCGGCGCGTAGGGCACGTTGTCGGGGCTGTACGCGGCCGGCTTGCCGTCCTTGCCGACGTAGGCGCGGTAGAACGTGAAGTCGCCGGTGTGGCGCGGCCACATGAAGTTGTCGATCTCGTCGCCGTAGTTGCCGATCGCGCGCGGCGGCGCGTACACGAGGCGGATGTCCTTCAGTTCCAGCTGCTTGATCAGGTAGTACTCGCGGCCGTAGTACATGCTGGCCACGCTGCAGCGATGGCCGGCATCCTGTTCGCAGGCGGCGACGACGGCCTTCTGCGCGGATTCGACGGCGTCGTAGTAGGCGCGCCCGGCCTTGCCGCGCGCATCGGCCAGGATGCGGTCGGTGACGTTGTCGAAACCGACCGTGACCCAGACCCGGGCGGCGGGGCCGGCGGAGGGCTCGTCGGCCATGCGTGCGGCGATGAAGCCATCGTCGATCAGGTTGCGCTCGGCGGTCGAATTCAGCTGGATCGCGCCCAGCGCGCAGTGGTGGTTGGTCACCACCAGGCCTTGCGGCGACACGAAGCTGGCGGTGCATCCGCCCAGCGAGACCACGGCGCTCATCGGATGCCGGGTGAGGTCGGCGAGGTCGGCCGGGTTGCCCTTGAAGCCCGCGGCCTTCAGTTCCTTGGCCAGCTGCGGCAGCTGCGACGGCATCCACATGCCTTCGTCGGCCTGGGCGGCACCGGCGGCGAGGGCCAGCGCAAGGGTCGGGATCACGGGGCGAAGGCGCATTCAGGTGTCCTCGTCTGCAGGCAAACGCGCATTACACCACCCTGCCCCGGCCACGGCCTGTGCCCGTGGTCATGGCCGCGGCCTGCACGGCACCCGGCGGTAGAATGGCCGACTTTCCCGACGGTGGATGCAGGCATGTCGCAGCCGATGATGAAGGCCCTGGTGAAGCGCGAGGCGGCAAAGGGCATCTGGATGGAACAGGTGCCGGTGCCGACGCCGGGCCCGAACGAAGTGCTGATCAAGCTGGAGAAGACCGCGATCTGCGGCACCGACCTGCACATCTACCTGTGGGACGACTGGAGCCAGCGCACGATCAAGCCCGGCCTGGTGATCGGCCACGAATTCGTCGGCCGGATCGTGGAGATCGGCCCCGGCGTGTCCGGCTACACGCTCGGCCAGCGCGTGTCTGCCGAAGGCCACATCGTCTGCGGCCACTGCCGCAACTGCCGCGCCGGCAAGCAGCACCTGTGCCCGAACACGGTCGGCATCGGGGTGAACCGCGACGGCGCATTCGCCGAATACATCGTGATGCCGGCCAGCAACCTGTGGCCCATCCCGGACCAGATCCCGAGCGAGCTCGCCGCGTTCTTCGACCCGTACGGCAATGCCGCGCACTGCGCGCTGGAGTTCGACGTGGTCGGCGAGGACGTGCTGATCACCGGCGCCGGCCCGATCGGTGTCATCGCCGCCGGCATCTGCAAGCACATCGGCGCGCGCAACGTGGTGGTCACCGACGTCAACGACTACCGCCTGAAGCTCGCCGCCGACATGGGCGCGACCCGCGTCGTCAACGTCGCCAACACCTCGCTGAAGGATGTGATGTCGGACCTGCACATGGAGGGCTTCGACGTGGGCCTGGAGATGAGCGGCAACCCGCGCGCGTTCAACGACATGCTCGACTGCATGTACAACGGCGGCAAGATCGCGATGCTTGGGATCATGCCGAAGGGCGCCGGCGTGGACTGGGACAAGATCATCTTCAAGGGCCTGACCCTGCACGGCATCTACGGCCGGCGCATGTACGAGACCTGGTACAAGATGACCCAGCTGGTGCTGTCCGGTTTCCCGCTGGGCAAGGTGCTGACGCACCAGTTGCCGATCGACGACTTCCAGAAGGGCTTCGAACTGATGGAAGGCGG
Source organism: Lysobacterales bacterium (assembly GCA_017302075.1). Classification (GTDB taxonomy): domain Bacteria; phylum Pseudomonadota; class Gammaproteobacteria; order Xanthomonadales; family Xanthomonadaceae; genus Thermomonas; species Thermomonas mangrovi. The sequence goes on from JAFLEB010000057.1 coordinate 5,506, forward strand.
CAAGTCGGGCAAGGTCGTGCTGAGCTGGAATTGACGACCGGCGTGCAGCCGGGCGCCGGGTGGCGGCTCCCGCTGCGCGACACGCCGTGAGTACGTCCATGTAGGCTCTTCGGCGACGCCCATGTCGCCGAGGGTCGCGCACCGAGTGCCGCCACCCGCCTCCCGATACTTTCCGGAATCGCCATGTCGCTGACACAACGCTACGCCGACACCCTCGACGAGATCCGCGCCGCCGGCCTGTTCAAGTCCGAGCGCATCATCACCAGCCCGCAATCGGCCGAGATCGAACTCGCCGACGGCCGCAAGGTGCTGAACTTCTGCGCCAACAACTACCTGGGCCTGGCCGACCACCCGGATATCATCGCCGCGGCCAAGGAAGCGCTGGATACGCACGGCTTCGGCATGGCCTCGGTGCGCTTCATCTGCGGCACCCAGGACCTGCACAAGCAGCTCGAAAGGACCATCGCGGACTTCTTCGGCACCGAGGACACTATCCTCTACGCGGCCTGCTTCGACGCCAACGGCGGCCTGTTCGAGCCGCTGCTGGACGAGCACGACGCGATCATCAGCGACGCGCTCAACCATGCCTCGATCATCGATGGCGTGCGCCTGTGCAAGGCCAGGCGCTACCGCTACGCCAACTGCGACATGGCCGACCTGGAAGCACAGTTGCAGCAGGCCAAGGCCGACGGCGCGCGCACGATCATGATCACCACGGACGGGGTGTTCTCGATGGACGGCTTCATCGCGCCGCTCGACGAGATCACCGCGTTGGCCAAGCAGTACGGCGCGCTCGTGCACATCGACGAATGCCACGCCACCGGCTTCCTCGGCGCCACCGGCCGCGGCTCGGCGGAGGTGAAGGGCGTGATGGACAGGATCGACATCTTCACCGGCACCCTCGGCAAGGCGATGGGCGGCGCGCTCGGCGGCTTCACCACGGCCACGAAGGAAGTGATCGAATTGCTGCGCCAGCGCTCGCGCCCGTACCTGTTCTCCAACTCGTTGCCGCCGCACGTGGTCGCGGCCGGCATCAGGGCATTCGAGATGCTCTCGTCCGCCGGCGATCTGCGCACGCAGCTGCAGGCGAACACCGCGCATTTCCGGGCGCGCATGACCGCCGCGGGCTTCGACATCAAGCCGGGCGTGCACCCCATCTCGCCGGTCATGCTGTACGACGCCCCGCTGGCCCAGCGCTTCGCGCAACGGCTGCTGGAGGAAGGGATCTACGCGATCGGGTTCTTCTTCCCGGTGGTACCCAAGGGCCAGGCGCGCATCCGCACCCAGATCTCGGCGGCGCACACGCGCGAGCAACTCGATCGCGCGATCGATGCCTTCATCCGCATCGGCAAGGAACTCGGCGTCATCGCGTCCTGACGTTCAGCCGCCGCCCAGCGCGGCGACCTCCACCTCGGTGAGGGGCCGCCACGCCCCCTTCGCGAGGTCGCCCAACACGACCTGGCCGATCGACACCCGCACCAGCCGCAGCACGCCGATGCCGAGCGCCGCCAGCATGCGCCGGATCTGCCGGTTTCGGCCTTCGTCGAGCACGATCTCCAGCCATGCGTGCTTGCCGCCGGCGCGCAACAGCGAGACCGCCTTCGCCCGCAACACCACGCCATCGCACGCCACGCCCTCGCGCATCGCGCGTAGGCGCGCCTCGTCGGGGATGCAATCGACCTGCACGTGGTAGCCCTTGTCCGGGCCGGTGCCGGGATCGGTGATGCGCGCCGCCCACTGCGGATCGTTGGAAAACAGCAACAAGCCCTCGCTGGCCTTGTCGAGCCGGCCCACGGGGGCGATCCAGCCCAAGCCGGTGCCATCGAAGCAGCGATACACGGTGTCGCGCGCCTGTTCGTCGCGCGCGGTGGTGACGAGGCCGCGGGGCTTGTTGAGGGCGATGTAGCGGCGCTCGACCGCGAGTGCACCGACTGCGTGGCGGTCGACTTCCAGCACGTGAAGGCCATCGACTGTCGGGAATTCCGGATCGGTCACGACGCGCCCATCGACACGGACGCGCCCTCCGCGGATCCACGCGGCAGCCTGGCTGCGCGATGCGACACCGCGCTTGGACAACGCGCGCGCGAGCCCGATGCGACGCGGACGTGCACCCGGACCGTGGCTCGCCATCGGATTACTGCTTCGGCTTCTCCGCCGCAGGCGTTGCCGGTCCGGGCGCTGCAGGCACGGGCGCGGCATCCTTGCGACCAACCACGCGTACCCCACGCGACTTCAACCAGGCGTCGAATTCATCGGCGGTCATGCGCTTGCCGTTCTGCGTCATGTTGAAGCGCCACGGCGTATTGTCGAATTGGGTCTTGGGCTTGTAGGCAGCGGGGTCGTTGGGGTCCACGGCACCCGCCGGGCGCGCATTCGCCATCGCCCGGCAACCATCCTGGCGGATGCGCAGGAGCACGTTGTCGACCGACAGCGCCTCGTCGAAAGCCTCTCCCAGCACCCCCGCCGATGCGCCAGCCTGCGACGTGCCCGGATTCAACTCGATCGCCAGCGTCGACAACACCGTCGAGCGCACAGGCATCGCAGACAGTAATTCGTTGCTGCAGGCCAGCTGCGCCTGCGCGAACGAAGCCGGGGACATGCACGCCAAGAGGAGGGCGGCAACGACGCGAATGAAGGTCATGTGGGTTTCCCCGAAGGTTGCGGCAGTGTAGGTCGAAGCTCCGCGACCCTGCAATCGGAGGCTGGGGCCGAACGTGGTCCACAAACAAGAAGCCCGGCGCGAGGCCGGGCTTCCTGATGCCGCGAACGGAACAGTCCGAATTACTGGGTGTTCAGCTCGGTACGGCGGTTGGTCTCGCTCTTGCAGCCCGGGAAGGCTTGGCCCTTGTCCTCGAGCGGACGGCTCTCGCCGTAACCGTTCGGACCCGCCAGACGGCCGGCATCGACGCCGTTGCTGGTCAGGTAGTCGTACACGGCCTTGGCGCGACGCTCGGACAGACCCTGGTTGTACGAATCCTTGCCGCACTGGTCGGTGTGGCCAGCCACTTCGACGCGCAGTTCCGGATAGCGCTTCAGGATCTCGACCGCCTCGTTCAGGATCGCGATCGCGTCCGGACGCAGGGTCGACTTGTCGAAGTCGAAGTTCACGCCCTTCAGGTCGATCGACACCGGCACCGGGCAACCGTCCGGACCGATGGTCTGGCCAGCCTGCGAACCCGGGCACTTGTCGTTGCAGTTGTTGACGCCGTCGCCGTCGTCATCCATGTCGGCGCAGGTCGGCTGCGGGGCCGGCGGCGGAGCAACCGGGGCCATCGGCTCCGGACCCAGGGCCACGGTCAGGCCGACGGAGGCCAGCAGGTCGGTGAACTGGTTCTGCTGCTCGGCAAGGTCCGCCTGCTGGTCGTCGAAATCGATGCGGGTGCCGATTTCCGTGCGCAGGTCCAGGCGACCGAAGTCGAACTGCAGGCCGGCGCCCAGGTTCAAGGCGAGGTTGGACGCTTCGTGCTGGCCCGGGGAAATCGGGTTCGGGGTCGCGTCGTATTCTTCTTCGTGGCGCTGCCAGCCGATGCCGCCACGGACATAGGGCCACCACTTGGAATCGACGCTGCGGAAGTGGTAACGGCCATCCAGCGACACGCCGTACTGGCTCCACCACAGGTTCGGGTTGGCGGACTTGTCCGGGTTCTGGTAGTTGATTTCAGCTTCCAGAGAGACGTTCGGCGAGATGAACTTGCCGAAGCCCAAGGTGCCGAAGAGGGAGTCTTCGGTGTTGCGGTCCTTGTCCTGGAAGTTCACGCCGGTCGAACCGGAAACGTACCAACGGTCATCGAACTCCTGGGCGGACGCAGCCTGCGCCAGACCCAGACCACCCAGAAGGGCGGCGCAGAGGAGTTTCTTGTTCATGTTCAGCTCCTTGATCAGTAAAAGAAACCGTGACGCAAATTTTGAATGCACTGAGACGGCTGTGTCCGCACGCCATCCCGTTCAAACTACAGCGGGCGCCGTGAAAGCCATGTTAACGCTAGCATAACGGATGCGGCGATGCAAAATCCCGCAGCGAAGTCTACCGTTCCTCCCGAACCACGAGGCGGGCTCGGCCATCCGCGACCATGGAAACGCGACGCGCACCGTACGCCTAGGTATGCTAGGCCCATGAGCCCACCCTATCCTCGCCTCCTGCAACCCCTCGACCTGGGATTCACCCGCCTTCGCAACCGGGTGCTCATGGGTTCGATGCACACCGGGCTGGAAGACCATGCCCGCGACTTCCCGAAGCTCGCGGCCTACTACGCGGAGCGCGCGGCCGGTGGTGTCGGCCTGATCGTGACCGGGGGGTTCGCACCGAATATCGTGGGCTGGCTGAAACCGTTCGCCGGGCGCATGAGCCAGCCTTGGCACGTCGGCCGGCATCGCACGGTCACCTCCGCCGTGCACGCGCACGACGGCAAGATCTGCATGCAGCTGCTGCACGCCGGTCGCTATGCCTACCATCCGCTCTCGGTCGCACCATCGCGATTGAAGGCGCCGATCAATCCCTTCACGCCCCGCGCCCTGGGTACACGCGCGGTCGAGCGCCAGATCCGCGACTTCGCGACGGCGGCATCGCGCGCGCGCGACGCCGGCTACGACGGCGTCGAGATCATGGGCTCCGAAGGCTACCTGCTGAACGAGTTCACCGCGCCGCGCACCAACCGGCGCAACGACGCCTGGGGCGGCGATGCGACCCGCCGCATGCGCTTCGCGGTGGAGATCGTGCGCCGCGTCCGCGAGGCCTGCGGCCCCGACTTCATCCTGGTCTACCGGTTGTCGATGCTGGACCTGGTGGAAGGCGGCAATGGTTGGGACGACATCGTCGCGCAGGCGCGCGCGGTCGAGGCTGCCGGCGCCACGATCATCAACACCGGCATCGGCTGGCACGAGGCGCGCGTGCCGACCATCGCGACCTCGGTGCCGCGCGCGGCCTTCGCCGGCGTGACCGCCAAGCTGAAGCCGCATGTCGGCCTGCCGCTGGTCGCGACCAACCGCATCAACACGCCCGAGGTGGCCGAAGCCGTGCTGGCAGCCGGCGCCGCCGACATGGTCTCGATGGCGCGGCCCCTGCTCGCAGACCCGCAGTGGGTGGAGAAGGCCGGCAGCGGGCGCGCGGCGGCCATCAACACCTGCATCGCGTGCAACCAGGCCTGCCTCGACCACGTGTTCGAGAACAAGCGCGCGAGCTGCCTGGTCAATCCGCGCGCCTGCGCCGAGACCGAATTGGTGTACACGCCCGCGCCGGCCCCCAAGTCGATCGCCGTGGTCGGCGCGGGACCGGCCGGCCTCGCCTGCGCCACGGTCGCCGCGGATCGCGGCCATCGGGTCGCCCTGTTCGATGCCGCCGGCGAGATCGGCGGCCAGTTCAACCTGGCCAAGCGCATTCCGGGCAAGGAGGAATTCCACGAGACCCTGCGCTACTTCCGCCAGCGGATCGAGGACACCGGCGTCGAGCTCCGCCTGCACGCCCCGGTGGATGCCGCGATGCTCGATGGCTTCGACGAGGTGGTGGTGGCGACCGGGGTCACGCCGCGCGCGATCGACATCCCCGGCCACGACCACCCCAAGGTCGTCGGCTACCTGGATGTCCTGCAGGGCCGCGTCGTGCCGGGCGCCAAGGTCGCGATCATCGGTGCCGGCGGCATCGGCTTCGACGTGGCCGAATTCCTCGCCGAGCACGGCGCCTCGGCAACGCTGGATCCGGCGCGGTGGATGGCCGAATGGGGCGTCGACCCGAGCTTTGAGGCGGCCGGCGGGCTGGTCGCGCCGCGCCCCGAACCGTCCGCCCGCCAACTGTGGCTGCTGCAGCGCAGCCCGGGGCGTCCCGGTGCGCGGCTGGGCAAGACCACCGGCTGGATCCATCGCGCCACCCTGAAGTCCAAGGGCGTGAAGATGCTCGGCGGGGTGGAATACCTCGGTGTCGACGACGAGGGCCTGCACGTGCGGATCGATGGCGGCGAGCAGCTGCTTGCGGTCGACCACGTGGTGGTTTGCGCCGGCCAGGAGCCGCGCCGTGACCTGCATGCGGCGCTGCTGGCGCGCGGTCGCAACGTCCACCTGATCGGCGGCGCCGACGTGGCCGCCGAGCTCGACGCCAAGCGCGCGATCGCCCAGGGCAGTCGCCTCGCCGCGGCGCTTTGAGCAGGCGACCGAATAAAAACTCCAGTCGGATCAAAGACTTCGCAAAAGGCGCATTCAGCTTTCGTTCGGGAAGCGCCGCCTAAGGTGCGCGCACTTTCGTCCTGCCCCGCCCTCCTGGCGCACGGGCAGCTACCGGCCCCCGACTTCGACGGCGGGCCCGGGCAAAGGTCGCCATAGAGCTGCCGCCCTCCCCAGTACGCCATGACGCGTGTCCCGCCCCGGCCGAACGCCGGTGTCGAGGCCACGCGCCGCAACGGAGCAAGGAGTCCGACATGAAACTGGCCTGGATCCTCTGGCTGTCGCACGTGTTGCCGCAGCCCGCCGCCGATTCGCTGTGCCTGTCCACCACCGTGTACCTGGAAGCGCGCGACCAGTCCGTGCGCGGCCAGCAGGCGGTCGCCGAAGTCGCCCTGCGCCGCCGCGACAGCGGGCTGTGGGGCCGCGACCTCTGCCAGGTGGTCACCGCGCGCAAGCAGTTCGCGCCCACCCTGGTGTCCCCGCAGACCCGCCTGTCGAACACCGAGGCCTGGGCGGAGGCGGTGACCATCGCCCTGGAATCCGAGCGCAACTGGGCCCTGCCCCCGGGGCAGCGCAAGGAAGTCGTGCCGGGCGCCAGCCACTTCGCCGCCCACGCCATCGCCAGCCCGAGCTGGCGCACCGCCTACCAGGTCGCGACCATCGGCGACCACACCTTCTACAAGGTGCAGAGCCTCAAGCCGCGCCGGGGCTGAGCCGGCATCGCGTCACTCGCGACCCGGCGTCCACAGGCGCGACATCTCGAGATAGGTGAAGGTCGCCGACCAGGTGATCATCAGCAGCCCGGTGATCGCCTCCATGCCCGACATCAGGCGGACCGCGCCGACCGGCGACAGGTCGCCGAAGCCCACCGTGCTGTAGGTCATCGCCGAGAAGTAGACCGCGTCGAACAGGTGGTCCATGCCGTGCTCGCCGTGCACGAACCCGGTGTCCGGGAACTTGACCAGCCACCAGTAGCCGAGGCCGTAGCACCAGATCTCCAGCACGTGCAGGCCCAGCAGCGCGAAGATGATCCACAGCATCGAGGAGCGGCTGCGCCGCGGCGCGCGGCCGCCGTAGCGCCGCGCGAGCGCGTGCAGCCCCTCGTAGTGGATGACCACCACCAGCGCGGTGACGACCAGCGTCGCCAATGCGACCAGCGCATGTTCTACGAAGCGGTCGGCGGGGATCAGCCAGTCGGTATCCATCGGGTCTTGCGAGCGGGTGGCCGTGCGCCACGGCCGTTAGGGTAACGCCGCGCCGCCGGCACGCGCATCGCGAATTCTGGCCAGTAGCGCGGGGCATCGTCGATGCGGACGCAAGCGCCAACGCCTCCGACTTTGGTCGGCGGCGTCGATGGTTACGGGTCGCGCGCGGCTGGCCGCGCGGGGCTCAGCGCTGGTCGATCGGCACGAAGGCCTGGTCTTCGGGGCCGATGTAGTTCGCGCTCGGGCGGATGATCTTGCCGTCGATGCGCTGCTCGATGACGTGCGCGCTCCAGCCGCTGGTGCGCGCGATCACGAACAGCGGGGTGAACATCGCGGTGGGCACGCCCATCATGTGGTAGCTGACCGCGCTGAACCAGTCGAGGTTGGGGAACATCTTCTTGATGTCCCACATCACCGATTCCAATCGCTCGGCGATGGCGTACATCTTCATGTTCGACTGCTCCGCCGACAGGTCGTGGGCGACCTGCTTGATCACCTTGTTGCGCGGGTCCGACACCGTGTACACCGGGTGCCCGAATCCGATCACCACTTCCTTGCGCTCGACGCGCGCCTTGATGTCCGCCTCGGCCTCGTCCGGGGTCTCGTAGCGCTTCTGCACCTCGAACGCGACCTCGTTGGCGCCGCCGTGCTTGGGACCGCGCAGCGCGCCGATCGCGCCGGCGATGCAGGAATGCATGTCGCTGCCGGTGCCGGCGATGACCCGCGCGGTGAAGGTCGAGGCATTGAACTCGTGCTCGGCGTACAGGATCAGCGAGGTGTGCATCGCGCGCACCCAGCTCTCCGGCGCCGGCGCACCGTGCAGCAGGTGCAGGAAGTGGCCGCCGATGGAGTCGTCGTCGGTCTCGACGTCGATGGCCCGGCCGTTGTGGCTCCAGTGGTACCAGTACAGCAGCATCGAGCCCAGGCAGGCCATCAGCTTGTCGGCGATGTCGCGCGCGCCGGGATGGTTGTGGTCGTCCTTCTCCGGCGACACGCAGCCGAGCACCGAGACGCCGGTGCGCATCACGTCCATCGGGTGCGCGGACGGCGGCAATTCCTCCAGCGCGGCCTTGACCGCAGCGGGGATGCCGCGCAGGGCCTTCAGCTTCGCCTTGTAACTGGCCAGCTCGGCGCGGTTGGGAAGCTTGCCGTGCACCAGCAGGTGGGCGATTTCCTCGAACTCGCTGGTGGTGGCCAGGTCGAGGATGTCGTAGCCGCGGTAGGCCAGGTCGTTGCCGGTGCGGCCCACGGTGCACAGCGCGGTGTTGCCGGCTGCCGTGCCGGACAGCGCAACGGATTTCTTCGGCTTGAACGCCGGGGCGGGGGTCTGCTCGCTCATCTTGGGTCCTCGGCTCACTTCTTCTGCGCAAACAACTGGTCGAGCTTGTCCTCGTAGGCGTGGTAACCCAGGAAGTCGTAGAGCTCGGCGCGGGTCTGCAGGGTGTCGATGACGTGCTTCTGCGTGCCGTCGCGGCGGACCGCCTCGTAGAAGCCCAGCGCGGCCTTGTTCATCGCGCGGTAGGCGCCGCAGCAATACAGGGCGATGTCGACGCCGGCATCGCGCAGCTCGTCGGTGGTGTAGAACGGCGTGCTGCCGAACTCGGTGAGGTTGGCGAGCACCGGCACGCCGACCGCGGCCTTCACCTTGCGGTAGTCGTCCAGCGAGGTCATCGCCTCCGGGAACACCATGTCGGCGCCGGCCTCGACGTAAGCGACGGCGCGTTCGATCGCGCTGTCCAGGCCCTCCACCGCGGCGGCATCGGTGCGCGCCATGATCACGAAATCGCGGTCGCTGCGCGCGTCGACCGCCGCCTTCACCCGGTCGACCATCTCGTCCTTCGTCACCACTTCCTTGCCGGGACGATGGCCGCAGCGCTTCTGCCCGACCTGGTCCTCCATGTGCACGGCGGCCACGCCGACGCGCTCGAAGTTGCGGATGGTGCGGGCGATGTTGAACGCCCCGCCCCAGCCGGTGTCGATGTCGACCAGCAGCGGCATGCCGGTCGCGTCCACGATGCGGCGCGCATCGATGAGCACGTCTTCCATGGTGCTGATGCCGAGGTCGGGCATGCCCAGCGAATTGGCGGCGACGCCGCCGCCGGACAGGTACAGCGCGCGGTAGCCGGTGCGCTTGGCCATCAGGCCGGCGTAGGCGGTGATCGCGCCCATCACCTGCAGCGGCGACTCGGCGGACAGGGCGGCGCGGAACCGCGCGCCGGCGGAGGAATTCATCGACATGCAGCCTCCGGGAAAAATGCGATTTTACCGCGAGCGCCCACCTGCCCGCTCAGGCATCGGAACCGCGCGCGAGCGCGCGCTTCACCTCGTCCAGCGCAGCGGGGTCATCGAGGGTGGACAGGTCGCCCGGGTCGCGGGCTTCGGCCAGGGCCTGCAACGAGCGCCGCAGCAGCTTGCCGGAGCGGGTCTTGGGCAGCGCGCCGACCACGTAGACGCGCGACGGGCGCGCCACCGCGCCGAGCTGGTCGACGACGCTGCGCAGCATGCCGGTCGCGGCATCGGTGGGGTCGCTGCCCGCGGCCTTCAGGGTGGCGAACACGATCGGCACCTGTCCCTTCAGGTCGTCCTGCACACCGACCACCGCGGCCTCGGCGACCGCCGGGTGGCTGGCTACCGCTTCCTCGATCTCGCGCGTGCCGAGGCGATGGCCGGCCACGTTGATCACGTCGTCGGTGCGGCCGAGGATGAAGGTGTAGCCGTCCTCGTCGCGGATCGCCCAGTCCAGCGAGGAATACAGCAGGTCCTTGAAGTG
>JAFLEB010000058.1 GCA_017302075.1 Lysobacterales bacterium
GAAGGCGACGATCAAGGACCTCGGCCGCGCCAAGAAGGTGCAGGTCAGCAAGGAGAACACCACCATCATCGACGGCGCCGGCGACGGCGCGGGCATCGAGGCGCGCATCAAGCAGATCAAGGCGCAGGTCGAGGAAACCTCCTCGGACTACGACCGCGAGAAGCTGCAGGAGCGCGTGGCCAAGCTGGCCGGCGGCGTGGCCGTGATCAAGGTCGGTGCCGCCACCGAAGTCGAGATGAAGGAAAAGAAGGCGCGCGTCGAGGACGCCCTGCACGCCACCCGCGCGGCGGTCGAGGAAGGCATCGTCCCCGGCGGCGGCGTGGCCCTGATCCGTGCCAAGGCGGCGATCGCCGAGCTCAAGGGTGCCAACGAGGACCAGAACCACGGCATCGCGATCGCCCTGCGCGCGATGGAAGCCCCGCTGCGCGAGATCGTCACCAACGCCGGCGATGAGCCGAGCGTGGTGCTGAACCGCGTCGCCGAAGGCACCGGCGCGTTCGGTTACAACGCCGCCAACGGCGAGTTCGGCGACATGATCGAGTTCGGCATCCTGGACCCGACCAAGGTCACCCGCACCGCGCTGCAGAACGCGGCGTCGATCGCCGGCCTGATGATCACCACCGAGGCGATGGTGGCCGAGCTGCCGAAGAAGGACGAGCCGGCGATGCCGGGCGGTGGCGGCATGGGCGGCATGGGCGGCATGGATTTCTGAGCCCGCGTCATCCGCGACACCGCGACAAGAAAACCCCCGCCGCAAGGCGGGGGTTTTTGCGTCATGGGCAGGCATGCGCTGCGCGACGCGAATCGCGTTCCGCTACCCTGCACCGTTCCGCGCCAGATCGAGGGTCCCTCTCCATGTTCGCTGCCTGCGTCATCACGCACACCGGGAGCCCCGGCGCCGCACTGGCACAGCGTGGCACTGCCTTGGTGGCGCAGGGACGGGTTGCCGAAGCCCGGGACGCCTACCGTGCGGCCATCGCGGACGCCCGCGACTGGTCGTGCTGGTCCAATCTTTCCGCCTTGGCGATCGGGTTGGAGCAGCACCAGGAGGCGCTGGAGCATGCCAAGCGCGCGATCGCGCTGGCGCCAGGCCAGGCCGATGCCTGGGTCAACGCGGCGATCGCCAGTTGGCGGCTGGGGGAACGACGCGATGCCGCCAAGGCGATGCAGCACGCGCATCGACTGGCGCCTGCCCATGCATCGGCGGCGATGGGCATGGCGCGGATGCTGCGTGCGGTCGACCGCCTGCAGGCCGCCCACGACGTGCTGGCGACCGCGATCGCAAGCGGCGGGCCGGGCTTCGCCTTGCAGCATGCGATGGGTGAGTTGACGCGGGTGATGGAGCGCCCCGCCGAGGCCAGGCGGCATGCACGCGAGGCGCTGCGACAAGTCACGGACGACACGCTCGCGCATGTCTCGCGCGGCGGCGCGGAGCCCGGGGACGACAAGAGGCAGGAGCCCGGGGTCTGGCGGGCCGTGCTCGTCGATTGCCTGTCGCGCCTGCGGGCGATCGCGGCAGCACCCTGCCTGGCCGGCGGTGCGGTGCGCATGCATGCGATCCACGGTGGCCTGTGGGAAGCGCGCAAGGACATCGACATCGCGATCGATGCGGATGTCCCCCGGGATGCGCTGCTCGCTGCATTCGCCCAAGGTTACCGGCCTTACGCCCAGCAAGGGCAACGCATGCCCCCGGTCGGCGAGATCGGGGTGCTCGGCCTGGTCCATGTGGAGAGCGGGATTCCCGTGGACGTCCTGCTCCAGCGCCGGCGTGGCGGGCGCTGGGTCGGTTCCTTCGGCCCGCCGGATCACCTGGTGTTCGACACGCCGGCCTTCGCGATCGAGGACGCCGCTTGCGACCCGCTCGAGGTGACCGTCCCTATGCCGGCCCCGGTGGACGAATACCTGGGATGGATCTATGGCGACGACTGGCGCGAGGAGCACCGATCGCTGGCGGGCAAGGTGATCCCGCGCCAATTCGTGCAGAAGGGGTTGGCCAGCCCGGGCCTTGCGGAAGCTTCGCGTGACGCCGCGATGACCCGGGCGTTGCTGACCCTCGGGACCGTGCTGGTGCCGGGCGCCGGTGGTGCAGCACTGGCGGTGTGCGACCAGATCCTGGCGATCGAGGCGTTCCCCGAGGTCGAGTCGATCCGCTTGCGCCTGCAGCATCTGGTCGGAACCGACGGCAGCGTGGGCGCATGACGGTCTCCGCGCGCGGGCTCCCGCTCTCCACGCTCGTCGGCCACTCGCCCGAAGCGTCGGCGGTAGCGATCCTGCACGCCATGCGCGAGTTCGAGGCAGGCGGGCGCGAGGCCGCGGCTTCCACCTACGCACGTGCGCTGTCTCAGCTGTATGCGCATCCCGCGAGCTGGTCGAACCTGTCTGCCCTGGCGGTGGCGCTGGGTGATGCCGCTGCGGCCGTCCGGCATGCCCAACAGGCCCTGCGGCTGTCGCCGTCGCTGGCGGATGCCTGGACCAACCTCGGCGTCGCGAGCTGGCAGGCGGGCCAGCGCCGCGACGCCGCGATGGCCACCCACCGTGCGTTGCAACTGGCTCCCGGGCTGGAGGCCGCCGCGCTCAACTACGCGCGGATGCTGCAGGCGGTGGATCGCGCGGCGCAGGCGCGCGAGGTGCTGCGTGCCGCTTCGCAGGCGAACCCCGGCGCGTGGCGCCTGCAGCGGGCGCGCGGCGAATCCGCGCGCCTCGCGGGCGATGCCGCCGAGGCGCGGACCTGCCTGCTGGCGGGATTGGCGGGCCAGGCGCGGGCACTCGATCCAGGATTGCCCGGTCGCGGTGGCCTGCGTCCGCCGGCGGGCGTGGACGTACGCACCGCACTGTTCGTGGCGGCCGACCTGCTCGAGGCGCATGGCATCGCGTACCACCTGACCGGCGGCACCTTGCTCGCGCTGGTCAAAGATGGCGTGCTGTTCCCGCACGACAAGGACGTCGACCTGATGTTGCTCGATCCTGCGCCCGCGCAGCTGGACGCGCTGCAGGCAGCGGCGGCGCAGGATGCCGAACTCAGGCAACCGCGCAAGGACGACGCGGAGGTCATCGGCTTGGTGCACGGACCCACCGGCGTCGGCATCGACCTGCTGGTCGCGCGGACGGTCGCTGGCGGCGCATTCCACGTCAGCCTGGGCTGGCCCGACCACCTCGCATCGCGGGTCGGACCCTACGCCACGGAGCGATTGGCCTGGGACGGGCGCGACTGGCCGGTACCGGCACCACCGGAGGCTTACCTGGCGTGCGTCTACGGGACGGACTGGCGCGCGCAGCACACCGTGGCGGCGGGCGTGGCCTATGACCGCTGTTACCTGGATACCGCGGTGTCGTCGCAGGCGCGCACGCCCGAATCGCTGCCGCGTGCGCTCAACCTCGGGTTGGCGCGGCTCTCGCATGCGCTTGAAGGCCGCGAATGGTCGAAGGCGGTGGCCTACTGCGCGCAATTGCTGGCGCGCGAGGAATTGCCGGAAGTCCGCGAGGTCCTCGACCGGCTGCAGGCGGCCGGCCACGACGGCATGCGGTTCGATGGTTGAGGCGCGCATCTCCGCCCTGCTGCCCGCCGGCGGCGGTGGCACCCGCTTGGGCCTGGGCGACAAGGGCTTCCTGGAATTGGCGGGCAAGCCCTTGCTGCACTGGGTCGCGGAGAAGGCGCGCCAGGTCGCTGGCGAAGTCCTGGTGGCGGTGCCGGGTGAACGGCTCGATGAAGCGCGCGCGCTGTTGCCGGGTTGCGTCGTGATCGCCGGTGGCGCGACGCGCCACGCCAGCGTCGCCAGGTTGGTCGACGCCGCCTCGGGCGACTGGGTGCTGGTCCACGATGTCGCCCGTCCGTTCGCCAGCGTGGGGCTGATGCGCGCCGTGCTGGCGGCGGCAGCGGGGTGCGGGTGCGCCGGCGCCATGCTGGATCCCGAGGTGCCAGTGGCGCGCCTGTGCGACGGCCGCGTGGTGGAGGCCTTGGCCCGCAGCGAGGCGGCCATCTTCCAGGCGCCACAGGCCTTCGACCGGGCGTTGCTGCTGCGCCTGTTGCGGGAGGCCGACCAAGCCGGGTGGGAACCGCAATCCACGCTCCAGCTCGCCGTTCGCGCTGGCATTCCGGTGGTGGCGGTGCCCGGCGAAAAATCCAACATCAAGATCACCTCGGCGGACGATTGGCGTCTCGCCCAACTGCTGGAGTTCCACGTGCGATGAGTTCAGGCAACCTGCTGCGCACCGCGCATCCCGACCTGTTCCGCTGGTCCGCGGACCTCGATCCGGATGCCTATGTCCGTGCCCGCTACCAGGTCGGTTCGCTGCACGATGCCGAGGCCACGGCGATCGGCATGGCGATGGAGCAGAGCGCGGCGACGACCGCGATCGCCGGGCACGTGCAGCCCTCGATGTTGGTGGACTGGACGATCCGGGTGGTGTCGGTGGATCCGCTCGATCCGCCGGCACGCGCGGGCGGCATCGCGCCCTACCACCTCGCCACCGAGGTCTATGCCGAAGGCGGTGGCGCGGAACGGCACTGGGCGATCGAGCTCGCGATCCCGCGTCGCCTGCTGGCGGGCAAGCCCGCGCAACTCTGGAACGTGGTGTTGGGGGAATTGCCGCGCCTCGGCTTCCTGACTCGCTTCCAGTTGGCCGGGCTGGAGCTGCCTGCCGAGTTCGGGCCGGGGCCGGCCTTCGGCGTCGCCGGGATCCGCGAACGCTTCGGCGTGCCGCGCGGTCCCCTGCTGTGCCGGTCGATGCGGCCGGCCGTCGGCCTCGACATCCCGACCATGGCCGCGCTCAACCGCGAGGTGCTGGAAGGCGGCTTCCACCTGGTGAAGGACGATGAGCTGCAGGTGTTCGCCGACTTCGAGGGGTTCCGCGCCCACGTGCAGGCGATGGTCGCGGCGCGGGATGCGGCCCGCCAGGCGACCGGCGAGCGCAAGGGCTATCTGGCCAACCTGATCTGCGAACCCGATGAACTGCCGGCGCGTTGGGCGCTGCTGCAGGCGCTGGACGTGGACGCGGCGCTGGTCGCGCCCGCGCTCCAGGGGTATGGCACGCTGGCGATGCTGGCGCGCGAGCGTCGCATGCCCTTGCTGGCGCATAACACCGGCAGCGAGCTCGGTTCGCGCCATCCCGACTGGGGGATCGCGCACCCGGTGCTGTGCGCGGTGAGCGAGGCCTGTGGCGCGGATTGGATGGTTACCTCCGGCGAGTACGATGCGCAGGATGGCGTCGGACCGGCGGACGCCTGGCCCTTCGGGCGCCCGCAGCGCGCCATGCCGACCCTGCAGGGCGGCAAGTCCCCGGACGGTTTGCCGCGCTTCCGGGCCGGGGTGGGCAACGACGACTACATGCTGATCGTGGCGTCCTGGGTCGATGCCCATGCCGATGGCGTGCGCGGTGGCGCGCGCGCGTTCAGGACGGCGGTGGACGCACGGGCGCCGGTGGCCTGACCGCGCCAGCCGGTGTCCGCCTCGCGGCGTCGGCCGCGTATCCCTCGATGCCGGTATCGACGATGCCACGACATGCGAGGTGCACCATGCCCAAGGCCATCAGCGGATCGGTCGGGCGCGGCGGGCGCAATTTCCCGCCCTCCGACGTGATGACCGTCCAGTACCTGCTCAACTGCGTGCCGGCCAGCCAGGGCGGGCCCAGCCCGGAACTGGCGGTCGATGGCGCCGTCGGGCCCAAGACCATCGGCGCGATCGAGAAATACCAGCGCGCCATCGGCGGGACCTGCGATGGCCGCGTCGATCCGGGTGGCGCCACCTTGCGGGCGCTTCAGGTGCGCGACCCTTACCCCATGCAGTCGATCACCCAAGGGGCTGGCATGGCGAAAAGCGGTGCGCCCGGAAAGGGTGGTGCGGGTGACCCCTGGGGCAGCAAGTCCGGGGGTGGCGGCTTCGGCCAACCCGGCATGAAGGGCGGTGCGGGCGATCCCTGGGGCAACAAATCCGGGGGCGGCGGTTTCGGCCAGCCGGGCATGAAAGGCGGTGCGGGCGACCCCTGGGGCAACAAGTCCGGCGGCGGTGGCTTCGGCCAGCCGGGCATGAAGGGCGGTGCGGGCGATCCCTGGGGCAACAAATCCGGCGGAGGCGGCGGCTTCGGACAGAAGGGCGGGTTCGGCAGCAAGGGCTTCTGAGGCCCGGGCATGGCGCACGCAGCGAGCGAGGAGGCACCGACGCCGTTCGTGCGCGACGTGCTGATGCCCGGCGGGCCCGGCCACGTCCCGCGGATCGCGCCGGCGGCCTGCCGCTTCCGGCTGCGGATCGCGGCGTCCGGCGTGCATCGCTGGGGCGTGTTCGCGGCCGAAGACATCCCCGTGCGCCGGCGGGTGATCGAGTACACCGGCCAGCGCATCGGCTTGCGCGAAGCTTGGCGCCGGCGCCTGCGGCCGCAGCTGTATCTGTTCCGCTGCAGCGCGCGGCGCCTGATCGATGGCGGGATCGGTGGCAGCGGCGCGGAATTCATCAACCACGGCTGCACCCCCAACCTGGTCGCGCGGTTCGACCACCGCCGGGTCTTCCTGTCCAGCCTGCGCGCGATCGCCGCAGGCGAGGAATTGCTGCTGGACTACCAGGTCCGCGGCGACATCGAGCCGATTCCCTGCGCCTGCGGCGCGCCCGCCTGCCGCGGCTACCTCAACGCGCCCGGCTAGCGCGCTTCCGTTTTGCGGGTCAGGCGCGGATCATCGCGCGATCACGACTCACCGGTAGCCCACGTGCGCGAGCAGCAACAGGATGTCCTGGTCATCGGCGGCGGCCACAACGGCCTGGTCTGCGCCGCCTACCTGGCCGCGGCCGGGTTGAGGGTGCGGGTGCTGGAGCGCCGGCACATCGTCGGCGGCGCGGCGGTCACCGAGGAATTCCACCCCGGCTTCCGCAATTCGGTCGCCAGCTACACGGTCAGCTTGCTCAACCCGGCGGTAATCCGCGACCTGCGCTTGGCCGAGCACGGGCTGCGCGTGGTCGAGCGGCCGTACGCGAATTTCCTGCCGTTGCCGGACGGTCGCAGCTTCCGCCTCGGCGGCGAGCACACCCACGCCGAGGTGGCGAAGTGGTCGGCGCGCGATGCACAACGGCTGCCCGAGTACTACGCGATGCTCGACCGCATCGTCGTGGTGCTGCGCGAACTGATGCGGCGCACGCCGCCAAACGTGAGCGACGGCTTCGTGCTGGCCGACTGGCTCAACTCGCTCGCCGTCGGCAGGCAGTTGAAGTCGCTGGACATGCGCGGGCGCCGCGACCTGCTCGACCTGTTCACCAAGTCGGCCGGCGAGCTGCTGGACGAATGGTTCGAGGGCGAGCCGCTGAAGGCCGCACTGGGCTGGGATTCGGTGGTCGGCAACTTCGCCAGCCCGTACACCCCGGGCAGCGCCTACGTCCTGCTGCACCACGTGTTCGGCGAAGTGAACGGCAAGGCCGGTGCGTGGGGCCACGCGATCGGCGGCATGGGCGCGATTACCCAGGCCATGCGCAAGGAATGCGAGGCGCGCGGCGTCGCCATCGAGACCGACGCGGAGGTCGCGCGCCTGCTCGTGGAAGGCGGCAAGGCGGTGGGCGTGGAACTGGCCGACGGCCGCACGCTGCGCGCGGGGCTGGTCGCCAGCAACCTCAACCCGAAGCTGTTGTACGGCACTCTGGTCGCGCCCGGCGTGCTCGACGACGACACGACCCGCCGGGTGACGCGTTACCGCTGCGGCTCCGGCACCTTCCGCATGAACGTGGCCCTGTCCGAACTGCCGGACTTCACCGCGATGCCGGGCACCGCGCTGCAGCCGCACCACCAGAGCGGGATCCTGGTCGGGCCGTCGCTGCAGTATTTCGAACAGGCCTACTTCGACGCGAAGTCGAAGCAGTACAACCCCGGCTGGGCGCGCAAGCCGATCGTCGAGCTGGTGATTTCCTCCACCCTCGACGACACCCTCGCGCCGGCCGGCCAGCACGTCGCCAGCCTGTTCTGCCAGCAGGTGAACCCGCAGGTCGATGGCGGCTGGGATGCGCACCGCGACACCGTGGCCAGGTTGATGATCGAGACCGTCAACGACTACGCGCCGAACTTCGCGCGCAGCGTGATCGGCTACGAGGCATTGAGCCCGCTGGACCTGGAGAGTCGCATCGGCCTGGTCGGCGGCGACATCTTCCACGGCGCGCTGGGGCTGGACCAGATGTTCAGCGCGCGTCCGTTCCTCGGCCAAGGCCATTACCGCGGGGCCTTCGCCGGCCTGTACCTGTGCGGCTCCGGCAGCCATCCGGGCGGCGGCGTCACCGGCCTGCCGGGACGCAACGCGGCCCGCGAGATCTTGCGCGACCTGCGCCGCGGGCCGCGGCCAGACTGAATGCGTCCGAAAAAACTGCACCCGCGGGTGCAGTTTTGCAGTGCAGCGTGCAAACCCCCTAACGAATCCTTCACGATCGCCCCGCGTCCCGACGTGGGGGAGGGAGCAGGCCCGCTGAGACTTCGGTCGAAGCGGGCTTTTTTATTGCCCGCGCGCCGCCTTCAGTCCGCCGGCACCGTGCGCGGCAGCGCCCACGCGCGCAGCGCCTGCACCTGTTCGGCCATCAGCACCGACAGCGGCCGCGTGTCGCGCAATGCCTGCATCAGGCCATGGGTGTCGATGCCGCCGTCGCCGGCATGCGCCGCATACAACGCGCTCACGATCGCCTGCTCGATCTCGGCCCCGGAGAAGCCGTCGCTCGCCGCGGCCAGCGCCGACAGGTCGATGTGGTCGCGCGGCAGCTTCCGCCGGTCCAGGTGCAGGGCGAAGATCTCGGCGCGCGCGGCGGGGGCGGGCAGGTCGACGAAGAAGATCTCGTCGAAGCGGCCCTTGCGCAGCAACTCGGCGGGCAATTCGTGGACCTGGTTGGCGGTCGCGACCAGGAACACCCGCGACTTGCGCTCCGCCATCCACGTGAGCAGGTAGCCCAGCACCCGCCGCGACAGCCCGCCGTCGCCCTCGCCGCTGCCGGCGGCCAGGCCTTTCTCGATCTCGTCGATCCACAGCACGCAGGGCGCGAGCTGCTCGGTCGAGGCCAGCGCGGCGCGCAGGTTCTTCTCGGTTTCGCCGTGGTACTTGTCGTACAGGGTGCCGAAGTCCAGGCGCACCAGCGGCACGCCGAAGCCGCCGGCCACCGCCTTCGCCAGCAGCGACTTGCCGCAGCCCTGCACGCCGAGCAGCAGCATGCCCTTGGGCGGCTCCAGCCCGGGCGGCGGCGGCTCCTGCAGGAACGGCGCGCGGCGTTGCTCGACCCAGCGCTTCAGCCGGGTGGCGCCGCCGACGTCGGCGAAGCGCGCGGTGTCGTATTCGTAGTGCAGGTGCCCGCTCTTGTTGAGCAGCTCGAACTTCAGCCGCGCCAGTTCCGGCAGGTCGTCGGCACCGAGCACGCCGTCGCGGTAGATGAGGTGGCGCGCGATCCGGCGTGCATCGGTGAGGCTCATGCCCTGCAGGTTGCGCACGATCTGCCGCACCGCCTCGGCATCGGCCTCGACCCGCCGCCCGCCGTGCTCCGCGGTGTAGGCGCGGGCCTCGTCCTGGACCAGCTTGAGCAGGGCGTTGGCGTCCGGCAGGCGCAGCGAGAAGCGCACCGCGAACGGCTCCAGCGCCTCGGGCAGCTCGACCTTGGTGCCGATCAGCACCAGCACGTGCGGCAGGCCGGCGCGACGCTGGATCAGGTCGCGCAGGGCGCGCTGGTAGCTGGCGTACCCGAGGTAGGGATGCGCGTCCAGCAACAGGTAGGTGCCGCGTTGCGGGGCCTCGCGGATCGCGTTGAGGGCGGCGCTGAGGTCGGGCGCGCCTTCGGCCTCGTCCTCGCGGTCCATGTCGATCCGGCGCAGGCCCTCGGTCACCGACCAGCGATAGAGGGCGCGCCAGGCGTGCATCAGCGATTGCCGGAACAGCTCCACCACCCGCGCCTCGTCGGGGGTCTCGATCACCAGCAAGGGGGTTTGCGCGCGGAGCAGCGCGACCAGGTCCTGCAATTCGCTCATGGCGTCGCACGATAGCGAGGCGGCCCGGATGCCACAATCGCGGCATGCCGCATGCCCCCACCGTCGACCGCTGGCTCGCACGCCTGCCGCAGGACGCCGCCTGGCGCACCGACAGCGGCTTCGTCGACAAGCTGCGGCGCCTGGCGGTGGCCAGCGACTTCGCGATGGCGACGCTGGCCGCGCAGCCCGGCCTCATCGAGCGCCTGCATGCCGATGATGGCGCCACGCCGCTGCTGTTGCCGGTGCTCGCCGCCGACCAGCCCGACGAGTGGCCGCGCCTGCTGCGCCGCTACCGCCACGCGGTGTCCACCGTACTGGCCTGGCGCGACATCGTCGCCGGCGACCCGGTGGAGGCGATCATCGCCGGCAGCACCGCATTGGCCGACGCCTGCCTGCGGATCGCGCTGGAGGCGCTGGAGGCCGGCTTCGCCGCGCGCTACGGCGTGGTCCGCGACACCGACGGCGAGGTCCAGCGGCTGGTGGTGTTCGGCATGGGCAAGCTCGGCGGCGGCGAACTTAACTTCAGTTCCGACATCGACCTGGTCTATGCCTACGAGCGCGAAGGCGTATCCGACGGCGCGCGCGCGCTGGACGCGCAGGACTACTTCGCGCGGCTCGGCCAGCAACTGGCCAAGCTGCTCAACGAGACCACCGCCGACGGCTTCTGCCATCGCGTGGACCTGCGCCTGCGGCCGTTCGGCAACGCCGGGCGGGTGGCGCTGTCGTTCGCGGCGATGGAGCTGTACTTCCAGCGCGAGGGCCGCGACTGGGAGCGCTACGCCTGGCAGAAGGCGCGCCCGGTGGCCGGCGACCTCGCCGCCGGCGAGCGCCTGCTGCAGGCGCTGCGTCCGTTCGTGTACCGCCGTTACCTGGACTACGGCGCCCTGGACGGGCTGCGCGCGATGAAGGCCACCATCGCCGCCGAAGTGGCGCGCAAGGACATGGCCGACGACATCAAGCGCGGCCCCGGCGGCATCCGCGAGATCGAGTTCCTGGCGCAGTCGCTGCAGCTGATCCGCGGCGGCCGCGAGCCGGCCTTGCGCGAACGCCGCCTGCTGCCGGCGCTGCGCGCGCTGGTGGCGGCGGGCCATGTCGATGTCGCCTCCGGCGACGCCCTCACCGGGGCCTACCGCCTGCTGCGCAAGGTCGAGAACCGCCTGCAGATGCTGGGCGATGCGCAGACCCATGCATTGCCGCAGGACCCGCTGCTGCGCGCGCGGATCGCGGCCGGGCTGGGCTATCAGGATTGGCCGTCGCTGGTGGCCGAACTGGACGCGCAGCGCGCGCGGGTGGCCGCCGAATTCGCCGCGCTGCTGGCGCCACGTCGCGAACAGCGCAGCGACGGCCTGCTCGCGGGCTACTGGCGCGGGTTGCCCGATGTCGCGGAGGCCGACGCGCTGGCGGCCTCCGGCTTCGTCGCGGTCGAGGAGCTGCACCGCAGCCTGGCCGATTTCGCGCGCTCGCCCGGGGTCCGCGATCTCTCCGATGCCACCCGCGCGCGGCTGGACCGGGTGTTGCCGGTGCTGCTGGATGCCGCGGCGGGCTCGTCGCAGCCGGACGCCGTGCTGCGCCGCGTGCTGCCGCTGCTGCACACGCTGCTACGGCGCGCGAGTTACCTCGCCCTGCTCGACGAGCAACCGGCCGCGCTGCGGCGCCTGGTCGAGGCGCTGGCGCGCAGCGCGCTGCTGGGCGAACGCCTCGCCGCACATCCGCTGCTGCTGGACGAACTGCTCGACGTGCGCGTGGGCGGCGACCTGCCGGATCGCATGGCCCTGCACGAGGCCTGTCGCGCGGCGTTGCGCGCGGGCGACGCCGAAGCCGCGCTGCAGGCGCTCAACGAGACCCGGCATGCGTTGAGCTTCCGCATCGCGCTGGCCTTCCTGGATGGCCGTTGCGATGCCGGCGGCAGCGCGCAGCGGCTGGCCTGGCTCGCCGAGGCGGTGGTCGAGGCGGTGCTGGCGATTGCCTGGGGCGAACTGGAGGCCGCGCATGGCGTCGTGCCCGGGGCGCGCTTCGCCGTGCTCGGCTACGGCAGCCTGGGCGGCGAGGAACTGGGCTTCGGTTCCGACCTCGACCTGGTGTTCCTGCACGATGCCGCCGACGGCGTGGCCTCCGATGGCGCGCGGCCGCTGGAGGCCTCGCGCTGGTTCGCGCGGCTCGGGCAGAAGCTGGTGTCGCTGCTCGGCACCGGGACCGGCGCCGGCCGCCTGTACGACGTGGACGTGCGCCTGCGCCCGGACGGCGCGAAGGGGCTGTTGGTGTCGAGCCTGGCGAGCTTCGTCGACTACCAGCGCGCGCGCGCCTGGACCTGGGAACACCAGGCGCTGGTGCGTGCCCGCGGGATCGCCGGCGACGCCGCGCTGCTGGCCGCGTTCGAGGCCTTGCGCGCGGAGGTGCTGTCGCGGCCACGCGATGCCGCCGCGCTTTCGACCGACGTGTCCGCGATGCGCCGGCGCATGCGCGCCGAACTCGACCGTTCGGAGCCCGACCGCGGCGACGCCGCAGTGTTCGACATCAAGCAGGGCCAGGGCGGCCTGGTCGACCTCGAATTCCTGCTGCAGGCGCTGGTGCTGCGCGAGGCTGGCACGCATCCGGGACTGCTGGGCGCGCGCGCCACGCCGGCGCTGCTGGCGGCCTGCGCACGCAGTGGTGCGCTGGATGCAGGCACCACCACCGACCTCGCCGGCGCGCATGCCGCCTTGCTCGACGCGGGCCTGCGCTGCACCCTGGACCGGCGTCCGCGGCGGGTGCCGGTGGATGCCGCGATCGCCGCCGCACGCGGGGCGATCGGCACGGCGGTGCGTGCTTCGGGATTGGCCTTCGACGCCTGAGCGCCGGCCTCAGCGCGCTTCGGGTTGCACGTTGATGAAGGGCACCGCGCCGCCCGACACCTGCGGCATCTTGCCGTCCCATTTCTCGATCGCCTTGATCCGCGCCTCGACCTCGCGCAGGCGGATCAGCTCGGGGGTGATCGACTCGCGCTGCATGCGCAGGGCCTCGGCCTGGGCCTGCGCGCCGAGCTTGGTCGATTCCGCCTCGGCGCGCGCCTGCGCGATGCGCTGCTCGGCCTCGACCTTGATGCGTTCCAGGTCGCGCTCGGCCTTGAGCTTCTGCTGCTCCGCCACGGTCTTGGCCTCGATCGCGGCGTCGAAGCTGTCGGAGAACTTGAAGTTGGTGATCGAGAACTCGTCGATCACCAGCCCGTGGCGCTGCATGCGCTCGCGCAGCGCGGACTTGATCGCGTTGGCGACGTCCGGCCGCTTGGTGACCAGCTGCTCGGCGGTGTAGGTCGCGGTCACCGCCTTCATCGCCTCCTGCACGGACGGATCGATGATCCGCGGCTCGATGTTCTCGAACACGCCCAGCTGCCGGTACACCCGCACCACCTGCGCGGGGTCGATGTGGTAGTTCAGCACCACCTGCGTGGTCACCCGCTGCAGGTCGCGCGAGGCCGCCTCGCTTTCCGTCTCCGAGCGCTCGATCATCACCGGCATCTTGTAGATCGTCTGCATGATCGGGATGCGCAGGTGCAGGCCCTCGCTGAGCGGCGCGTCGTCGGCCTTGCCGAAGGTGAGCTTGATCCCGCGATGGCCGTTGGGCACCGCGCTGAACGGGCTGAGCACCAGCAGCGCGACCACCAGCGCCACGGCGACCAGCAGGTAACGCAGCCAGCCCAGGCGGGGCATGGCGGGACGGGTGATCCCCGGAAGGCGAGACGACATGGCGGTGTTCCCCGGAATGGAGCGGACAGGCTAGGCAAGCACGCGCTACGCGGCAAGGCGTGGCGGGGGATCACCTCGCCGGCGGCGCTGGCGCGACTGCGCGCCAGTCGGCCAGCGGCAGGCCCTGCTCCTTGCAGAACCGCACCGTGCCCGAGGCCTGCAGGTAGGCGTCGACCGCGGGCGCCCCGGGTGCGATGCCATCGCGCAGCATGAACGCCATCAGTTGCGAACTGGTCACCATCGTCGAGCCGGCGAGGCGACGCAGGAGCTCGATGTCCACCAGGGAATCCCGGCGCGTGCTCGCATCCAGCGGGATCGGGTAGGACAGGACGGCCAGCCGTCCGATCAAGCGGTTGGACTCCATGCGGTAGTCGCGTATCTGCGCGGCGCCGTCGTTGAGCTGCGCATAGCGGTCCTGCCACGGCTGGCTGAAATGCGTGGCCGTGCCATTCGCCACCAAGGCGTCCCAGGTCGGCAGTCCCCAGGGGCGGGTAGGCATGCGCAGGACGAACGTCGGGCTGGAGAGGATGGCGGGATCCGCATGCAGGGGTGCCGGCGCCAGCGTGTCGCTGCTGTCCACCACGCGCCGGGCGAGCTCGTCCAGTTGCGCATAGACGCAGGGCAGGGCGGCATAGTGCTCCGCGCTGCGCACGAAGAGCCGTTCCGTGTCGCCCAGGAGGCGCGCCTGGCCATCTGCCACCTTGTTGCGCCAGCTCCAGTCTTCCGCCAGCTGGTTGGCGGCGAGCGCGATCGCCACGCCGAGCACCACGATCACGATCTCGCTCCAGAACGCGCGCCACCCCATGGAGGGCGAGAAGCGCCGCCAGCGCGGACGGTGGGCGGATGCGGGCACGTCGGTGTCGGTCATCTGGCAGTGAAACGTGCTGGCTGGGCGGCAACGGTCAATCGCCGTCGCACCTCCTCCGCCACGCGCGCGGTTTCGCGCAGCGGCTTGGCGTCGTATGGCGCGAGCGTGTCGTCGAGGTCGCGCATGTGCCCGCCGGCGCGCAAGGCATCGAGGAATCGCCGCAGCCGCCCGTTGGCGCTCCCTGCGGACCACGCGAACACCGGTGCCCGCGTCGCGGCGGCCTCGCTGAGCATGTTCACCGAGTCCGGGGTGCAGACGATGCGCCCTGCATGCGCGAGCAGGCCGGCATACGGATTCGCGCCGTCCACTTCGCCCGTCCAGCGCAGGCCCGGGACGCCGGCGTCGCGCGTCGCGATGGCCACGCGCCAGGCCGCGGGCGTGCGCCGGGAGGCGACCACGGACAGGC
>JAFLEB010000059.1 GCA_017302075.1 Lysobacterales bacterium
GGCGTGCGTGCCGCCGCCGGCGCGTCGCTGCGCGAGGTGCGGCTGTTCGACCGCTACGTCGGCAAGGGCGTGGAAACCGGTTTCAAGAGTCTCGCCATGGCCTTGATTTTGCAGGACGATTCCCGCACGCTGACCGACCGCGACGTGGATGCGGTGGTGGCCTCGGTGGTCGCCGCCCTGGAGCAGGAACACGGCGCGGCCATCCGGCGCTGACAGGGGACAGCAATGGCATTGACCAAGGCGGAAATGGCCGAGCGTCTTTACGAAGACGTGGGTTTGAACAAGCGCGAGGCGAAGGAATTCGTCGATGCGTTCTTCGACGCGCTGCGCGAGGCGCTCGAGGCCGGTCGCCAGGTGAAGCTGTCCGGCTTCGGCAACTTCGACCTGCGCCGCAAGAACCAGCGCCCCGGCCGCAATCCCAAGACCGGCGTGGAGATCCCGATCTCCGCGCGCACCGTGGTGACCTTCCGACCGGGCCAGAAGCTGAAGGAACGCGTCGAGGCCTACAGCGGCGCCGCCGCAGCGGGAGCCGCGCATGCTTGACCCGGGCAGCAACCGCGAACTGCCGCCGATCCCGGCCAAGCGCTACTTCACCATCGGCGAGGTCAGCGAGCTGTGCGACGTCAAGCCGCACGTGCTGCGCTACTGGGAGACCGAATTCCCCAGCCTGGAGCCGGCCAAGCGTCGCGGCAACCGGCGGTACTACCAGCGCCACGACGTGCTGATGGTGCGGCAGATCCGCAGCCTGCTGTACGAACAGGGCTACACCATCGGCGGCGCGCGCCTGCGCCTGGAAGGCGAGGGCGCGAAGCAGGAGTCGGCGCTCAGCCACCAGATCGCCAAGCAGGTGCGCATGGAGCTCGAGGAAGTGCTGCACCTGCTGCGCCGCTGAGCCGGTATAATCGTTCGACCGGGGTATAGCGCAGCCTGGTAGCGCACTTGTCTGGGGGACAAGTGGTCGTCGGTTCAAATCCGGCTACCCCGACCAATTCGACACGCATGACGCCCGGCTCGCCCGGGCGTTTTGCGTACTGCGCGCCGCAATTCATCCCCGGGTTCAACTTTTCCGCCCGGCTGCGGTCACACTGGGTCGCGAGCACCATGCGAGAGGCGAGATCGATGCGGAAGACGTTGTTGGCGGTCCTGGTGGGCGCGATGTTGCTTGCCCCGTTGCACGCGCAGCAGGCGGCGCAGGTTCCGCCCGCGGCCTCCGCGCCATCAGCACCGCTGCCGGACGACGGGATCCGCACCGAGGCGACCGTGGTGGTCACCGGCGAGCAGCCCGGGCCCGGGCTGTGGCTGGTACGCAACGGCGCGCACGACCTGTGGATTCTGGGCACGATCAAGCCCTTGCCCACCAACATGGAATGGCGCACCAAGCAGGTCGACGAGGTCATCGCCAACGCGCAGGAGGTGATCTACGAGCCTTCGCTGTTGGTGAACTCCGACATCGGCAAGTTCCGGGCGCTGATGCTGCTGCCGTCGCTTGTCGGGGTGAAGAACAATCCGGACGGCAAGCGCCTGGATGCGGTCCTGCCGCCGACGACCTACGTGCGCTGGAGCGCCTTCCGCGATCGCTTCCTCGACCGCGATGCCGACAAGCTGCGTCCCATGTTCGCGGCGGATGCGCTGTGGAAGGCGGCGATCAAACGCAGCGGCATGTCCGACAAGGATGTCGCCAAGGCGGCGGTCGCGGCCGCGGTTGAGCGCCACCATCCGACGGTCACCCTGGTCAAGCACACGATCACGGTGAAGGACCCGAAGGCCACGATCAAGCAGTTCAAGGCCGCGCAGATCGAGGACATGGTGTGCCTGGAAGGCACGCTGGACCGGCTGGGGCAGGACATGGAGACCCTGCGCATGCGCGCCAATGCCTGGGCCCAGGGCGATGTCGCGGCGATCCGTGCGATGCCGCTGAACGACCAGTACCAGGCCTGCATGGAGGCGATCACCGAAAGCGGCATCGGGCGCTCGCTGGGCATGGCCGATGCGATGCGGCGCCTGCAGGGCGAATGGCTGGCGAAGGCGGACGCCGCGTTGTCGACCAACACCACCACCTTCGCGGTGTTGCCGATGCGCGACATGCTCGAGCCGGGCGGCTACCTCGAACGCCTGCGGGCGAAGGGCTACACCGTCATCGCCCCGGACGAATGAGGCGATGGCGCACGGGTGTCGCCTTGGGCCGATGCCCGGGGGCGATGCCTGCAGGCGTGGACGAAGGTCAGGCGCTGCGCGCGGCGCTCGCGGCCTGCACCAGCTGCGGCCAACGGCCAAGGATGGCGGCGCGGATGCCGTCGGCGTCGAGGCCGGCTTCGGCCAGTAGCGCTTCCCGGCTGGCGTGGTGCTGGAAGGCGTCCGGCAGGCCGAGGTGCAGGATCGGCATCGCGATGCCTTCCGCGGCGAGCAGTTCGGCGACGCCGCTGCCGGCCCCGCCGGCCACCACGTTGTCCTCGAGGGT
Organism: Lysobacterales bacterium; assembly: GCA_017302075.1. Lineage (GTDB taxonomy): Bacteria > Pseudomonadota > Gammaproteobacteria > Xanthomonadales > Xanthomonadaceae > Thermomonas > Thermomonas mangrovi. Next base: position 2,459 of record JAFLEB010000059.1, read on the forward strand.
CACGAAGCCGGCGTGGCTGCGCGCCAAGTCCAGGACCAGCGCACGATCGAGCGGGCGCACGAAGCGCATGTTGACCACGGTCAGGCCGAGTTCGGCGGCGACCCGTTCGGCGGCCGGCACGATGGCGCCGAACGCGAGCAGGGCCAGCGTCGCGCCACTGCGCCGCAGCTGCGCCTTGCCGATCGGCAGGGTGTCGAGGCCGGGCTGCACCGCGACGCCGGGGCCGGTACCACGCGGATAGCGCACCGCGGCCGGGCCCTCGTGGTGGTAGCCGGTGCTCAGCATCTTGCGGCACTCGTCCTCGTCGGCCGGCGCCATCACCACCATGTTCGGCACGCAGCGCAGGAAGCTGAGGTCGAGGTTGCCGGCATGGGTGGCGCCATCGGGGCCGACCACGCCGCCACGGTCGATCGCGAACAGCACGTCGAGGTCCTGCAGGGCGACATCGTGGACCAGCTGGTCGTAGGCGCGCTGCAGGAAGGTGGAGTAGATCGCGACGACCGGCTTGGCGCCTTCGCAGGCCATGCCCGCGGCCAGGGTCACCGCATGCTGCTCGGCGATGGCGACGTCGAAGTAGCGGTCCGGGTATTCCTGGCTGAAGCGCACCAGGCCCGAGCCCTCGCGCATCGCCGGGGTGATGCCCAGCAGCGCGGGATCGGCCGCCGCCATGTCGCATAGCCAGTCGCCGAACACGTCGGTGTAGGTGGGCTTCTTCGCGCCGGCCTTGCCGACCACGCCCACCGTGGGGTCGAACGGGCCGACCGCGTGGTAGCCGATCTGGTCGCCTTCGGCCAGTTCGTAGCCCTTGCCCTTGGTGGTGATCACGTGCAGCAGCTGCGGGCCGTTCAGCGTCTTCAGGGTCTTCAGCACGCCGAGCAGCGCGTCCACGTCGTGGCCGTCGATCGGGCCGGTGTAGTGGAAACCCATTTCCTCGAACAGGGTGGAGGGCACGAACATGCCCTTCCAGTGTTCCTCCCAGCGGCGCACGAAGCGCGCGGTCGGCCTGTTCTTGTCGCCCAGCAGCTTCTTGCCGCCTTCGCGCAGGGCATTGAGCGTCTTGCTGCCGGTCATCCGCCCGAGCATCTTGGTCAGGCCGCCGACCGCCTCGCTGATCGACATCCGGTTGTCGTTGAGGATCACCAGCAGGTCGGGTTCGTCGTCCATGCCGCCCGCGTGGCCGAGCGCCTCGTAGGCCATGCCGGCGGTCATCGCGCCGTCGCCGATCACCGCGACCACCCGGCGCTCGTTGCCGGCCCGGGCATTGGCGATGGCCATGCCCAGCGCGGCGGAGATCGAGGTCGACGAATGGCCGACGCCGAAGGTGTCGTACTCGGATTCCTCGCGCTTCGGGAAGGGCGCGACGCCGTCCTGCTGCTTGACCGTGTGGATGCGGTCGCGGCGGCCGGTCAGGATCTTGTGCGGATAGCTCTGGTGGCCGACGTCCCAGACGATGCGGTCGTCCGGGGTGGCGTACAGGTAGTGCAGGACCGTGGTCAGCTCGACCACGCCGAGGCCGGCGCCGAAATGCCCGCCCGACTTGCCCACGGATTCGATCAGGTAGCCGCGCAGTTCGTCGGCGGCGGCGCGCAGGTCGGACTCGGGGAGCTTGCGCAGGTCGGCCGGGCTGTCGATCTTCGACAGCAGGGGGTAGCGGGTGGCATCGATCATCCGCGTATTGTCCCCCCGGCCGCGGCACGGGGCAATGAAGGCCGCGCGGCCGCCTGAACGCGGAAGGCCCGGCATGGCCGGGCCTTCCTGGGCATGCGCGGGGCGTCCGGCGTTACCAGATCACCACGCGCTGGTCCTCGGCGCGGACCATCGGGTCGCCGGCCTTGCAGCCGAACGCGGTGGCGAACGCGGGCATGTTCGACGGCGCGCCGATCGCGCGGAAGTTGGCCGGGGCGTGCGGGTCGGTGTTCAGGCGCACCTTCAGCTCATCCGGGGTGAATGCGCGGCGCCAGACCGTGGCCCAGTTCATGAAGAAGCGCTGGTTCTCGCTGTAGCCGTCGATCTTGTCGTCGCCACTCTTGCCGGCGTCGGCCAGGGCCTTCTGGTAGGCATCCCAGGCAACGTTCAGGCCGCCGAGGTCGGCGATGTTCTCGCCGAGGGTGAGCTGGCCCTTCACGTGCAACCCGTCGATCGCCACGTAGTCGTCGAATTGCTTGACCAGCTTGGCGGTGCGCGACTCGAAGCCGTCGCGGTCGGCCTTGGTCCACCAGTTGTTGAAGTTGCCGGTGGCGTCGAACTGGCTGCCCTGGTCGTCGTAGCCGTGCAGCATCTCGTGGCCGATCACCGCGCCGATGCCGCCGTAGTTGAGCGCCGGGTCCGCCTTGAGGTCGAAGAACGGCGGTTGCAGGATCGCCGCCGGGAACACGATCTCGTTCATCAGCGGGTTGTAGTAGGCGTTGACCGTCTGCGGCGACATGCCCCACTCGCTGCGGTCGACCGGCTTGCCGATCTTCGCCATCTCGTAGGCGTGGTTGAACTTCGCCGCGGCCAGCACGTTCTGCACATAGCCATCGCGGCTGGTGGCCAGGCCCTCCCAGCTGCGCCACTTGTCCGGGTAGCCGATCTTCGGGGTGAAGCTGGCCCACTTGTCCATGGCCTTGGCCTTGGTCTCCGGGCTCATCCACTCGAGCCCCTCGATGCGCGCCTTCAGCGCCTGGCTCAGGTTGCCGACCAGCGTTTCCATCGCGGCCTTGGATTCGGCCGGGAAGTACTGCTTCACGTACAGCTGGCCCAGCGCTTCGCCGGCGGTGTTCTCCACCGTGTCCATGACCCGCTTCCAGCGCGGCTTCTGGTCCTTCTGCCCGCGCAGGGTGCGCGAGTAGAAGTCGAAGCGTTCGTCGTTGAACTTGTCGGCGAGGTAGGGCGCCATGCCGTCGATCGCGTTGATGCGCAGGTAGGCCTGCCACTGCGCCAGCGGCACGTCGACCAGCATCTTGTCGAACTCGGCGAAGAACTTCGGCTGCGACAGCGAGAAGCCGTCGGCCTGCACGCCGTTGGCCTTGAAGAACTCGGACCATTTGAAGTTCGGGCTGGCCTTGTCGGCATCGGCGATGGTGACGTAGTGGTACTGGTTCTCGGGATTGCGCAGCTCGATCGGCGACAGCGAGGCCTTCGCGAGGCGGGTCTCGAACGCGAGCACGTCCTTGGCCTGGGTGTCGGCATCCGCAGCCGCCACGCCGGCGTTCTGCAGCTGCTTGGACACATGCTGGACGAACGCCTCGCGGATGGCCTTGTACTTGCCGTCCGGGCCATCCTCCAGGTAGTAGGCCTTCTCCGGCAGCGACAGGCCGCCCTGGAACGCGTAGCCGATCTTCTGGCTGGACTTCTTGAAGTCCGCCTCGGCACCGAAGGCGAACACCTCGCCGCGGCCGGCGGCGAACTCATCGCGCAGGTACTGGGCGATGTCGGTCGGGGTCTTGAGCGCGGCGATGCGGTCGAGCATCGGCTGCATCGGCGCGATGCCGGCGGCCTCGACCTTGGCGGTGTCCATGCCGCTGGCGTAGAGGTCGCCGACCAGCTTCTCGATGCTGGTCGCGCCGGTGTTCGCGGCGGCGGCTTCGGCGATGCCCTTGCTGGCGGCGACCGAGCGCTCGTCGAGCATCTCGAAGCTGCCCCAGCTGGTCTTGTCCGACGGCACCGGGTTCGCCGCCAGCCACTTGCTATTGACGAAGTCCGCCAGGTTCACGCAGGCGTTCTTGCTGGTGTCGAGGTCGGCGACGTTGAAGGCCGCCAGGGGCGGCAGCTCGGCGGCGGCCTGGGCCGGCTTGGCGGCCGTGGCGGCGGGCTCCGCCGGCTTCTGGCACGCGGCCAGCGCAGCGGTGATCGACAGGGACAGCAGCAGGATCTTGGGGCTTTTCACGGACGACGGCTCCGGTGGACGGGCGGATGGAATGGCGGGGCCCGTGCGGGCCCCGGATGCGCGCCGGAGTGTAGTCGTCCGCCCGTTCTCCTGCCGGTGCCGGAGGTCATGCGCCGCCGGCGTGCGGCGTCAGGGCGAGAAACGCGGGTCGGTGAGCTTCATCTCGGTCAGCGGCCCGTAGCCACGCAGGGCCTCGCGGATTTTCGACGCATCGCCGATCGCAACGATCGCCAGGTCCCCGCTGCGCGGGAACACGTCCGTCGCGGCGGCGACCTCGGCCGGGGTGGCCGCGGCGACCTTGCCGAGGTAGCCATCCACCGCCTCGCGGCCTTCCCCGTAGAGGGCCAGGTCGACCAGTTGCGCGGCAAGCTGCGGCGCGGTCTCCAGGTCCGGGGCGAACTGCCCGGCGATGTAATGCCGCGCCGACTGCAGGGTGGCCGCGTCCAGACCGTCGCGGTGGAGGCGGTCGAGGGTGGCGATGGCCAGGTCCATCGCCTGCTTGGTGGTTTCGGTTTTGGTGAAGCTGGTGATCGCCACCATGCCGGGTTCGCGCGGGCGCTGGACCTGCGAACTGGCGCCGTAGGTCAGGCCCGACTTGATCCGCAGCTCGGTGTTGACCATCGAGGTGAAGCGGCCCCCGAATGCGGTCTGCACCAGGTCCTGCGCGGCTTCGGCGGGATCCCCGCGCCGGCTGCCCACGTTCGCCATCGCGAAGTAGGTCTGGGTGGCGCCCGGCTTGTCGACCAGCAGCACGCGCCGGCCCTGTTCCCTGGCCTTCGCGGTGGCCTGCGGCAGCGCGCCGGTCGCCTTGCCCCAGCCGCCGAAGGCCTCGCGCACCTGGCGGGTGACCGTGGCCGGGTCGAAATCGCCGGCGATCGCGATGATGAGGCGGTCGCCGCCCATCTGCTCGCGGCGGAAGGCCTTCAGGTCGTCCAGGCCGATCGCGGCCAGGCTGGTCTCGTCGCCACCGGTCGGGCGGCCGTAGGGATGGCCGCGGAACAGCCAGCCGCTCGCGTACATGCCGATGAGCTGGCGCGGGTCCGAGTCCTTGGCGTTGGCCAGCCCGTCGATCGCGCGCTTGCGGAGCTTGTCGAACTCAGCGCGTTGCAGCGTGGGCCGCAGCAGCGCGTCCGCGAGCAGCGAGAGCATCAGCCCGCTGTCCTTGGCCAGGAATTGCGCATTGGCGACGATGGCCTCGCGCGAACTGCCGAACGAGAGGCTGCCGCCGGCACCGTCGACCGCTTGCGCGAAGGCCAGCGCATCGCGGCTGCCCGCGCCCTTGGACAGCATGTCGCCGAGCAGGTCGGCGGTGCCTTCCTTGCCCGCCGGGTCGGCGAGCGCGCCGCCGCGCACCGCCACCGAGGCCGCGACCAGCGGCACGTCGTGGCGGGGCATCAGCAGCAGGGTCGCGCCGTTATCGAGGGTGACCGCCTGGTAGTCGGGCAGGCGGATGTTCGGTTCGGCGGCGACGGCGGTGCCGACCGCAAGCGCCGCGATCGCGGCGAAGGCGAAACGCAGGCGGCTCATCGTGCACCCTCCTTGGCCTGGGCAGTGGTGGCGACCGGTTTCAGCAGGCCGGTGGTGCGGTTCTGCACGCGCAGGATCCTGCGCGCCAGCGCCTGCACGTCGGCGGCGGTGACGGCCTCGTAGGCGGCTGGCGCATCGAACAGCTTGCGGTAATCGCCGTTGAACACCTCGTAGGTGCCGAGTGCGCGCGCCTTGCCGTTGATCGTGGCCATGCTGCGCCAGAACGCGGACGCCTTGAGGTTGCGCGCCTTCTCCAGTTCGTCGGCGGTCACGCCGTCGCGCGCCAGCTTCGCGAGTTCGTCGTCCAGCAGCGCCTCCGCCTTGGCCAGCTCGCCACCCGGCGGCAGCATCGCGTAGATCCACAACAGGCCGGGGTCGAAGCCGGCTTCGGCGAAGGCACCGGCCTGCACCGCGGCCTGCTCGCGCTCCACCAGGCGCTGGTTGAGGCGCGAGGATTGGCCCTGGGAGAGGATGGTGGCCAGCAGTTCCAGCGTCGGGTAGTCCTTGCTGCCGGCGCCGATGCCGCTGTGGAAGGCATACGCGATGATCGGCGATTGCGCGTCGGCGCGTTCCACCACGATCCGGCGCTCGCCCTGCTGCTCGGGTTCGACGGTGGTGACCGGCGTCGGCGCGGGCTGGCGCGGCAGCGGGGCGAGGTACTTGTCGGCCAGCGCGAAGACCTGCGCGGGCTCGACGTCGCCGGTGATCACCAGGACCGCGTTGTTGGGCGCGTAGTAGGTCTTGAAGAACTTCTTCAGGTCGTCGATCTTCCAGCCCTCGATGTCGCTGGGCCAGCCGATCGTCGGGAACTGGTAGGGATGCGCGGTGAAGGCGGTCGCCTGCATCTGCTCCATCAGCGTGCCGAAGTTGTCGTTGTCGACGCTGGAACGGCGCTCGCTGTAGACCACGCCGCGCTCGCTCTCGACCACCTTCGGGTCGAACGCGAGGTTCGCCATGCGGTCGCCCTCGAGGTCGAAGATCGTCTCCAGCGCGCTGGTCGGGAACCAGTCTGTGTAGATGGTCAGGTCGTTGCTGGTGCTGGCGTTGTTGCTGCCGCCCGCGGCTTCCATGATCCGGTCGAACTCGCCCGGTGCGCGCCGGCTGGTGCCGTTGAACATCATGTGTTCGAAGTAGTGCGCCAGCCCGGTGATGCCCGGGTATTCATTGCGGCTGCCGACCTTGTAGAAGGTGTAGTAGCTGGCGTTCGGGATGTCGTGGTCGGGCCAGACCACGATCTTCAGCCCGTTCGCCAGCGTCTTGCTGGCGATGGCGTCGCTGCCGGGCACCTTTGGGGCGGGCTGGGCCGCGTGCGCGGACAGCGTGGTGAGGCCGAGCCCCGTGGCGCATGCCAGCGGCAACAGACCCGTCGTGAGCAGGCGCATGGGGAACCCTCGATGGCGACGCCCCACCATGCCGCAGCAGGGCGCCTGCCGGCCCCTGCCGTAAGTCGGGGTGGACGCTGGGCGGTCGGGTGTGCCTGAGCCGGTGCTGCGGGGGATGTCAGCGTTCGCGCGCGCGCGGACGCCACAGCGGGTCGCGTATCGCGGCCGCGATCAAGGCCAGGCTGGCGATCAGCAGCACGCTGTACTCGCTGCCATTGCGCCCTGCGCCCACCACGAACCAGCCTTCGTGCGCATGCAGGAGGGCGATGCCGGTGGCGTACACCAGCATCAGCAAGATCGCGATCGGGCGGACGCACACGCCCAGGGCGAGGCAGGCGGACCCGAGGATCTCGCCGAAGGTGATCGACCAGGCAATGGCGTGCGGCAAGGGCATGCCCTGGCTGGCCAGCCAGTCGCCGAAGGGCGGGCTGCCGCCGTGCAGCAGGCGGTACCAGCCGTGGATGCCGATCAGCATGGCCACCAGCACGCGGAAGGCAAGCAGCGCGGCCCGCGGCGTGCCGTCGCGATTCATGGCGAGGATGCCGTGGAACGACGCTGGCGCGACTGCTCGGCATCCCACGCGGCCAGCACCAGCAGCATGGCCAGCAGGGCCACGCTGTATTCGCTGCCCCCGGTGCCGTGCTCACCCACGAACCAGCCCAAGTGCCGATGGATGAGGTAAATGCCAACCGACACGATCACCGCCAGTCCGCTGGCTGCCCACCGCACGCCACGGTTGAGCAGGAGCAGGGTGCCCGCACCGAGCTCGTAGGCGGTGATCGCCAGGACCCAACGCTCGCCATGCGAAAAGCCGTGCACGTGTTCCATCGCCCATGCGAACTGCGGAATGCTGCCGTAGACGAAGCGCATCGAGGCATGCGCCATGAACAGCAGGGCGGTGACATAGCGCAGCAGGCGCATCGCATCCCCGAGCGGCCACCAGGGGTAGTCGCGCAGCAACAGTGCCGGTTGTCGGAATAAAAAGCCGCGGGCCGTCAACCACCGGTCCCGCGGTACCAGGGGAGTGTCGCCGGGGATCATGCCGGCCTCGCGAGTGCGATGGCGAAGGTCGTGCGCTGCATGGGAGGTGCCCCGGATGCGGGCCGGTTGCCCGCGTCGGGGGGACGTTCGCCCCGGGAGCGCCCTGTCGCAAGCGTTCCGGGACGAACGACACGAGCGTGACGGCGGTCGCATCGATGGCGTTGCCGGGGAGGGTGGGCGGGCGTAGCGTGGGGGGAATGGAGTTGCCAGCACCCCCGCCGTCGCCGACCTCCGCGCCCTGGAAGTGGTGGACCGTGTGGCTCGCCAGCGCATTGGGCTGGACGGCCTATGGCTTGCTCTACGCCTACCAGGAAGCGGGCATGCTTGCCGAAGTGGGGAACGCGTACGACTGGGCGTATCTGCTGAAGGTCCGGCTGGTCGGGATGTGGGGCTGGATCCCGTTGACGGTCTCCCTGTTCTGGTTGTCGGCGCGCTTCACGATCCGGCGCAAGGGAGCCGCGGCCCAGGTCGCGTGGCTGATGGCAGGTGCCATCGCGATGGTCTTCCTCCGCGCGCTCTACATCTACGCGCTGGATCCCTGGATCCACTGGTACGAGTCGCCACCGGATTTCTGGCGCGACGTGATGCCGACCAGCCTGCAGAACAACCTGCTCATCTCCTGGATCGTGATCGGGCTGGCGCATGCGGTCCTCTATTTCGATCGCGCGCATGCGCAGGAACGCCTCGCGACGGAGCTGCAGGCGCGGTTGACGCAGGCGCGGCTCGATGCCATCTCGGCGCAGCTCAACCCGCATTTCTTGTTCAACGCGCTCAACTCGATCGCCGAGATGGTCCACGTGGATGCAAAGCGCGCCGACGAGATGCTGGTGGCGCTGTCCGAGTTGCTGCGACGCAGCCTGGACCGTTCGCGGCGGCAATGGGTCAGCCTGCGGGATGAGCTGGGCCTGCTGCGGCAATACCTAGTGATCGAGAAGGTGCGCCTGGGCGATCGCATGCAAGTGCACTGGCACGTCGCCGAGGAGTGCCTCGACGAGCTGGTCCCGCCGCTGTTGCTGCAGCCTTTGGTCGAGAACGCGGTGGTGCATGCGATCGCCAGGCGCTTGCGGCCCGGCACCCTGCGGATCGGTGCCGGCTTCAACGGGGCGGTGATGTGGCTGGATGTCGAAGACGATGGCGCGGATGCCGTCGCGGACATCGAAGGCCACGGGATCGGCCTGGCCAATACGCGCGCGCGCCTCGAAGCGCTCTATGGCGGCGCCGCGTCGCTCGAGGTACTCACCAACCCTTCCGGCGGGACGCGGGTATCCCTGCAGCTGCCGCGGACCGTGGGCCGCCGCAGCGTTGCCGAAGAAGGTCCGCCCGCCAGTCCCGCCCTCCAGGAGTTGTTCCAGCCATGACTGCCCTCCGCGTGGTGATCGCCGACGACGAGCCGTTGGCACGGCTGCGCATGCGCCGCCTGTTGGGCGGGATCGCCGGGGTAACCGTAGTCGGCGAATGCGCCAGCGGCATCGAGGTGATGAAGTTGTTGCCCGATTGCGATTGCGACCTGCTGTTCCTCGACATCCAGATGCCCGGCGCGGACGGTTTCCAGGCGCTGGAGCACGTGGTCGAGCGGCCGCGGGCGGTGGTCTTCACCACTGCCTACGCCGAGCACGCGGTACGCGCCTTCGAGGTGCAGGCGGTCGACTACCTGCTCAAGCCGGTGTCCGAAGAGCGCCTTCAGCGCGCGGTGGAGCGCGTGCAGCGGATGCTGACCGGCGAGGCCGCGCCGATCGCCCCCCCCGCGTTCCCGCGGCGGCTGGCGCTGCCGATCGGGCGGCGCATGCAGATGGTCGAGCTGGACGAGCTCGACTGCGTGCTGGCGCAGGCGAACTACGTCGAGTTGCGCGCAGGCCCACGCAGCTTCGTGCTGCGCGAGACGATCAGCGGCTTCCACGCCAAGCTCGACCCCGCCCGCTTCCTGCGCATCCACCGTTCGGCGATCGTGCGCGTCGATGCCGTCCGCGAGGTCGAGCCGCTCGCCTCGGGCCGCTATCGCGTGACCCTGCAGGGCGGCCAGCGGCTGGTGTCCGGCCGCAGCTACCGCGAGTCCCTGCGCGCCGCGCTGGGGCTGGCGGGTGGCGATGCTGCCACCGCGGAGCGGCTGCACGGCTGAGGCGCGTCGCCTGCGCTACCCTGCGCGGAGGACCCCCGCGGAGCGACGACGGATGCGCGTGCATTTCCATGGTGCGGCAGGACAGGTGACCGGTTCGATGCACCTGGTCGAGGCTGCGGGCAAGCGGGTGCTGCTGGACTGCGGCCTGCAGCAGGGGAGCCAGGAGCTGGAGGCGGCGAACGCCGACCCGTTCCCGTTCGATGCGGCCTCGATCGACGCGCTGGTACTCAGCCATGCGCACATCGACCATGTCGGTCGCCTCCCGTTGCTCGTGCGTCGTGGCTTCCGTGGCCCGATCTGGACCCAGCGCGCCACCGCTGACCTGGTGCCGATCATGCTGATGGACGCCGCCTCGCTGGCCGAATCGGATGCGGAGCGGCAGAACCGCCGGCGCGGTGCGGGCGAGCCGCAGGTGGTGCCGCTGTACTCGCGCGAGGACGTGCGCGACGCGCTCGACTTGCTGCAACCCCTGCCGTACGACGCGCGCACGACCATCCTCGATGGCGTGGACATCGCCTTGCGCGATGCCGGCCACATCCTCGGCTCAGCCAGCGTCGAGCTCTGGGCCGACGGCCGCAAGCTGGTGTTCTCCGGCGACCTCGGCCCGCGGGGCACCCCGATCCTGCGCGACCCCACGCCGATCCGCGAGGCCGACCTGCTGCTGATGGAATCGACCTACGGCGACCGCAACCACCGCGAGCGCAGCGCGACCATCCGCGAGCTCGGCGACATCCTCGACGCCGCCTGGCGCGACGGCGGCAACGTGCTGATCCCGGCCTTCGCGGTCGGCCGCTCGCAGGAACTGCTGTACTGGTTCGCGCGCCACTGGGACGACTGGAACCTGGCGCGCTGGCAGATCTTCCTGGACAGCCCGATGGCCGGGAAGGTGGTGAAGGTCTACGAGCGCCACCATGGCCTGTTCGATGCCGAAGCCAGGGAGACCTGGCGCGGCACCCCGAATCCGTTCCGCCTGCCCAACCTGCACATCACCGAGACCGCCGACGAATCGATGGCGATCAACCGCATCGAACGCGGCGCGATCGTGGTCGCTGGCAGCGGCATGGCCAATGGAGGGCGCATCCTGCACCACCTCAAGCACAACATCGGGCGCCGTGGCACCCACGTGGTGTTCGTCGGCTACCAGTCGGTCGGTACGCTCGGGCGCAGGCTGGTCGATGGCGCGCGCTGGGTACGCATCCATGGCCGCGACTACCGGGTGGGCGCGCGCGTGCATACGGTGGGCGGGCTGTCGGCGCATGCCGACCAGCATGGGTTGCTGGAGTGGTTCGGGCATTTCGAACCCAAGCCGCGGTTGGCGCTGGTGCACGGCGAGGACCTGGCGCGTGAGGCGCTGGCCGGCGAGATCGGCCAGCGCCACGGCGTGGAGGCGGTGCTGGCGCGGCCGGGGATGGTGCTGCAGGCGTGAGGAGCATGCGATGAGCGGCGAACCCAAGACCCGCCCGACCAGCGCGTCGGTGCCCGACTTCCTGGCGCGGCAGCCCAAGGCGCGTCGCGCCGATTGCGAGGCGGTGTGCGCGATGATGCAGGCCGCCACCGGCGAGCCGCCGGTGATGTGGGGCGAGGCGATCGTGGGCTTCGGCCGTTATGCCTACACCAACACGTCGCGCAAGAGCTTCGAGTGGCCGCTGGTCGCCTTCTCGCCGCGCAAGAACGACCTGACGCTCTACATCATGCCCGGCTTCGACGCCTTCGCCGGCCTGATCGCGAAGCTGGGCCGGCACAAGACCGGCAAGAGCTGCCTGTACATCAAGCAGCTCGCCGACGTCGATGCCGGCGTGCTGCGCGGGATCATCGACGGATCGGTGCGCGCGATGGCGCCGAAGCGCATCCGCGGCTGAGACTTCATCGCGCGCGGAGCGCCATCCATTCCCACGCCGCGACCGTGACCAGGATCATGCTCGTCGACGCGCCCAGCGCAAGCGCGGACAGGGCGTGGCCGAATGCGAACGGCGCCAGCGCAAGCAAGGCCGCCATCCCCGCGAGGTGCGACAACGGTGGCAGCCTGCGGCGGTTGGTGGACCACTTGAACAGTGCGTTGCCGAGCAGGTAGACGAAGGGCCCGCCGAGGATCACCCACAGGCCGGCGTTGCTGGCATGGCCGGGATGGGCGAGTACCAGCTCGTCGGCGACGGCGCACAGGACGATGCCGGCCACGATCGGCAGGTGCAGGTAGGTGTAGGCGAGGCGCGCGACGCGTCCTCGGTCTTCGGCCGCCTCGAAATGATGGGCCGCGCGCGCCAGCCCGCTGTCGAAGTAGAGCCACCACATCGCCACGCTGCCGAGGAATGCCGAGGCGAAGGCCAAGGCTTGCGCCGTTCCCCAGGCCAGCCCGGCGAAGGTGGCCCCGGTGACCAGCAGCGATTCGCCGAGCGCGATGATCACGAACAGTCCGCAGCGCTCCGCCATGTGGTGCGGATCGACGTTCCAGTCGCGGGTCGAGGAGGCCCCGAAGCCCGGGATCCGGAACCTGGCCGATGGCC
>JAFLEB010000006.1 GCA_017302075.1 Lysobacterales bacterium
ATGGCGCCACCGCCTGCGCGGTGGGCGTGCGCGGGCTGCGCATGCTCGGTGCAGCGGACGTGGCGCACGCGGTGCCGAATCGCGCGGTGCATGGCTACGGCCTGACCCCGGGGCTGGTCGAGGAACTCGACGCGCTGCGGCCGGAGGTGCTGGTCACCGTCGACCACGGCATCGCCTGCCACGCCGGGATCGCCGCGGCGAAGGCGCGCGGCTGGCAGGTCCTGGTCACCGACCACCACCTGCCCGGCGACACGCTTCCGGATGCCGATGCCATCGTGAACCCGAACCTGCCCGGGCATGCCTTTGGCAGCCGCGCGCTGGCTGGTGTCGGGGTGGTGTTCTATCTCCTGCTGGCGCTGCGCCGCCACCTGCGCGATGCCGGGCGCTTCCCGTCGGGCGCCCCGGACCTCGGCCAACTGCTCGATCTGGTCGCGGTGGGCACCGTGGCCGACTTGGTGCCGCTGGACGCCGCCAACCGCGCACTGGTCGGTGCCGGCCTGCGCCGCCTGCGCGCGGGGCAGGGCTGCGCCGGCCTGCGCGCGCTGGTCGAGGTCGCCGGTCGCCACGAGGCGACGCTGACCACCAGCGACATCGGCTTCGGCATCGGCCCGCGGATCAATGCAGCCGGGCGGCTGGAAGACATGGCGCTGGGCATCGCCTGCCTGCTGGAGGACGACATCGGCCGCGCCCGCGTGCTCGCCGCGACGCTGGATGCGATCAACCGCGAACGCCGCGAGCTGCAGCAACAGACCACCGACGAAGCCGAAGCCGTGCTCGCCCGGTTGCCCTCGCCGGAGATCCTGCCGCCGGTGCTGGTCCTCCATGACCCTACCTGGCATGCGGGCGTGGTCGGCCTGGTGGCCTCGCGCATCTCGCAGCGCGTGCATCGCCCGGCCTTCGTGTTCGCCCCGGCGCAGCCCGGCAGCGACGAATTGCGCGGCTCCGCACGCTCGATCCCGGGCCTGCACATCCGCGACCTCATCGCCCGGGTCGATGCCGCGCATCCGGGGCTGGTCCTGCGCTTCGGCGGGCACGCGATGGCGGCCGGGCTCACCCTGGCCCGCGAGCGCCTGCCCGCGTTCGACATCGCCGTGCGCGCCGCGACCGAGGCCATGCTGGACCCGGCCCTGCTGCAACAGGAGCTGCTCAGCGACGGTGCGTTGCAGGCCCACGAGTTCGCCATCGGCACGGCGATCGCCCTGCGCGATGGCGGCCACTGGGGCCAGGCCTATCCGGAGCCCTTGTTCGACGGCGTGTTCGACGTGCTGCGCTGGCGCAAGATCGGCGAGCGCCACCTCAAGCTGGAACTCGCTCCGTCGGGTCCGGGCGTCGGCGGCATGCGCCTCGACGCGATCCGCTTCGGCGGCTGGAGCGGCGCGCCGCCGCCGCCGCGGGTGCGCATCGCGTATCGGCTGGCGCCGGACGACTACCGCGGCGGCGAGGCTATCCAGCTGGTGATCGTGCACCTGGAACCGGCATCGGCCGACGATCCCGCTTGAGCCCGAACAGCGGGCGTAGCCAGCCGATCCTGCGGATGGCCTCGTAACCGAGCAGGCACAGCGCATAGGTCGCCACGACCAGGAAGGGTCCCTCGATGGCAGGCGGGACCTGCAGCGGCTTAAGGGTGTGCGCCATGACCACGATCACCGTTTGGTGGAGGATGTAGAGAGGGAATACCGCAGCGGTGAGATAGCGCAGCAAGGGGCTGTCCCCGGGGTTCCAGGCCCGCGCATACCCCAGGATGGCGGCGATCGCGCTCCATTCCATGACCCCCCACAGCGTGCGCAAGGCGGCAATGGGACCGGTGGGGATCGCATCGACATCGTCGAATCGCAGGTAGCCGGCGATCATCAGCGCATAGCTGCCCAAGGCCAGGGCCAGCATTCCATGGCGGCTGCGACGCAGCTGTTCCCAAGACCCATCCGCCTTCGCCAACAGGTAGCCGAGGGCGAACGCCAGGCCGTATTGCAGGTGGTTGTAGTAATCGTCCACCAAGTCATGGGTCGAGGGGAAATGCGGCGAGACGAAGACCCGTGCCAGCACCAGCACCAGCATGGGCCAGCCGATGATGCCGAAGCCGCTGCACGCGCCTCGGACAAGGTGGCCGGCTCGGTCGCGCAGGGACTGCGGCAACAGCCGGCCGCCCGCCCAGAGCAGGACGGTGTACACCCAGAGGTAGGCGACGAACCACAGGTGGTTCCAGGTGGGGCCGTCGATGCAATCGCCCGGCGCCATGCAATACAGGTCGCCACCCCGCATGTAGCCCGACAGGAAGTCCAGGTAGCCGGCGTGGTAGCCCCCGGGAACCTTCTCGACCAGTTCCAGGTAAGCCTGCGGCGGGACCACCACGTACATGCCGAACAGCAGCGGCAGCAGCAGGCGCCAGGAACGCTGGCGCAGGAAGCCCACCGGCAGCTTGTCGCTGAGGTAGCGAGTGGCCACCCCCGAGACCAGGAACAGCAGCGACAGTCGCCACGGGGCACTGAGGATCATCAGTGGCTCAATCGCCGCGACCGGCGTCGGGCTTTTCACGTGCCAGTCCCAGCTCACGTAATACATGCCGACGTGGTACGGGACGAGCAGGGCGAATGCGAGGACGCGTACCCAATCGAGGTCGAAGCGGCGTGGCATGGCGGTCGGTTCCGGCACGGAAGTTGTCGCCAGCCTGTGTGCCCGGTGATGTCGCTGCGAGCCCGGAGTGACCGCGCGATGCGGGTTTGGGATAGGGCGCGGGAGCAGGGGACGAGCCGGGGAAGGTGGCGCTGGCCGCACCCCTACAATGCGCGGATGGATCCCGCCAAGCCGACCTTCCTGCAGCGCTACCAGCCCCTGCGCCGTTCCCTGGAAATCGGGTTCTGGGTGGGGAGCTACCTGTTCAGCGCGGTCGCCAACAGCCTCACCGTGAACATGGACGTGCGCCGGCTGCACCTGGGCTTCGCGGCCTGGCAACCGGTCGCGTGGGAAGCCAGCAGCGCGATCGTCGCGCTGGCGCTGGTGCCGGCGGTGGCGTGGTTCACCCGGCGCTGGCCGATCCACCTGGACAACTGGCGGCGCATGCTGCCGGTCCACCTGCTGGCCAGCATCGCCTGGGCCTTGCTGCACGTGGCGGGGATGGTGGCCCTGCGCAAGCTGGCCTACGCAAGCCAGGGACTGGACTACGACTTCGGCCCGTGGTGGCGGGAGTTCGGCTACGAATACCTGAAGGACGTGCGCTCCTACGCCGGCGTGGTGCTGGTCATCGAAGGCTATCGCTTCGTCATGCGCCGGCTGCAGGGCGAGGCCAGCCTGCTGTCGGCCCCCGATGCAGGCCCGCCGGTCGAGCCATTGGACCGCCCCGGGCGCTTCCTGGTCCGCAAGCTGGGACGCGAATTCCTGGTCGCCGCCCACGACATCGAATGGCTGCAGGCCGCGGGCAACTACGTCAACCTGCGCGTGCGCGGCCACGACTACCCCCTGCGCAGCACCATTGGCGGGATCGAGGACAAGCTCGACCCCGCCCGCTTCGTGCGGATCCAGCGCAGCTATATCGCCAACCTCGACCACGTGGCCTCGATCGAGCCGCTGGACACCGGCGACGCCCGCGTGCACATGAAGGACGGCGCCAACCTGCCATGCAGCCGGACCTACCGCAGCGGGTTGAAGCAACGCTTCGGCGGCGACGCCTGAAGCAAGCGCAACTGGTAAACTCCACGGCCTTTTCCGCCGTACTTTCCCTCATGATCGAGCTCAATCCCATCCGAGCCCGCATCGCCGACCTGACCGGCCGGCTCGATGCGCTCCGGGGGTTTCTTTGACTACGACGCCAAGCGCGAGCGCCTGGAAGAAGTCGAACGAGAACTGGAACACCCCGATGTCTGGAACAACCCCGAGCGCGCGCAGGCGCTGGGGCGCGAACGGTCGATGCTGGACAAGACCGTCAACGGCATCCGCGACCTGAAGGACGGCCTGTCCGGCGCGCTGGAACTGCTGGAACTCGCCGAAATGGAGGACGACGAGGACACCGCGCTGGCGGTGGTCGCCGACGTCGACCGCTTCGACAAGGGCGTCGGCCAGATCGAGTTCCAGCGGATGTTCTCCGGCAAGATGGACGGCGCCAACGCCTTCGTCGACATCCAGGCCGGCGCCGGCGGCACCGAGGCGCAGGACTGGGCCGAGATGCTGCTGCGCATGTACCTGCGCTGGGCGGAATCGCGCGGGTGGAAGACCGAGCTGATGGAAGTCAGCGGCGGCGACGTCGCCGGCATCAAGTCGGCCACGTTCCGGGTGGAAGGCGACTACGCCTACGGCTGGCTGAAGACCGAGATCGGCGTGCACCGGCTGGTGCGCAAGTCGCCGTTCGACTCCGACAACCGCCGCCACACCAGCTTCACCAGCGTGTTCGTGTCGCCGGAAGTCGAGGACGACATCGACATCGAGATCAACCCGGCCGACCTCAAGACCGACGTCTACCGGTCCTCGGGCGCAGGCGGCCAGCACGTCAACAAGACCGAATCGGCGGTGCGCATCACCCACGTGCCCAGCGGGATCGTGGTCGCCTGCCAGAACGGCCGCAGCCAGCACCAGAACCGCGACACCGCGATGAAGATGCTGAAGGCCAAGCTGTACGAGATGGAGATCCAGAAGCGCAACGCCGAGCGCGACGCGCTGGAAGCCACCAAGTCCGACATCGGCTGGGGCAGCCAGATCCGCAACTACGTGCTCGACCAGTCGCGGATCAAGGACCTGCGCACCGGGATCGAGCGCTCCGACACCCAGAAGGTGCTGGACGGCGACCTCGACGAGTTCGTGGAAGCCAGCCTGAAGTCGGGGCTGGAGGCGGGCGCGAAACGCAGCGACGCGGCCTGATGCTGCGATCCCGGCGGAAGCCGGGATCCAGCCTTCCCGATCCGTCCGACACACCCCTGGATTCCGGCTTTCGCCGGAACGACGAGCAAAGCCAATGAGCGACGACACCCTCCTGCCGCCCGACGAGAACTTCCTGGTCGCCGAGCGCCGCGCCAAGCTTGCAGCCCTGCGCGCGGAGGGCATCGCCTTCCCGAACGACGCGCGCCGCAGCGACTACGCCGGAGACCTGCAGGACGAATACGTCGACGCCGACGCGTGGACCGGCGAGGCGCTGGAAGCCTCCGGCCGCAGTGTCGCGATCGCCGGCCGCCTGCTCGCCAAGCGGGTGATGGGCAAGGCCGCGTTCGCCACCGTGCAGGACATGAGCGGGCGCATCCAGCTGTTCCTGCAGTCGAACGCGCTGGGCGACACCTACGAGGCCTTCAAGGGCTGGGACGTCGGCGACATCGTGGCGGCGCAGGGTACGCTGATGCGCACCCGCACCGGCGAGCTGTCGGTCAAGGTGGCCTCG
Source organism: Lysobacterales bacterium (assembly GCA_017302075.1). Lineage (GTDB taxonomy): Bacteria > Pseudomonadota > Gammaproteobacteria > Xanthomonadales > Xanthomonadaceae > Thermomonas > Thermomonas mangrovi. Next base: position 5,357 of record JAFLEB010000006.1, read on the forward strand.
CTGCGCCTGCTGGTGAAGTCGCTGCGGCCCTTGCCGGACAAGTTCCACGGCCTGGCCGACGTCGAGCAGCGCTACCGCCAGCGCTACGTCGACCTGATCGTCACCCCCGAGGCGCGCGAGGTGTTCATCGCGCGCTCGCGCATCGTCTCGGCGATCCGCAGCTGGCTGGACGGCCGCCGCTTCCTGGAAGTGGAGACGCCGATGATGCATTACATCGCCGGCGGCGCCACCGCGCGCCCGTTCACCACCCACCACAACGCGCTGGACCTCGACCTGTTCCTGCGCGTCGCGCCCGAGCTGTACCTCAAGCGGCTGGTGGTCGGCGGCATGGAGCGCGTCTACGAGATCAACCGCAACTTCCGCAACGAAGGCGTCTCCACCCGCCACAACCCCGAATTCACCATGCTCGAGCTGTACGAGGCCTATGCCACGTACACCGACGTCATGGACCTGACCGAGGGACTGATCCGCGACGTCGCCCTCGCCGCGATGGGGCGCACCTCCTTCGAATGGGACGGCGAGGCGATCGACCTGGCGCCCGCGTTCCGCCGCTGGAAGCTGGAGGAAGCGGTGCGTGCGCTGAACCCGGAGATCTCGGTGGCCGACTGCCGCGACCGCGCCGCGCTGGCCGCGCACTGCGCGCGCCTGAAGGTCCCGGTGAAGCCCGGCTACGGCTGGGGCAAACTGCTGCTGGAAATCTTCGAGAAGACCGTCGAGACCGGGCTCATCCAGCCGACTTTCATCACCCACTACCCGGTGGAAGTCAGCCCGCTGGCGCGCGAATCCGACAGCGAGCCCGGCATCACCGACCGCTTCGAGCTGTTCATCGGCGGCAAGGAGCTGGCCAACGGCTTCTCCGAGCTCAACGACCCCGAGGACCAGGCCGCGCGCTTCCGCGCCCAGGTCGAGGCGAAGGAGGGCGGCGACGACGAGGCCATGCACTACGACGCCGACTACATCCGCGCGCTCGAGGTCGGGCTGCCGCCGACCGGCGGGCTCGGCGTCGGCATCGACCGGTTGGTGATGCTGCTGACCGGGTCGTCGTCGATCCGCGACGTCTTGCTATTCCCGTACATGCGGCCCGCGCACGCGGGCTGAGGCGGGTGGCCTCTTCTTGCGCTGGCCTGCGTTCCGGGGATGAACGGCACGACGTGCGGCATGCGACGCTCGCCATGCCAACGGTACTTGCCATGATGGCGCTTTGCGCACAGGATGCCCCGACAGGTGGCCTGCTCAGAGGGTCGGACAGGGGGAACGACGCATGGATATCGTGATCGTCGACGACCAGGCATCCGCGCGCACGATGCTGCGGCACATCGTGCAGGACATCGGACCGCAACTGGACGTGCACGACTTCGGCGACCCGGGCGTCGCGCTGGATTGGTGCAACGACAACCGGCCCGACCTGCTGCTGCTCGATTACCGGATGCCGGGCATGGACGGGCTGGAGCTCGCCAAGGCCTTCCGCCAGCCGTTGCGCAACCGGGACGTGCCGATCGTACTGGTCACCGTCGTCGGCGACGAGCCGGTGCGGCAGGCCGCGCTGGATGCCGGCGTCATCGATTTCCTGGTCAAGCCGATCCGCCCGCGCGAACTGCGCGCGCGTTGCCGCAACCTGCTGCAGCTGCGCCAGCAGTCGGAGTCGGTCAAGCAGCGGGCGCTGTCGCTGGAGCAACGCCTGCTGGCCAGCATGCACGAGGTCGAGGAGCGCGAGCGCGAGACCCTGTCGCGGCTGGCCCGCGCGATCGAGTTCCGCGACGCCGGCACCAGCGCCTACCTCGAGCGCATGTCGCACATCGCCGGCCTCATCGCCGAGGCGATGGGCCTGCCCGAGGACCAGGTCCGCACCATCGAACTGGCCGCGCCGCTCCACGACATCGGCAAGATCGCCATCCCCGACTCGTTGCTGATGAAGCCCGGCCCGCTGGACGAGCAGGAACGCGAACGGATGAAGCAGCACCCGCGGATCGGCTACCAGCTGCTGCAGGACAGCCAGAACCGCTTCATCCAGGTCGGCGCGCAGATCGCGCTGCGCCACCATGAACGCTACGACGGCCTGGGTTACCCGGATGGCCTGGCCGGCGAGGACATCCCGCTGGAGGCGCGGATCGTCACCGTTGCCGACATCTTCGATGCGTTGATCTCGCCGCGTCCGTACAAGGAAGCCTGGAGCATCGGTCGCGCGGTCGAATACATCGGCGAGCAGAGCGGGCGGATGCTGGACCCGCGCTGCGTGGCCGCGCTGATGGACAACCTGCCTCGCGTCTACGACATCTGCGACCGCTACTCGCACGTGGCCGCGCACCCCGAGTGGCGTTGAGCCGGTGATGCGGGGGCTGCATTGGCTTCGTTCGCGCCTGCGCGGCCGCGCGGACAGCGAACACGCGCAGGTCTTCGTCCGCATCGCGATCACCGCGCTGTTCTCGGCCTACCTCGGGTGGGAGGTCAGCGACGGCAACCGCAACCCGGCGCTGTTCGCGACCTGGCTGATCCTGATCGGCGAGTTGGCGGGCGCGCTCGGCCTGCTGGGCGCGATCCTGGCATCGCCGGCACCGTCCGACGTCCGTCGCTGGATCGGCATGCTGCTCGATTACAGCGCCATGGGCGGGGTGATGTACCTGCAGGGCGAATCCGCCTCGCCGCTGTACGCGGTTTACCTCTGGGTGACCATCGGCAACGGCATGCGCTACGGGCCGCGCTACCTGTATAGCGGCACCTTGTTGGCGGCGCTGTCGTTCGCGCTGATGATGCGGACCACGCCGTACTGGCTGCAGAACCCCTACCTGTCCTGGGGCCTGCTGCTGGGCCTCATCGCGGTGCCGTTGTACTTCGCCTCGCTGCTGAAGGCCTTGACCCACGCGATCGAGGACGCACGCCGCGCGAACCTGGCCAAGAGCCGGTTCCTCGCCAACATGAGCCACGAATTCCGCACGCCGCTCAACGGCCTGTCCGGCATGTCGGAGCTCCTCGCCAGCACGCGCCTGGATCCCGAACAGCGCGGTTACGTCGAGACCCTGCAGGCGGCATCGCGTTCGCTGCTGTCGCTGGTCGAGGACGTGCTGGACATCTCCGCGATCGAGGCCGGCAAGCTCAAGCTCAAGCAGGAGGCATTCGCGCTGCGCGACCTGCTGGCCGAGATCGACCTGGTGATGCGCCCGCAGGCGCGGGCCAAGCAGCTCGACTACGTGGTCGAGGTCGATGCCGCGGTCCCGGACCGGCTGCGCGGCGACGCCGGCCATTTGCGGCAGGTGCTGGTGAACCTGCTGAGCAATGCGATCAAGTTCACCCCGACCGGCGAAGTGCGGCTGGAGATCGCCGCCAACGGCAGCCCGCAAGGGGGCAGCCAGCGGTTGCGCTTCACCGTGACCGATACCGGCGTCGGCATCCCGGCCTCGGCGCGGGCGAAGTTGTTCGAGGCCTTCGAGCAGGCCGACAACAGCCTGTCGCGCAAGCACGCCGGCAGCGGCCTGGGGACGACTATCGCCAAGGGCCTGACCGAGGCGATGGGCGGCTCGATCGGATTCGAAAGCCGGGAACACGCGGGCAGCCGGTTCTGGGTGGAGCTGCCGTTCGAGCTCGTGGCCGCCGAGGTCTCGGCCAGCGTGCCCGCGGAGCAGGGCGTGTCCCGCCTCGAGCCGATGCCGCCAAGCGAGGCCGCGCGCAATGTCATCGCCTTCAGCGATCCGTTCCTGCGCCATCGCGCACGGGTCCGCCCGTTGCGCACCCTGGTCGCCGACGATCACGCGGCCAACCGGATGGTGTTGCAGGGCGTGCTGCAGAAGGCCGGGCACCGCGTGTTCGTCGCCGACGACGGCGAGGCCGCGCTCGATGCGCTGGCCGCCAGCGAGTTCGACCTGGCGCTGGTCGACCTGCACATGCCCGGGCTCAGCGGCGTCGACCTGATCCGGCAGTTGCGGGTGATGGAGGCAGGCAGCCCGCGCCGCACCCCGGTGGTGGTGCTCAGCGCCGATGCCACGCCCGAGGCGGTCCAGGCCTGCACCACCGCCGGCGCGCGTGCCTTCCTCACCAAGCCGTTCGTGGTGGCGCGCCTGCTCGACGTCATCGCCGACATCGCCGCCGGCACCAGCACCTTGCCGATGGTGGAGGATGCGCGCGCGCATGCCGCCATCCCGCCCACCAGCGAGATCCTGGATCCCGCGGTGCTGGACGAATTCGCCTCGCTGGGCATGGGGGCCGAGTTCGAAGCCGAGTTCGTCGGCCAATGCGTGGCCGATGCACGGGTCGCGGTCCAGCGGCTGCGGATCGCGGCAGGCGCGTCCGACTGGGAGCAACTGCGCGAGCAGGCGCATGCGCTCAAGGGCATCGCCGGCAACATGGGCCTGGTCCAGCTGGCCGCGCACAGCGGCATGCTGATGAAGATGACCGGGCTGGAACTCGGGCGGGACTGGGCCCGCCACGCGGATACGCTGGCCGAGCGCCTGCGCGCCGGCGAGCAGGCGCTCGCGGCGCGCGGCCGCTGGCAGCCCGCGCGCGAGGAGCGCAACTGAGCCGCGATCAGGCGGTCGCGGCGTTCGGCTCGGCGTGGCGCTTGTACTGCGCGCGCACCAGGCGTTCCATCGTGCGCAGCGGCTTCTCGCCCAGCTGCATCGCGGTGTCCACCCAGACCTCGGTGATGCCCATCATCTCCTCGAGGGTCACCGGCTGCGACATCGCGCGCACGCGGTGCATGGCCGCGCGTGCATGCGGAATGCGGCGGTTGGCGCGGATCACCTCGTCCACCGCCTGCTGGCCCTGGCCGCGCGGCGCGAGTACGTCCACCAGGCCCATCTTGTAGAGGTCTTCGCTGGCATAGACGTCGCCGCTGAGCATCATCTTCTCGGCCTGGTGCGGCGGGATGCGCTTGCACAGGAAGGAGTAGGCGCCCATGCCCGGGAACAGGTCGAACAGCACTTCGGGCAGGCCCATGCCAACGCCTTCCTCGGCCACGATGGTATGGCAGCTCAGCGCGGCCTCGAAGCCGCCGCCCAGCGCGTCGCCCTGGACCAGCGCGATGCTGTGCGCGCCGGCATCCAGCCCGGTGTGGAAGGCATGCACGCCGCGCACGCACTGGCGCGCGTAGGTCAGCAGCGCGTGGCGGTCCTGGCGGCGGATCGCATCGCAGAAGTATTCGAGGTCGCCGCCCAGGTTGAAGGCATCGCAGTCGGAGGCCAGCACCACGTGGCGCAGGGGGTCGTCGCCGTTGCTGCGTTCGCGGCGCAGGCGGTCGGCCAGGCTCCACTGGTACTGCAGGATTTCGTTGACCAGCGCCGGCTTGAAGCAGGCACGCCCGGGCGCACGCGCCAGGTCGGCGTGCATGTGACACCAGTGCACGCTGGCGTCCGCGTTCTCGGTGACACGCAGGGTGGTATAGCGGGGGACGGGGGACAGTTTCTCGATGGTGACCATGGCAGCGCTCCGGGCGATAGCCGCCGGCCCGGGCCTGCCGGCGGTCATAGGACAGGGGACAAGGACCCGTGCGGGCCTGTATGCGCCCAAAACGCCCAAAGCGCAAGGCGCCGGGAGCGGTCCGTCCCGCGCCCGGCGCCCTGGGTCACGCGGCCCTCACGCCGCGATCACGCCGCCTTGGGCGGGTCCCGCAATTCCTTGCGCAGGATCTTGCCGACGTTGCTCTTCGGCAGTTCGTCGCGGAACTCGACGTGCTTGGGTTGCTTGTAGCCGGTCATGTTCTCGCGGCAGAAGGCCTTGATCGCATCGGCGGACAGCGCCGGGTCCTTCTTGACCACGAACACCTTCACCGCCTCGCCGGACTTGTCGTCGGGCACGCCGATCGCGGCTACTTCGAGCACGCCCGGCATCATCGCGATCACGTCCTCGACCTCGTTCGGGTACACGTTGAAGCCCGACACCAGGATCATGTCCTTCTTGCGGTCGACGATGTAGAAGTAGCCCTGCGCATCGACCCGCGCCATGTCGCCGGTGTGCAGCCAGCCATCGGCATCGATGACCTTGGCGGTCTCCTCCGGGCGCTGCCAGTAGCCGCGCATCACCTGCGGGCCGCGCACGCACAGCTCGCCGACCTCGCCGCCCGCGACCAGGTGGCCGTCGTCGTCCTTGATGCAGACCTCGGTGGACGGCACCGGCAGGCCGATCGAGCCGTTGTACTCGCGCAGGTCCAGCGGATTGATGCAGACCGCGGGCGAGGTCTCGGTCAGGCCGTAGGCCTCGGCCAGGGTGCAGCCGGTGACCTGCTTCCACTTGTCGGCCACGGCGCGTTGCACCGCCATGCCGCCGCCGAGGGTGAGGTGCAGCCTGGAGAAGTCGACCTGGTCGAAGCCTGGGGTGTTGAGCAGGCCGTTGAACAGCGTGTTGACGCCGGTGATCGCGGTGAACGGCACCGACTTCAGTTCCTTCACGAAGCCCGGCATGTCGCGTGGGTTGGTGATCAGGTGGTTGTGCGCGCCGAACTTCATGAACACCAGGCAGTTCGCGGTGAGCGCGAAGATGTGGTACAGCGGCAGCGCGGTGACGATGACTTCCTCGCCCATCTTCGCGTTGCCGCCCACCCAGGCCGCGGCCTGCTGCATGTTGGCGATCAGGTTGCGGTGGGTCAGCATCGCGCCCTTGGACACGCCGGTGGTGCCGCCGGTGTATTGCAGGAAGGCCAGGTCCTCGGGGCCGATGGCGACCTTCGGCAGCGTGTGCATGCGGCCGAGGGTGAGGGTGTCGCGGAAGCGCACCGCGCCCGGGATGTCGTAGTCGGGCACCATCTTCTTCACGTGCTTCAGCACGAAGTTGACGATCGCCCCCTTCGGGAAGCCCAGCAGGTCGCCCAGGCCGGTGGTGATCGCGCGCACGCCCGGCATCTGCGCCAGCACGTCCTGCGCCACGTTGCCGAAGTTGTCCATCACCAGCAGCACGCTGGCGCCGGAGTCCGCCAGCTGGTGCTTGAGCTCGCGGGCGGTGTACATCGGGTTGGTGTTGACCACGGTCAGGCCCGCGCGCAGCACGCCCAGGATCGCGATCGGGTACTGCAGGCAGTTGGGCATCATGATCGCGACGCGATCGCCCTTCTTGAGCTTGAGCTCGCCCAGCAGGTAGCCGGCGAAGTCGCGGCTCATCCGGTCCAGGTCGCTGTAGGTGATCGACTTGCCCATGTTCGAGAACGCGGTCTTGCCGGCGAACTTCGCCAGCGCGGCCTCGAACACGTCGGGGATGGCGGAGAACTCGTTGAGGTCGATCTCGGCAGGCACGCCGGCGGGGTAGTGGGCCAACCAAGGACGTTCGGAACTCATGCGCATTTCCCCTGCGTGCGTGGCGCCGCGCGAATGCGGCGGCGTATGGATTGCACCCGATTTGAGCATAGGCTCCAATGGCTGACAAGGCGATCCGCCGCGTCGTCGAGGCATGCCGCAATGCAGCAATTCCGCGGGTTCCAGGGGATCGGCAGGCTGGCCTGCATGGGCCTGTTGCTGGTGGTGTCCGCCTGTTCGCGCAGCGATCCGGAACAGGCCGTGCGTGCGCAAGTGGATGCGTTGCAACAGGCCATCGATGCCCGCGACGCCGGCGCGGTGGAGGACCTCCTGGCCGAGGACTTCATCGGCAACGAGGGCATGGACCGGCGCGGCGCGAAGCAACTCGCGGCCGGCGTGTTCCTGCGCCATCGCGAGATCGGCGCGCGATTCGGCCCGGTGACGGTGGAACTGCGCGGGGAGCGGGAGGCCATCGCCCGCTTCAGTGTGCTCGCCACCGGCAGCTCCGGCGGGCTGCTGCCGGAGCAGGGGCAGGTCTACCAGGTGCAGACCGGTTGGCGCCTGCAGGATGGCGACTGGAAGCTGCTCAACGCCAGCTGGACGCCGCCGGGCGTGTGAGGGGGCGGCGCATCAGCGTTCCGGCATGCGCTCCGCGTCGCGCGGACGCGGCAGGCCGGGGAAGCCCGGCAGCGATGCATCGATCGGCATCCAGCCTGGGGCATGCGCCAGGAAGGCATTGGCCTTCGGCACGTAGCGGCTGATGTCGTCGAGGGTGCCGGCGCGGATCGACTGCAGCGCCGGCACCATGTCGACATGCGCGGTGACCTGCGCCCCGCAACGACCGCAGAAATCGCGGCGGATGCGGCCGCCGCTGCCCCCGCGCGAGGCGAACGACACCAGCGGCCCGTCGATGCGCAGTGCCTGCGCGGGGAAGAACATCAGCGGAAGCATTGCTGCGCCGGTGGACTTCCGGCAGTCGATGCAGTGGCAGTTGAACTGGAACACCGGCGGCGCCGTGCTGCGCCAGCGCACCCCGCCGCACAGGCAACCGCCGGTCCAGGGCACCTCGGCATCGGGCATCGTCATCGGGCGTAGCGCGCGGTGACCGAGGCCTGCGCGATCGCATGCCGGTGGATCAGGAAGCGGACCATCGCCGGGGTCGCGTCCGCCGGAATCTCCAATGCGTCGACATCCAGCGCATGCACGGTGAAGACGTAACGATGCGGCGCATCGCCCGCAGGCGGGCAGGCACCGCCATAACCGGGCGCGCCGAAGTCGTTGCGCGCCTGCCGGGCGCCCGCGGGCAGGCCAGCGCCATCCGCAGTGCCCGCCCCGGCCGGGAGTCGGGTGGTGCCGGCGGGCAGGTCGTAGGCGATCCAGTGCCACCATCCCGATCCGGTCGGGGCATCCATGTCGAACGCGGTCACCGCGAAGCTGCGCGCGCCGGGCGGCACCCGCAACCAGCGCAGGGCCGGCGAACGGTTGCCGCCGTGGCAACCGAAGGCATCGGCGACCTGCGCCTGCGGCAGGCGATCGCCTGCCATCGCGACCGGACCCAGCAGGGTGAAGCCATGCGCGCTCGCCATCGCGGGCGGAGAGAGGCAAGCGAGCGCAAGCAACAGCTGCGGCACAAGCGGCACGTGACGTCGAGGATGCATCGGACGACTCCTGGGGGAGGAATGGCGGGAAGGCGCGGGCCTCAGCGTTGCGCGCGCACCTGGGCGAGCACCTGCGTGATCGCGTCCACCACGTCGCCCGGGTTCTCGACCTGCAGGTTGTGCCGCGAATACGGGACGATCCGTTGCTCGCCGCGGGTGGACAGCGCGGCGGTCAGCGCATGCGCCTGCCGCCATGCGTGGAAATCGAGTTCGCTGGTCGGCTCGGACATGTCCCACAGGCCGTGGGTGAGGACCAGCAGCGGCAACGCGCCAAGCGGGGCCTTGCCGGCGAACAGCCGGGCATAGCGCGCATCGGCCTCGGGGTGCCGGCCATACAGGCTGTCCGCCAACTCGCGCCACTGCGTGTCCTGGTAGCTCGCTCCGGCCTGCAGGCGACGACGCTCGGCGAGGATCCCGGCACCCAGCGCAGTACGCACCGGATCCGTGCAGGCGCGGTAGCGCGGCTCGGCGAGCGGTTGCACCCGGGCGTCGCGGGCGCAATCGCGGAAGCGCGCGATCAGGGCCGCGATGCCGGCATCGTTCTCGGTCTGCCAGGTGTCCACGAGGGGCTGCCCGAAGCGCGCCGCAAGGGCCGGTCCCACGCGTTCCCCCAGGCGTTCTTCGGACGGATCGACCAACACCATCCCGGCCACGCGGCCGGGATGCGTGGCCGCGAACAACTTGGCGTAGAAGCCGCCGAGCGAATGCCCGACCAGTACCACGGGCTCGTCGATGCCGGCCCGGTCGAGCAGGGTCGCCAGATCCTCCACCACGGCGGCGGGCGTCCGTGTGGTGTCGACCGGGTCGCTGTAGCCCATGCCCGCACGGTCGTAGCTGCAGGCGCGGGTGGCGCGCGCGACGGCGGGCTGGATCAACGCCCAGGTGTTGGACCAGTCGCTCAACCCGGATTCGAAGACCACGGTGGGATGTCCGCTGCCCATGCAATGCAGGTTGATCCGGCGCCCGCCGCCGACATCGATGCGCTGCTGCGGCCGTGCATAGGCAGCGCCGACCTGCTCGACCGGCACCAGGTCCGTCGGCGCGGCGACCACGCCAGGCGACAGCAGCAACGCACACCAGGACAGCGCCGTGCAGGCCGCGCGCAGGGGGAGCGGGGAGGGCGTCATGTGCGGTGTCCTTGCGTGGATGGCGTGAGTCCGGCGGCGGGCGCAGGGGTCGTGGGGTATGGCCGGCCGTCCTTGTGGTGGAAGCGCCAGCCGTTGCCATCGGCATGCGCGACCAGGTCGTCGTCGGGGTACTGCACGCGATCGCCGGGCGTGCGATCGCCGATCTCCAGGTACACCGCGTCAACATCGCCGCGGTTGACCAGGTGGTGCGCATCGCCGCTGCCTGCGCGGAAGCCCGCGCACATGCCCGGCGCCAACGCGGTTTCGCCGGCATCGGTGCGCAGGACCGGCGTGCCCTCGAGCACGAACACGAACTCGTCCTGTCGTGCATGCGCGTGGCGCAATGCCGATTGCGCGCCGGGCGCCAGCCGGGTGAGGTTGACCCCGAACCGGCGCAGGCCGAATACGTCGCCGAGCGCCTTCTTGTCGCGGCCGGCGACGCGCGCGTCGAACGGGGGTGGATACAGGCTGCGCCGCGCGCGCGAGGGAATGCCTGCGGCCACGCAAGCCACGGGGAATGCCCCCTCGGTCGCATCGACGGTGGCGTCGGTCCCTGCGGCGAAGGCATGCACCACGGCGGCCATGTCGGCGTCGCCGAAGCCGGCCGCCAATGCCGTGCGATAGCGGCTGGCGGTCTCGCGGATCAATGGCGCGTCGCGGCCCGCCTCGATGCAGTGCTCGACCACCAGGGTGGCGATGGTGCTGACGTCGCGGATCGCCGCGTGCGCGGGAAACAGCCCCGCCACCAGCATCGCCAGCTTGTCGCGCGAGACCGCGCTGTCCATTGGCCCCGCGGCGATCACGTCCTGCAACAGGCGCAAGTCCAGCCCGACCGCGCGGGCGGCATCGGTGGCTTCGGCCAGCACCGCGACCAGGCCGATCAGCACGTGGTTGGCAGCCAGCTTCATGCGCAGTGCGCCGGGCACCGCGCCGCAGGCGAGCACCCGCGCGCACAAGGCATCGAGCAACGGGCGCACCCGGGCGACCGCCACGTCGTCGCCGGCGACCATGCCGACCAGCCGTCCCTCGATCGCCGGCCCGCGCGACCCCGACACCGGCGCTTCGACATAGGTGCCGCCTGCCACCCGCACGTCGTGTTCGAGCGCCTGCGAATACGCGGGCGAGGTGGTGCCGAGGTGGACCAGCGTCCGCCCGCGCACGCGCGCGGCGAAGGCCTCGCCATGCCGCCCGAGGGTGGCATCCACCGCGGCCTGGTCGAGCAACATCAGCATCGCGACATCGCAGCCGGCCAGCGCGTCGTCCACGCCGTCGGCCTGGCGCGCACCGGCAGCGACCAGCGGCGCGCACTTCGCCGGCGTGCGGTTCCACACCGTGACCTCGAAGCCGGCACGCAGCAGGTTGCGGGCCATCGGCTCGCCCATGTGGCCCACGCCAAGGAAGGCGACCTTCACAGCAAGCCCTCCGCGACCACGCCGTGGCCGGGCAGCAGGCGCTGGCGCAGGAACGCGAGCACCTCGTCGCGCGCACGCAGCGTGGGTTCGCCCTCGGCGTCCACCAGGTGCGCGGTGAACACGCTATGCGGCCCGCCCACCACGTCGCGGAAGAACGGCGGTGGCGACGGATGCGCCGCGGCATCGGGCAGCACCCGGCCCACGAAGCGCGGGCCCAGCGCGGCCTGGTACGCGGCGAAGCGCGCGGTGCTGCAGTGGCGGTCGCCCTCGAATCTGTACGCCAGCACGGTGAGGTCGTCGCGTTCCAGCCGCGCACGCACCGCGAAGAGTTCGTCGGCATCACTTTCCACCCGGGCCGGGTCGTCCAGCGGCAGCGAGGGCTGCGCCAGCACCGGCGCGAGCATCGCCGGTTCCAGCATCATCGACAGCGCGAAGTTGCCGGTGAAGCACATGCCGATCGCGCCGACCCCGGGACCGCCGCACTCGGCCATCGCCTGCCGCGCCAGCGCACGCAGCCACGCCGTCACCGGGCTGGCGCCCTGCCCGGCCAGCGCATGGAATTCCGCGCTCATGCACGCGCGCCGCAGCACCTGCAAGCCGGCGTCAGCGGTGGGGTAGGCGCCATCCACCCCGAACAGCGAAGGCAGGTACACGCGGAAGCCGGCATGCCGCACCCACCGTGCGAAGCGCGCGACATGCGGGCTGATGCCCGGCATCTCCGCGATCACGATCACCGCCGGGCCGCTGCCGGAGACGTGGACGCTGCGGGTCGTGCCGAGTAGCGACACCGACCGCGCATGGAAGTCGTCCAGCGGATCGTCGGGCGTGTGCATGCAGGGTCCTCGCATCGGGCAGGGCAGGTGGCCGGTGCATTACAGCCTCGACAGCGCCCGCGGCGTAGTGTCCAATGCGACATCTTCCGAGCGGAAACGGACATGAAGGATTTCGAGGTCCTGGTCGTCCGCGGCACCAATCCCAGCGGCGTGTCGATGACCCGCGACATCCTCGCGGCGGCCGCGGTGTTCGCCGAACGCCAGGGCGAGTCGGTGCCCACGTGGGGGTTCCATTCGCCAGGTGGCGGACGCGTGGAGTTGCAGGGCGGCATCGGCATCGAGACGCGCAAGCTGCCGCGGCGCCGCAGGGGCAGCGCCTCGATCCTGCTGGTGCCCGGCATCTGGGTGGTCGACGCGCGGCAGCTGGCCGCGCGCCTCGCCGAGGACGATTGCCAGCAGGCGATCCGCGCCATCGCCGCGCACGTGGCCGGCGGTGGCGAAGTGGCGGCATCGTGTTCCGCGGTGTTCCTGCTGCAGGCCGCGGGCGTGCTCGCCGGGCGCCAGGCCACCACCACCTGGTGGCTGGCCCCGGCGCTCTCGCGGCTCGCGCCGGACACCACCGTGGATGCCAACCGCATCCTCTGCGTCGATGGCCCGGTGATCACCGCAGGCGCCGCGTTCGCGCAGTCCGACGTGATGCTCTACCTGCTGCGACGCCGCTTCGGTGCCAAGGTCGCCGACGGCGTGTCGCGCGTGCTGCTGCTGCAGGAACGCGCGGAGCAGGCGCAGTTCGTGGTGCCGGCGATGCTCGCCAGTGGCGATGCGCTGGTCACCCGGCTCACGCGCCGGGTGGAGACCGCCTTGCCCGACGTGCCTTCGGTGCCGGCGCTGGCCAGCGAGTTGTGCGTCTCCGAACGGACCCTGGGCCGGCATGTGCGCCGCGCCACCGGCATGGGCACCAGCGACATGATCCAGAGCATCCGCCTGCACCGCGCGCGCAGCCTGTTGCAGAACAGCCGCATGAGCATCGACCAGATCGCCGCGGCGGTGGGCTACCAGGACGCCACCGCGTTGCGGCGGCTGATGCGCAAGATCGGGGGCGCGACCCCGCGCCAGTTCCGCAGTTCGGCCAGCGTCGGCGCGCCATGACCCGGCACACGGAGACGACCCCATGAACGAGGCAAGCCCGGGCGTGTTGCTCGTGACCGGCGGCAGCCGCGGCATCGGCGCGGCCACCGCGCGGATGGCGGCGACGCGCGGTTGGCGGGTGTGCGTGAACTACCGCCACGATGCCGACGCCGCGCAGGCGCTTGTCGCGCGGATCCAAGCCGCCGGCGGCCACGCGCTGGCGCTGCAAGCCGACGTCGCCGACGAGGCCGCGGTGCAGGCGATGTTCGAGCGCTGCACCGCCGCGCTTGGCGACATCACCGGGCTGGTCAACAACGCCGGCATCCTGGGCCGGCAATCCACGCTGGCCTGCATGGACATGGCGCGCATCCGCGCGGTGCTGGAGACCAATGTCGTCGGCAGCCTGCTGTGCGCTCGCGAGGCGGTGCGGCGGATGGCGCGTTCGGCGGGCGGCGCTGGCGGTGCGATCGTCAACGTGTCGTCGGCGGCGTCGCGGCTGGGGTCGCCCGGCGAATACGTGGACTACGCCGCGTCCAAGGGCGCCATCGACAGTTTCACCCTGGGCCTGGCCAAGGAAGTCGCCGCCGAGGGCATCCGGGTCAACGCGGTGCGCCCCGGTTTCATCGACACCGACATCCACGCCAGCGGCGGCGAACCGAGCCGCCTGGAACGGCTCAAGGCCAGCCTGCCGCTGGGCCGCGGCGGCACCCCCGGGGAAGTGGCCGAGGCCATCCTCTGGCTGCTCTCGCCCGCTGCCGCCTACACCACCGGCGCGCTGCTCGACGTCAGCGGCGGGCGCTGAGCCCGCACGCCGCGGTTGTCCGGATTCGCCCGAAGCGCGTCGCCTGCGGCGCTGGGCGTTGGCTGCCGCGTGCCCTGCAATGACCGGGCCAGGCGGACTGGCGTGGAGAGGGGGACGCCGATTGGACACGCGCATGCTGGTGGCGACCGCGGCCTTCGCCTGCGTGGCCACGGTGACCCCCGGGCCGAACAACACGATGCTGGCGGCATCGGGCATGGCCCATGGCATCCGCCGCACGCTGCCGATGATGGCCGGCTTCCTGTGCGGCTTGCTGGTCCTGCTGGTGCTGGTGGCCGCCGGACTGGGCGCGGTGCTGGTGCGCCTGCCTGCATTGCACCTGGGCTTGAAGGTCGCCGGCGTGGCCTACCTGCTGTGGCTGGCCAGCCGGCTGTGGCGTGCCTCCGCAGGCAGTGATGCGGCGCCCGTGCCCGCGCCACTGGGGTTCCTCGCCGGTTGCGCGTTCCAGGCGATCAATCCCAAGGCCTGGATGATGACCGTGAGCGCGGTAGGGGCGTACGCATCGCCCGGCGCCGGCTATTGGCCTTCGGTCGCGCTGCTGGTCGCGGTGTTCGCACTGTGCGGCCTCTCGTCGGGGCTGTTGTGGAGCGCCTTCGGCAGCGCGTTGCGCCGGCAACTCACGGATCCGCGCCGCGCGCGCCTGCTGGGCCGGGCGATGGCGGTGCTGACCGCCGCCTCCTGCCTGCTGGTGCTGGACTGAGGCCGCCCATGGCCGCGGTGACCTGGTACTTCGATGTCGTTTCGCCCTTCGCCTACCTGCAATGGCAACGGTTGAAGCCGATGCACGGCATCGCCTGGACCTTCCGCCCGGTGTTGTTCGCCGCCTTGCTGCAGCACTACGGCCACTGCGGCCCGGCGGAATTCGCGGAGAAACGCCGCTTCACGTATCGCCACCTGCAGTGGCGCGCGGCACGCGCCGGCATCCCGCTGCGTTTCCCGCCCGCGCATCCCTTCAATCCGTTGCCGGCACTGCGCCTGTGCTGCGTCGCCGGCAACACCGCGCAAGCCATCGACCACGCCTTCGACTTCGTCTGGCGCGAAGGCCGCGGCCTGGTCGATCCCGGCGACGTGTCCTGCCTCGCGCATCGGCTCGGCATCGACGATCCCGCTGCCGCGCTGGCCGATCCCGCCGCCAAGGCGGCGCTGCTGGCGAATGCCACCCGTGCCATTGCCGATGGCGTGTTCGGTGTCCCCAGCCTGGTCGCGGGCGGCCACGTGTTCTGGGGCGAGGACGCCACCGACATGTTCCTGGATTACCTGGCCGATCCCGGCCTGTTCGACACCCAGGCCATCCGCCGCCTTGATGCGTTGCCAGTGGGTGCGGTGCGGAAGCGTGGCCCCTAGCGCCGCCTGACGATCGGCGACTTGGTGGGGCATGGGGGTATCGTCGACGCCACTGTTCACCGCTTCCTCAAACGGGAGAGCGAGCATCACGCTTGCGGGAGAGGTCGCGCCGCAGGCGTGGGTGAGGGCCGGGAAAAGGGTATCGGAGTGGATTTTTCGCAAGGGGAAATGGCACGCCGCTCTTCCCCCTCCCTTGCGCAGCAGGGGAGGGTTGGGGAGGGATTGCCCCGCCATGGCGCATGCCCCGGATCGTAAGGGGCCGTGGAAATGGTGTCGGAGTGGATTTTTCGCCGGTGCGCCACGGCCGCTCTTCCCCCTCCCTTGCGCAGCAGGGGAGGGTTGGGGAGGGGTTGCCCCGCCATGGCGCATGCCCCGATCCCAAGCGTCATCCACGCCCCAACAAGCGGCATGCACCTCGCTTCCAGTGCCGTGCACGGGCCAAAAAGCCGCATGCGCCTCGCTTCAAATGCCGTGCACGCCCCAAAAAGTGGCGTGCACCTCACCGCAAGCGCCATCCACGCCCGCCGCCTGCCGCATGCACCTCGCTCGAAGTGCCGTGCATGCCCGAAAAAGTGCCGTGCACGGGCCAAAAAGTGGCATGCACCTCACTCGAAGTGCCGTGCACGCCCGGAAACGTGCCGTGCACGCCGCAACCAGCGGCATGCACGCAGCCCCCGCGTGCGTCGCAGCCGCTGCGATGGGCGTGCGTTCCACTTGCAACCCCATCCACGCCACCGAGGGCTGCATGTCGCTGGTGCCCTGCCTGTCCTGCGAACGCCCGGTCTCCACGCTGGCCACCGCCTGTCCCGCCTGCGGCGCACCGGTTCTGGACGACGCGCCCGGATGCCTGTCCGTGGTCCTGGGCATCGCCTATGCCGGCCTCCTGCTGCTGGGGCTCGGCGTGGGCCTGCTGTTCCTGGTCGCGCTGGTCGCCGTGGTGCTGTGAGCGCGCCGATGCGGGAATTTGTCACACGGTGGCGCAACGCGGATGCGCCATCCGGCCCCGTGCGTTAGCCTCCGAGGGGGGAGGGGACATGACGGACACGGACGTGGCGGCCGCGCAGGCCTTCATCGACAAATGGAAAGGGGTGGCGGCCAGCGAGCTGTCCACCTCGCAGAGCTTCCTGATCGACCTGTGCGAGCTGCTGGGCGTGGACCGCCCGCATCCCACGCCCGAACAGGACTACATGTTCGAGCGCCCGCTGACCTTCCAGCATGCCGACGGCAGCACCAGCCCCGGCCGCGTGGACCTGTACCGGCGCGGCGCCTTCGTGCTGGAAAGCAAGAAGATCAAGGCCGGCGCGCATACCCGCGGCTTCGACGAAACCATGCTGCGCGCGCATTCGCAGGCCCAGGCCTACGCCCGCGCCCTGCCGGCCGCGGAGGGCCGCCCGCCGTTCCTGCTGGTGGTGGACGTGGGCCACCGGATCGAGGTGTTTTCCGAGTTCAGCCGCAGCGGCGGCAACTACGTCCCGTTCCCCGATCCGCGCAGCCACCGCATCGCCCTGGACGACCTGCGCGACCCCGCGGTCCGCCAGCGCCTGCGCAGCATCTGGCTGGACCCGCTGGCGCTGGACCCCAGCCGCGAATCCGCCCGCGTCACCCGCCAGATCGCCGCCCGCCTGGCCGAACTGGCCAAGTCGCTGGAACAGGCCGGCCACGCCCCGGAAGCGGTGGCGCAGTTCCTGATGCGTTGCCTGTTCACAATGTTTGCGGAAGACGTGCGCCTGCTGCCGGCCGACAGCTTCCGCACCCTGCTGGCCACCCACCGCGAGCGCCCCGACGTGGCCATGCGCATGCTGGCCCAGTTGTGGCAGGACATGGACGGCGGCGGCTTTTCCGCGGTGCTGGCGGAAGACGTGCTGCGCTTCAACGGCAAGCTGTTCAAGCAACCCGACACCCTGCCGCTGGACACCGCGCAGGTGGACCTGCTGATCGAGGCCGCCCGCGCCGACTGGAAGCACGTGGAGCCGGCCATCTTCGGCACCCTGCTGGAGCGCGCGCTCAGCCCGCAGGACCGGCACAAGCTGGGCGCGCACTACACGCCGCGCGCCTACGTGGAGCGGCTGGTCCTGCCCACCGTGATCGAGCCGCTGCGCGCCGAATGGAGCGATGCCCAGGCCGCGGCGTTCACCCTGGTGGCGGAAGGCAAGCAGGACGAGGCCGTGGCCGAACTGCTGCGTTTCCACCATCGCCTGTGCACCGTCCGCGTGCTGGACCCGGCCTGCGGCTCCGGCAACTTCCTCTACGTCACCCTGGAGCACCTCAAGCGCCTGGAAGGCGAAGTGCTGGGCGCGCTGGACGACCTGGGCCACCGCCAGACCGGCCTGGCCCTGGGCGGCGAGCGTGCGGACGCCGCTGCCGGCGAAACCGTCGACCCGCACAACCTGCTGGGCATCGAGCTCAACCCGCGCGCCGCCGCCATCGCCGAAGTGGTGCTGTGGATCGGCTACCTGCAATGGCACTTCCGCACCCGCGGCGACGTCAACCCGCCGGTCCCGGTGATCCGCGATTTCCGCAACATCGAGAACCGCGACGCGGTGCTGGCGTACGACCGGGTGGAATACGTCACCGACGCGGCCGGCGTGCCGGTAACCCGCTGGGACGGGGAGACGATGAAGGTTTCGCCGGTCACCGGCGAGAAGATTCCGGACGAGACCGCGCGCAAGCCGCTGGAGCGCTACGTGAACCCGCGCAAGGCCGCGTGGCCGCAGGCGGATTTTGTGGTGGGGAATCCGCCGTTTATCGGTACCAAGCGCATGAAAGCGGCGTTGGGCGAAGGGTATGTGGAGGCGCTCCGCAAAACGTGGCCAGAAGTGCCCGAGTCCGCGGACCTGGTGATGTACTGGTGGCACCACGCTGCAACTTTGGTCGCCCGGGGTGCGTTGCAGCGATTCGGGCTGATTACCACCAATAGCCTCAAGCAGACATTCAACCGGGAAGTCCTGAATGTCGCTCTCTCGGGGAAAGCCCCTGTCACCTTGGTATTTGCGGTTCCGGATCACCCATGGGTGGACAGTACGGACGGAGCCGCCGTACGCATTGCCATGACGGTTGGGTCGGCCGCCGCTGGGAAAGGCCGACTGGCTGAGGTCGTGGAAGAAACCGAAACTGCGTCCGGCGAGACCGAGGTGACGCTGTCAGGGCGAAGCGGAATCATCCATGCGGACCTTCGGCTGGGCGCGAACGTGGCCGCAGCCGGGCCTTTGCGTGCCGGCGAAAAGATCGCCGGCATGGGGGTGGCGTTGCATGGATCCGGCTTTATCGTCGAGCCGGACGATGCGCGGCGCCTGAGCGTTCATGGCACTGCCGTCGTCAAACCGTATCTCGGTGGCCGCGATTTGTTGCAAGACAGGCGCGAACGCTACCTGATCGACTTCAGCGGCATGACCCAAGAGGAGGCGCGGAACGCGAACTCGGCGGCTTTCCAGCACGTCATCGACTACGTGAAGCCGGAACGAGACCAGAACAACCGGAAGGTGCTGAAGGATCTCTGGTGGCGCTTTGGTTGGGAACGCCCAGTATTGCGTGCCGCCCTGAAAGGGTTGTCGCGCTATATCGCTACAACGGAAACGTCGAAGCACCGCCCGTTCCAGTTTATCGATGGCACGTATCTTTGTGACCACTCGATTGTGTGCATCGCAATAGAAGACGCACTAGCTCTCGGCATTCTCTCCAGTACCTTGCATCACAAATGGGCTTTGGCAGCAGGATCAAGGCTCGGCGTTGGCAATGATCCTCGCTACAACAAAACACGTTGCTTCGATCCATTTCCGTTTCCGGACGCGAATGCCGAACAAGCAAGCCGCATCCGCACCTTGGCCGAACACCTCGACGCCCACCGCAAACGCCAGCAGGCCGCCCATCCCGATCTCACCCTGACCGGCATGTACAACGTGCTGGACAAGCTCCGCAGCGGCGAGCCGCTCACCGCCAAGGAGCGCGTGATCCACGAACAGGGCCTGGTCTCGGTGCTGCGGCAACTGCACGACGACCTGGACGCCGCCGTCCTCGACGCCTACGGCTGGTCCGACCTGCTGCCGCTGCTGCGCATTGCGATGGGCATGGATGCCCGAGTGCCGCGGGCGCAGGATGCGCAAGAGCGGCTGCACGGAAACGACGCCCCCGCCGAAGGCCAGACCCGCGACGATGCCAAGCGCGCCTTCGACGAGGCCATCCTCGAACGCCTGGTGGCCCTGAACGCCGAGCGTGCCGCCGAAGAAGCCCGCGGCCACATCCGCTGGCTGCGCCCCGAGTTCCAGAACCCACAACACGCCCGCCCCGACGCGCCCGCAGACGCCGCGCCGGAGCAAGGCGATGCCTTCGCCGACGCGGACACCGGCACCGACAGCCCCTCTCCCCTTGCGGGAGAGGGTGGCGCGCAGCGCCGGGAGAGGGGAACGCCCGACAAGCCCATCCCCTGGCCCAAGGACACCGTGGCGCAGGTCCGCGCCGTCGCCGACGTGCTGGCCGCCAGCCCCGCGCCGCTGTCCGTGGACGACATTGCCGCGCGCTTCACCGCCCGCGGCCCATGGAAGAAGCGCCTGCCGCAACTGCTGGACATGCTGGTGGCGCTGGGCCGCGCCGAACCCCGCGAGGGCGGGGTGTATGGGGTGGGGCGGTAGCGTGCCTGAGCATGCATTTTTGTTAATGACTCTTGGGGGAAATCCATGAAAAGCATCAAGCATGTGTGGTTGGCGTTGCTCGTCGCGTCCGTGTTGTCTGGTTGCGTGACCACAAATGCCGCTGTCTTGGGAACTCAATCCGAACAGCGTCCCCCGGTGCTCCCCGAGAACGTGAAATTGTTCCGATTCGCGAGCCAGGTTCCCGGTCAATACGAAGAAATCGCATTGTTGAATTCGGTAGGCGATTCCGGATTCACCGATGAAGCGAAGATGTTCATGTCGATGCGCAAGAAGGCAGGGGAGCTCGGCGCCAACGGCGTGATCCTGGATGCTGTCAGCGAGCCTGGAGCGGGTGCCAAGGTGGCGGCTGCAATTTTCGGCGTGTCGGCAGAACGCAAAGGCAAAGCCATCGCGATCTACATCTTTCCGGGCACACAAGGTCAGGTCCCATCCGCCAGCACGCCGCAAACGAACGGTGCGGATCAAAACTGCGTGGCTTGCGCAAAGATCGGTAAGCCGTTGTAACCGCAGGGACGGGAGGTAAGCGACGTTCGCGCCTCCGCCCCGGTCCTTGATTTGTCAGTCGTTCCAACCCGCAACGAATCCCATGCCCGACATCGTCTACGTCCTCACCAATGAAGCCATGCCCGGCATCGTCAAGATCGGGCTGACCACCGACAGCGTGGAATCGCGGCTGGCCGGGCTGAACAGCCATAGCGGCGTGCCATTGCCGTTCGAGTGCTACTTCGCCGCGGAAGTGGATTCCTGCACCCGCATCGAGCGCATCCTCCACCAGTTGTTCTCCGAGCACCGCATCAACCCGCGCCGGGAGTTCTTCCGCGTGGACCCGGAGAAAGTGGTACTGGCCATCAGCATCGGCATGTACAAGGAAGTGACCCCGGGCAGCGTGATCGCCGAGCCGCAGGACCAGGAAGCCCTGGAGAAGGAGAAGGCGCGCCGCCCGCGCATCCGCCTGGATGCCCTGGGCATCCCGGTGGGCGCGGAGCTGACCCTCTCGCGCGACGAGACCATCACCGCGACGGTCGTTCCCGGGAACAAGGTGATCTACAACGGCCAGGTGTGCAGCCTCTCCGCGGCCGCCTTGCAGGCCTTGCACGGGCTGGGCTATCGCACGCCGTCCGCCAGCGGTTCCGAGTACTGGCAGTTCGACGGGGAGTTGCTGGACGAACGCAGGCGGCGGATGGAGTCGGAACGCTTCGATGCGCCGTCGGCCAGTGCGGAAGGCGAGGGGTAGCTGGAGGAGCGCAGCATCGCAAGCGATGCGATGCCTGTGACGGAAACTGAGAACCGAATCCGGTAATACGGGCTTTTGGAGGGGAATGCAGATGAAGCGTTGCGCCATGCTGGGAATGCTCATGCTGGCCCTGGTGTCGCCGGTCGCGGCCCAACAGCCCACCCAAGCGTCCGAGGTCGTGATGCAGTCGCTGTACAAGCGATTGGCGTCGACCCGTAGTGCGGTCTTGCTGGATGCCGCATCCGACAACGCGGCCGTGCTGGGCCACGTGTACATGTACGACCGCCCGCGCTGCATCCTGTCCGCGCCCGAAGTGCTCAAGCGGGGCCTGCCGGTCAGCATGCAGACCTACGACACGCCGATCGATGTATCGGACATCACCCTGGTATCGCGCGAGGCCAAGCAGACCGGGAGCTACACCGTCAGCAGCAGCCTGGCGGCGGAGCTCGCCGCCGACCTGAAACAGAGCGGCATGGTGGACGCATCCGTGTCGTTGAAGGCACTGACCGAAGGGCTCTCGCGCTCCAGCATGAGCTTCCGGGTGGTTCGCGAGGAAGTGGTGTACGCGAAGATGCGCAACCGCCTGGGGCGGTATCCGGTGATGCTGTCGAACATCCCGGACGAGTACGAAGGCCTGCTGATCCCCATCGCGAAGTTCTACATCACCGACTTCAAGTACAACACCAACGCGACCCGCACCCTGGGCGGCGGCGCGAGCCTTGCGGCGGATACCTTGAACAAGCTGTTCGGCGATCTGGAATCGTCGTTCAAGGCGGAGCGCCGGAAGCTGACCGAGGGTAGCGTGGAGATCGAAACCTCCGCGACCTTCGCCTTCAAGCCCAACGTGCTGATTGCCCGCAACAAGAAGTGCCCGCGCTGGTAGGGGCGGACACGACAAGCGAGGAGGGCGGTAGCGCCGCCCTGACCCCATGAAAGGACTCAAGAACGTCCGCCACCGCCGCAGCGATGCGCTGACCCAGGTCGGCTGGGATCGCCTGGAATCGATGCTGGCGGCCTACTACGCCGGCCAGGGCTACCGGGTGGAGCACTGCGGCACCGGCGCCAGTCGCGCCCGCTTCGATGGCGGCATCGACCTGAAGCTGCGCAAGGACGAGGCCTACCTGCTGGTGCAGTGCAAGCACTGGAACGCCAAGCAGGTGCCGCACAACGAGGTGCACCAGCTGATCGGCCTGATGGTCACCGAGCGCGCGACCGGGGCGGTCCTGGTCACCAGCGGCGAGTTCACCCGCGCGGCCATCGAGGCGGCGGCCAAGCAGCCGCAGCTGCAGTTGGTGGATGGCGACGACCTGCGGACGATGCTCGGGCCGTTGCCGGAAGTGTCGCCGCCAGCGGCGCGGTTGCCCGACGTGTCGGCGCCGATCCGCCATGTCGCCACCCGCGTCGGCGAACGCCTGTTGTCCGCCGCCGAGGACCGCATCCGCCACGGCGCGGGAGGCCGCGGGCGGGCAGGGCGTCGCGGTGGCGGGGTGGTGGCGCAGGCCATCGGCACCGGGCTGGGGATCATCCTGGCGAAAGTGGTGTTCGTGCTCATTGGCTTCTTGCTGTTGCTGGCCGCGATCCAGTTCGCGAGTTCGCGCCTGCGCGATGCGGCGCATCGGCCGGCCAGCCCGCCATCCGTGGGCGTGGTGACAGTGGGCAGCCCGAGGCCGATGCCATCCGCGCAGGCCACCACGACGGCTGCGCCGGTGGGCCGCGAGCCAACGCCCGAGGAAATCCGCGCATCGCAGCGGCGGGCCGACGAGGCGATCCGGGTGATCGAACACAGCACGCCGGAAATGTGAGGAACCCCCATGCCCAAGTACAAGGCCGAGATCTTTCCAAGTGCTGGCGGGGCGTCGCATCGGGCCTACGTGGAAAGCGACGACCAGTGGTCGGCCGAAGCATTGCTGAAACTTCAATACCCCGGCTGCGAGGTGCGTTGGGTCGAGGAGGTGCGTGAGAAGCCGGAGCCCTCCAAGGCAAAGGCCACCGCATCCGACGATGGCACCTCCAGCTCCCGCGAGTTCCTCGGCATCGTCTTGGCAGTGGCCATCGGGGCACCGGTCATCCACTGGGTCAACCAGACGTTTTTCGATGAGGCGCCACCTGCACAAGTGGCGGCGGAAGTGGATGCGGCCGCGTCGCAGCAGCGAGATGTGCCGGTGCCAGCGGTGCCCGACACCGCCGCGAGCGCCGTGCCAGCGGTGATGCCGGATGCGGCATTGCCAGCCGCGGACACGCCCGCCGTGCCAGCTGCGCCAGCGCCGGAGGTCACGGCTTCGGCCGCGCCACAGCTGCAATCCTTCGACGTCGTGGTGCAAACGCCGGACGGCGGGGAAGCGACGCTGGCGGTGTCCGCGCGCGACGAGGCGCACGCCTTGCAGATCGTTCGCGATTTCCGTGGCAATCCCCCGGTGGTCCGCGTGGTGCAGCCGTGAGTCCGCGCGGGGGACGGGGTATGGCATGCGGGAGACGCTGACCCCCGAGCAGGCGTATCGGCTGCAGTTCCTGGGCTACGGCGATCCTGCAAGCCCGGTGTGGTTCATCGGCATCGAGGAGGGCGGCGCATGGCGCGAGGCGCAGCCCGAGACCCATCGCGCCTTGCGCCTGGACGGGCGTCGCGCCACCTACGATCCGTCGCTTCCGGTGGCCGACGGGCGCGAGTCCTCGGTGTGGCGGATCAGCCGGCAACTGGCGCAGGCGGCCGGGGCAGGGACCGGCTATTTCTTGGCCAACATGGCGCCGTTTCCGCGGCCCTCATTGGCATCGCGCTTGGACGGCATCGATCCCGGCGATTACGTGCGTCTGGTCCGCGAGGTGCGGATGCCGTGGTTGATCGGTTGGCTGCGGGCTTTGCGTCCGGCCGCCGTGGTATTCCACGGCAAGGCGGCCTGGCGTGGGTATCGGGTTCGCGAATCGCTCGGCCTGCCCGTGAGTGATGCCCGCGTGCAGGTGCATCCCGATCAGGGGCTGGCATTTGCCCCGTTCTTCAGCAGGCGACTTGGCATCCTCTCGGTGGCGGATATCCAGGCATTGACGGCGTTCCTTCGCACAGCAATGCAGCGCCCGGCTGGATGACCTAGCGAGGTGGTGCGCCCTCACCCCAACCCTCTCCCGCAAGCGGGAGAGGGGGGGCTGGTCATGCCTACGGGAAGGGATTGAAGCGTACGCAGCCCTCAGGCCGCCACGATGCGGAACTCGGTGGCCTTGCTGACCGGACGGACGGCCTTGTCCTGCCGCTGCAATTCCACGAAACCGTAGCGCGACATGGTTTTCAGCGTGCGCGACAGATTGCTGGTCTTGCGGCCCGTGGTGACCGCCAATTGGGAGATGGACTGCGGCTGCGTGTCCCGGATGACTCTCAACAGCGCGCGGTTGTCGTCGCTCAGGACCTCGGCCAGGGACTTCATCGAGGTGAACCAGATTTTGGGTTCACCGGGCTTCGGCTTGTGCTTGCCCTGTGCGATGGCCAGGACGCGCGCACGGATTTCCTGCTGCGATGCGATACCAATCGTCACCCGGCGGGCAGCATTCCTTGGCGCATGGCGTGTGGTGGTCATGGGGCTTTCTCCTCTGGTAGCACGCGATCCACGGCTGCAAAGAAATCCTGGAGCAGTTGATTCGCGTCGGTGTATTCGTATGGCGTGCCCTTGTCTGTGCCATGCCGATGTTGATGGTCATGGGTCAAGACGCGGCCGGCATACTTGAACTTCTTCGGTGGCTTGACCGCGTGAGCGTTGTCGAAGCCGAGCTGGCGAGTCCCATAGCGGTCGTGCAAGGTCAGGCAATACGCGATGCCATGCGGAACTCCAGCCGTCGGTGCGATCCGCCGGGCCTCGATCTTGATCCAGTAGCCGTTGCCCTGGTCCAGGATGCTGCCGTCCAGTTCAAGTAGCGTGTCCACGCCAGGGTCGACCATGCTGCAAGGTTATCACCTGGTGATAGCAATGCAACCGATGCGGGGTAGATGCATTCGATTGTTGGCGGGCCATGCGTCGCGCTGCTTCCGCGCGTGGTCTCAGCGCATGCGACGTCGAAAACCGCACATGACGATGTTTCACGAGAACGCAGTGCAAGAGGCCATCTTCCGGAAATCGAGATGCGATGCGGATTGCAAAGGCCTAGCATCCGTGGAACATCGTGCGCAAGCGGCATCGGTCACATTTCAGCGTTGACACTGCATTTTTAGGGACCTACGGTGAATACGCCGACACCACTACATCTGGTTGTCGGTACGACGTTCATCCCCTAAACAGTGAGGTAATCACGCAATGGCACTTGATCGAATCACCCTGACCCTGCCCACCGCCAAGCTGACCGCCATAGACAACGCGCTGGTTGCCCTGGAAACCGCCCTGACCGAGCTGGTCGCCCTGGAACCGGAGGACCGCAAGCGCCTGCCGAAGATGGGCGACAAGTCCGAGGCCTTCTGCCGCCAGACCCTGACGGTGATGGCCCAGAACCCGCAGATCGTGAACCCCAGCCTGGGCCTGCCGGCCGCGCAGGCGGACCTGGCGGCACTGGACGTGTTGCGGCCCCGCCGCCAGCGCGTGCAGGCCCTGCTGGAACGCATGCAGGACACGGAAACCCTGCTGGGCAGCGACGTGATGGCCGCGGCACTGGAGGCCTACGGATTGCTGAAGGTCTCCGGCAAGAGCCAGGGCCTGAGCGCGTTGCGTGCGGGCTTGTCCGCCCGCTTCAACAAGGGCAAGTCCAGCTTGAAGCGGCTGCGCGCCGCCAATGACGCGGACGGCGGTAGCGGCAAGGTCGCCTGACCCCGGGCTGCGCCGTCAGGGGAGCGGCGACACCAGGGGTTGCGTGACAGTGATCGGGCCCTGCGGGGCCCGATTTTTTTGGGGACCAACACCCCACCGCCGTGACCAACCGCCCGCCGCATCGACAGCGCGCGCGGCTTGCGCTTCACTCGCGGGCTGATGCCAACAGGCGAGGAACGGCAATGCGGATGAGCGGATGGATCGGTGCGATGGCGTTGTGGGCGATCGCGGGCAGTGCGTGGTCGGGCGAACCGGTGGCCTCGCCGCTGCATGGCACGTGGGCGGTCGATGTCGCGCGCCTGCCGATGCCGCCGGAGGCGCGCCCGCGCAGCGTGCAGATCCGCTTCGCGCCGGCGCCGGACGGGCGCCTGTCCACCCTGGTCGAGGTGGTCGGTCCCGATGGCATGCGGATGTCCGCGGCCAGCACCAGCAGACTCGACGGCGTGCCGGTGGCGGTGCAGGGCAACCTGGAGGCCGACACCGCCTCGACCACGATGCCGCGCCCCGACGTGCTGGTGATGCAGCTCTCGCGCGCCGGGGTGCCGGGCTCCACCCGCATCTACACGCTGGATGCCTCCGGCGACACCATGACCGAAACCGGGGCCAACTACGGCGACGACGGGCGGCCGGTCACGCGCATCAACCACTTCGCGCGGGTGGTCCCGCGCGACGCGGACTGAGGCGGCGCCCGCATCCTACGCCGGCTTGGCGGCGAGCTGGCGCAGCACGTACTGCAGCAGGCCGCCGTGGCGCATGTACGCCACTTCCTTGGGCGTCAGCAGCAGGACATCGACCTCGAACGTGCGCGTACTGCCATCCGCGCGGGTGGCGGTGACGGTCGCGGTCTTGGCCTCGCCATCGGCCAGGCCGGTGATGGCGTAGGTCTCGCGGCCGTCCAGGCCCAGCGCGGCCGCGCCCTGGCCGTCGCGGAAGCGCAGCGGCAGCACGCCCATGCCCACCAGGTTGGCGCGGTGGATGCGCTCGAAGCTCTCCGCGATCACCGCCTTCACCCCCAGCAGCAGGGTGCCCTTGGCCGCCCAGTCGCGGCTGGAGCCGGTGCCGTATTCCTTGCCGGCGATCACCACCAGCGGCGTGCCGTCGGCCTGGTAGCGCATCGCGGCATCGTAGATCGCCAGCTTTTCCGGCGGCTCGCTGCCGAGGTACAGGGTGTTGCCGCCTTCCTCGCCGTCCAGCATCCGGTTCTTGATGCGGATGTTGGCGAAGGTGCCGCGGACCATGACGTCGTCGTTGCCGCGGCGGCTGCCGTAGCTGTTGAAGTCGGCCGGCTGCACGCCGCGCGCCTGCAGGTAGCGGCCAGCCGGCGAGTCCGCCTTGATGTTGCCGGCGGGGCTGATGTGGTCGGTGGTGATGGAATCGCCGAAGAGGCCCAGCACGCGCGCGCCGGCGATGTCGTCGATGCGGCCCACGGCCATGGTCATGCCGGCGAAGTAGGGCGGGTGCTTGATGTAGGTCGAGGCGGCATCCCAGGCGTAGGCCTGGCCCTCCGGTGCGGCCATCGCGGCCCAGCGGCTGTCGCCGGCGAACACGTCGGCATAGGCCTGCGCGAACAGGGTCGGGCCGACGGTGGCGGCGATCGCGTCGCCGATCTCCTTGCTGCTCGGCCAGATGTCGCGCAGGTACACCGGGCTGCCGTCCGGCGCGTGGCCCAGCGGGTCGCGGGTGAGGTCGATGTCCACCGTGCCGGCGATCGCGTAGGCCACCACCAGCGGCGGCGAGGCGAGGTAATTGGCCTTCACCTCGGGATGCACGCGGCCCTCGAAGTTGCGGTTCCCGGACAGCACCGAGGCCACGACCAGGTCGTTCTCGGCGATGCCGGCGCTGACTTCGTCGGGCAGTGGCCCGGAATTGCCGATGCAGGTGGTGCAGCCATAGCCGACCACGTAGAAGCCCAGTGCCTCCAGGTCGTCGAGCACGCCGGCATCGCGCAGGTAGTCGGTGACCACGCGCGAGCCCGGCCCCAATGACGTCTTGACCCACGGCGCAGGCTTCAAGCCCTTGGCCACCGCGTTGCGCGCCAGCAGGCCGGCACCGAGCATCACCGCCGGGTTGGAGGTATTGGTGCAGGACGTGATCGCGGCGATCACCACCGAGCCATCGGTGAGTTCGGCATCGACGTCGCGGATGCGGATGCGCGACACCGGCCGCGCGGCGAGGTGCTCGGCCTGCGGCTGCGCGCCGCCTTCGGCCTTGAGTTCTTCCACCGCCGCATGGGTGCGCGGCTTGCGGTGCGCGGCGAGGGTGCCCAGTGCCTGCAGGAAGTTGTGCTGCACGTCCTCCAGCAACACGCGGTCCTGCGGGCGCTTGGGGCCGGCCAGCGACGGCCGCACGCTGCCCATGTCCAGGTGCAGGGTGCTGCTGTAGGCGGCGACCGGGCTACCCGGCACGTGCCACAGGCCCTGCGCCCTGGCATACGCCTCGACCAGTGCGATCTGCGCCTCGCTGCGCCCGGACAGGCGCAGGTAGGCCAGCGATTCCGCATCGATCGGGAAGATGCCGCAGGTCGCGCCGTACTCCGGCGCCATGTTGCCGATGGTGGCACGGTCGGCCAGCGGCAGGTGCTGCAGGCCGTCGCCGAAGAACTCCACGAACTTGCCGACCACGCCGTGCTGGCGCAGCAGCTGGGTGACGGTCAGCACCAGGTCGGTGGCGGTGCTGCCCTCGGGCAGCTTGCCGGTCAGCTCGAAGCCGACCACCTGCGGGATCAGCATCGAACTGGGCTGGCCCAGCATCGCCGCCTCGGCCTCGATCCCGCCCACGCCCCAGCCCAGCACGCCGATGCCGTTGATCATCGTGGTGTGGCTGTCGGTGCCGAACACGGTGTCGGGGAAGGCCCAGCGTTCGCCGTCGACCTCACGATCCACCACCACCCGCGCCAGGTGCTCCAGGTTCACCTGGTGGACGATGCCGGTGTTCGGCGGCACCACCTTGAAGTTGTCGAAGGCCTGCTGGCCCCAGCGCAGGAAGGCGTAGCGCTCGGCGTTGCGCTGGAATTCGATGCGGCCGTTGAGGTCCAGCGCGTCGGGTCGCCCGAACACGTCCACCTGCACCGAATGGTCGATCACCAGTTCCGACGGGATTTGCGGGTTGATCTGCCCGGGCTGCCCGCCCAGCGCGACCACCGCATCGCGCATCGCCGCGAGGTCGACCACGCAAGGCACGCCGGTGAAGTCCTGCAGCACCACCCGCGCCGGCATGAAGGCGATCTCGGTGGCGGGCTCCGCGGCCGGGTCCCAGGTGGCGACCGCGCGGATGTGCTCGGCGCCGACGGTGATGCCGCCGTCCTCGTGGCGCAGCAGGTTCTCCAGCAGGATCTTCAGCGAGTAGGGCAGGCGGGCGATGTCGAACTGCCGGCCCAGCTTGGTCAGGCTCGCATACGTGTAGGTGTTGCCGTCGACGTGCAGCTGGTC
Source organism: Lysobacterales bacterium (assembly GCA_017302075.1). Lineage (GTDB taxonomy): Bacteria > Pseudomonadota > Gammaproteobacteria > Xanthomonadales > Xanthomonadaceae > Thermomonas > Thermomonas mangrovi. The sequence continues at coordinate 34,913 of JAFLEB010000006.1, forward strand.
GCGGGTGGAGAAGCTGTCGGCCATGAGGGGCTCCGCGGCGGGGGAGCGCCCGAGTGTACGCCCGGGCCGGTGTCGGCTTCGTGGCGGGTGCGGCATCGGCCGTCAGTTCGGTACGCGCCCGAAAGTATGTATAATCCATGCATACTTTTTCGTGCGTGGAGGTGCCGCATGGAAGCCACCGTGGCGGAACGCGGGCAGATCACCCTGCCCAAGGCCGTGCGCGACGCGCTGGGCCTGACCAAGGGCAGCGTGCTCAAGGTCGAGCTGGACGGCAGCCGCATCGTGCTGAGCAAGCACGTGGACGACGCGATCTCGCGGGTGCGCGGCAAGTTCGCGCTGGACGCCGGCGACGGCAAGGCCTGAGCCGATGATCGCCGTCGACGCCCCCGTGCTGGTCGAGCTGCTGGTGGACGGCCCGCGCGCCGACGCCGCCGAGACCTGCCTGCGCCAGGCCCTGGCCGGTGGCCGGGTAGTGGTCTGCGATGCCGCGCTGGCCGCGGTTTCGGCCACCCTGCGCAACGGTGCCGACGCGCTGGCCGCGCTGGAGGAGATGGGCGTGCACTACAGCCCGGTCGAGTCCAAGTCCGCCCTGCGCGCCGGCGAGATGCAACGCCGCCAGCGCCAGCGCGCCGGCGAACCGCGCGCGATCGCCGACTTCCTGGTCGGTGCCCACGCGCTGCTGCAATGCGATGCCCTGATCACCTTCGACGCGGCCTTCCACCGCGACTACTTCAAGGGCCTGAAGCTGATCCAGCCCAAGGCCTGACCCCCGACTTCCGCTTCCCCAGGAGACGCCCATGCTTGCCGCCTATCGCCAACACGCCGCCGAGCGCGCCGCCCTCGGCATCCCGCCGCTGCCGCTGACCGCGCAGCAGACCGCCGACGTCATCGAACTGCTGAAGGCCCCGCCGGCAGGCGAGGAGGGCTTCCTGCTCGACCTGCTGGTGCAGCGCGTGCCGGCCGGCGTGGACGATGCCGCCAAGGTCAAGGCCAGTTACCTGGCCGCACTGGCGTTCGGCAGCGAGGCCAACCCGCTGATTTCGAGCGCGCGCGCCACCGAACTGCTGGGCACCATGCTCGGCGGCTACAACGTCGCGCCGCTGGTGCAGCTGCTGGACGACGCCGAGGTCGGTGCGGTCGCCGCCGACGCGCTCAAGCACACCCTGCTGGTGTTCGATGCCTTCCACGACGTGGAAGAGAGGGCCAAGGCCGGCAACGCCAACGCCAAGGCGGTGCTGCAGAGCTGGGCCGACGCCGAATGGTTCACCAGCAAGCCGGAGGTGCCGGCCTCGCTGACCATCACCGTGTTCAAGGTGCCGGGCGAGACCAATACCGACGACCTGTCGCCGGCGCCGGACGCGACCACCCGTCCGGACATCCCGCTGCACGCGCTGGCGATGCTCAAGAACAAGCGCCCGGACGCGCCGTTCGTGCCCGAGGAAGACGGCAAGCGCGGCCCGATCGCCGAGATCCTGTCGCTGAAGGACAAGGGCCACCTGGTCGCCTACGTCGGCGACGTGGTCGGCACCGGCTCCAGCCGCAAGTCGGCGACCAACAGCGTGCTGTGGTTCACCGGCGAGGACATCCCCTACATCCCGAACAAGCGCTTCGGCGGCGTGTGCCTGGGCAGCAAGATCGCGCCGATCTTCTACAACACGATGGAAGACGCCGGCGCGCTGCCGATCGAGCTCGACGTGTCGAAGATGGAGCACGGCGACGTGGTCGAACTGCGCCCCTATGCCGGCCAGGCGCTGAAGGACGGCGCGGTGATCGCCGAATTCCAGGTCAAGTCCGACGTGCTGTTCGACGAAGTGCGCGCCGGCGGCCGCATCCCGCTGATCGTGGGCCGTGGCCTGACCGGCAAGGCGCGCGAGGCGCTGGGCCTGCCGGCCTCGACCCTGTTCCGCCTGCCGCAGCAGCCCGCCGACACCGGCAAGGGCTACACCCTGGCGCAGAAGATGGTCGGCCGCGCCTGTGGCCTGCCCATCGTTAACGGTACGCAGCAGGGCGTGCGCCCGGGCACCTACTGTGAGCCGAAGATGACCTCGGTGGGCAGCCAGGACACCACCGGCCCGATGACCCGCGACGAGCTCAAGGACCTGGCATGCCTCGGCTTCTCCGCCGACCTGGTGATGCAGAGCTTCTGCCACACCGCGGCCTACCCGAAGCCGGTGGACGTCAAGACCCACCACACCCTGCCGGAGTTCATCTCCACCCGCGGCGGCATCTCGCTGCGCCCGGGCGACGGCATCATCCACAGCTGGCTCAACCGCATGCTGCTGCCCGACACCGTGGGCACCGGCGGCGATTCGCACACGCGGTTCCCGATCGGCATCTCGTTCCCGGCCGGCTCGGGCCTGGTCGCGTTCGCCGCGGCCACCGGCGTGATGCCGCTGGACATGCCGGAATCCGTGCTGGTCCGCTTCAAGGGCCGCATGCAGCCGGGCGTGACCCTGCGCGACCTGGTCCACGCGATCCCGCTCTACGCGATCAAGCAGGGCCTGCTGACGGTCGAGAAGAAGGGCAAGAAGAACATCTTCTCCGGCCGCATCCTGGAGATCGAGGGCCTGCCGGAGCTGAAGATCGAGCAGGCCTTCGAGCTGGCCGATGCCTCCGCCGAGCGCTCCGCCGCCGGCTGCACCGTGCGCCTCGACCAGGCGCCGATCGTCGAATACCTCAAGAGCAACATCACCCTGCTCAAGTGGATGATCGCCAACGGCTACCAGGACGCGCGCTCGCTGGCCCGCCGCATCGCCAAGATGGAGGCCTGGCTGGCCAACCCGCAGCTGCTGCAGCCCGACGCCGACGCCGAGTACGCCGCGGTGATCGAGATCGACCTCGACCAGATCGTCGAGCCGATCGTGTGCTGCCCGAACGACCCGGACGATGCCAAGACCCTGTCCGACGTCGCCGGCGCGAAGATCGACGAGGTGTTCATCGGCTCGTGCATGACCAACATCGGCCATTTTCGCGCCGCCGCCAAGCTGCTGGAAGGCAAGCGCGACATCCCGACGCGCCTGTGGATCGCGCCGCCGACCAAGATGGATGCCGCCGAGCTGACCAACGAAGGCCATTACGGCACCTTCGGCACCGCCGGCGCGCGCATGGAGATGCCCGGCTGCTCGCTGTGCATGGGCAACCAGGCGCAGATCCGCGAGGGCAGTACCGCGATGTCCACCTCGACCCGCAACTTCCCGAACCGCCTGGGCCGCAACACCCACGTCTACCTGGGCTCGGCGGAACTGGCGGCGATCTGCTCGCGACTGGGCCGCATCCCGACCCGCGAGGAGTACATGGCGGACATCGGCGTGATCAACGAGAAGGGCGCCGAGATCTACCGCTACATGAACTTCGACCAGATTGAGGCGTACAAGCAGGTGGCGGATACCGTCGCCGCCTGAGCCTTGCGGCATCGGTCGACGAAACGCCCGGCAGTGCCGGGCGTTTTCGTTGGTGCAAACACGTGGCGCCTAGCGCATCAGCTGGTCGATCGCCGCGGCCATGTCGCGGCGGCGGAACAGGAAGTCCCACAGGCTGCCGCCCATCTGCCGCCACAACACCGCGGCGCGCAACGCCGCCAGCAGCAGGGCGCGGATCTCCGCGACCACGCCGGCCTGGCCGAGGTAGTGCGGGTTGCCCTGGACCATCACCCGCGGGCGCAGGTGGCTGATGGTGTCGGCGTACAGGCTGGCGAGGCCGGCCACCACGTCGTGGTGTGGGCTGCCCAGCCGTTCCACCGGCCCCTGCAGGGCGCGCAGCCCGGTACGCACGCGTTCGGTCATCGCCGCATCGGCGACGAAGCGGCGCTCCAGTTGCATCACCGCCATCGCCAGCTTGCCGAGGGCCTCGTCCTTGTTGGTCCCGGCCAGGTAGTCGCGCAGCAGGCGCAGGCCCGGCCGCACCGCGTCCACGCCGCCGACGGCGGCGGCGGTATCGGCGGGATCGAGGCGGAACACGCTGTCCAGCGCGACCTGCAGCGTGGCGGTGTCGGACTGCCCGGTCTCGGCGATCCGCCGCACCTGCGAGAGCGCGACCAGCAGGGAGCCGAGGGCAAGGACGCGGTCGTCGAACGGGGTCATGCGGCGGGGCTCCAGGCGTGGTCGGGGGCGATGGCGGGGGCGTCGGTGGTGGCGATCACCGCGCCGCCGAGGCAGGCATCGGCATCGTAGAGGACGACCGATTGACCCGGCGTGACCGCACGCTGCGGGCGCGCGAACCACACCCGCAGGCTGCCGTCGTCGCGCACCTCGACCTCGCAGGCCTCCTCGGCCTGGCGGTAGCGGGTCTGCGCGGTGCAGGCGAAGCGGGCGGCCGGGGGCGCGCCGGCGATCCAGTGCGCGGCCTCGCTGTGCAGGGTGCTGGACTGGAGCCAGGGGCTGTCGTGGCCCTGGTCGACGTAGAGCAGGTTGCGCGCGAGGTCCTTGCCGACCACGAACCACGGCGCCTGCGGGCGCCCGCGCACGCCGCCGATGTGCAGGCCTTCGCGCTGGCCGAGGGTGAAATAGAACACCCCCGGATGGGTGCCGACGCTGGTGCCGTCTGGCGTGCGCATCTCGCCGGGCCGGGCCGGCAGGTACTGGGCGAGGAAGCTGCGGAAATCGCGCTCGCCGATGAAGCAGATGCCGGTGGAATCCTTCTTCGCGGCGGTGGGCAGCCCGGCCTCGGCCGCGATCCGGCGCACCTCGCCCTTGTCCAGTTCGCCCAGCGGGAAGCGGGTCGCGGCCAGTTGTGCCTGCCCGAGCTGGTGCAGGAAATAGCTCTGGTCCTTGCCGCGGTCGCGGGCGCGCAGCAGCCGATGGCGGCCGTCGATGCAGTCGATCCGCGCGTAGTGCCCGGTGGCGATGGCTTCGGCCCCGAGCTCGCGGGCGGCATCCAGGAAATGCTTGAACTTGATCTCGCGGTTGCACAGCACGTCGGGGTTGGGGGTGCGCCCGGCGGCGTATTCGTCGATGAAGTGGCGGAACACGCCGTCCCAGTACTCGCGCGAGAAGTCGCGGAAGCGGATCGGCAGGCCCAGCCGACCGCACACCGCCACCGCATCGCGGCGGTCGTCCTCGGCCCGGCAGTTGCCCGCGGCATCGTCCTCGGCCCAGTTCTGCATGAACAGGCCGATGACCTCGGCGCCGGCATCGCGCAGGAGCAGGGCGGCGACCGAGGAATCGACGCCGCCCGACATGCCGACGACGATGCGCGGCCCGCTCATGCCAGGTGCCGGACCAGGTCCAGCGGATGCCGGCTGCCGCCGAGGTAGTCGGCGACCGCGCGCCAGACCAGCGGGCTGCGATGCCGCGACGCCATTCCGCGCAGCGCCTCCGGGGCCAGCCATAGCGCGCGCACGATGCCTTCGTCGAGGCGGGCATCCGGCAGCTCGCGCACCGGCTCGGCGGCGAACGCGAAGCGCAGGTAGTGGCGACCGCCGCTGCCGTTCGCCTGCAGCGGTGCCTTCCACTGGTAGGCACCGACGAAGGCGGTCAGGCGCACCTCCCATCCGGTTTCCTCGCGGGTTTCGCGAAGGGCGGCGTCGAGGAGGCTCTCGTCCGGCTCCAGGTGCCCGGCCGGCTGGTTCAACACCAGCGCGCCGTTGGCGCGTTCCTCGACCATCAGCAGCTGGCCGTCGCTCACCACGATGGTGGCGACGGTCACGTCGGGTTGCCAGAAGCGGCCTTCACGGTAGCTCATGCGCGCGCCACCGGCGCCGGGCCGAACTGCTGCCGCGAATCAGAGGTCGTCACGGGCACCCGAGAGTTCCAGTTCCATGTCGTCGGCGGTCTGCGCCGCGATGTCCATGGCAGATTCCAGTTCCGCCGCCGACGCGCTGTCCGGCAGCTTGATCACGAACAGCAGGACGTCGCCGTCGGTCTCCCAGCTGCCCAGCTTGTTCGTGCGGCTCTCGGCCAGCAGTTCCAGCGCCTTGGCGCCGTTCACGCCGTCCTTCTCCAGCCGCGCCGCCGGCGAGAACACCTCGCGGATACTGAAGCCGCCCACGGTCTCGGTGCCGCCGGACACGAACACGAGTTGGGTGCGGCCTTCCTTCTCGTAGCTGTAGGTGACCTTGTAGTCGCCATCATCGTCGACGGTGTGCTTGATGCCGCGGGCGTCCAGGCGGGCCTTGACCGAGGCATCGGAGGCCAGCGCCGAGGCCGGACCCGCGAGCAGGGCGAGGGCGAGGAGGGCGGCGAAAGGTGTCGGCGGCGCGTGCATGGCGAATCCCCGGGGCGAAGCCCGGATTCTCGCGCCAACGCCGGGGCGCGTCCATGCCGCGTCCACGTCAGGCTCCCTATAATCCGCGCCATGCCGACCCCGACCGACAAGCCCCAGCACGACCACGAGCACGGCGTCGTCGTGGCCCCGGCGCGCCCGGACACCGCGCGGCCGCCGCTGTATTCGGTGCTCCTGCTGAACGACGACTACACCCCGATGGACTTCGTGGTCGACGTCCTGATGCGTTTCTTCCCACTGGACCTGGAGCGGGCCACGCAGGTCATGCTCCACGTCCACACCCGCGGCTGCGGCGTCTGCGGGGTGTTCACCCGCGAGATCGCCGAATCCAAGGTCGCGCAGGTGAACGAATACGCGCGGATGAACCAGCACCCGCTGCTGTGCACGATGGAACGCGCCTGATCCGCATCCGGCACTTGCCCCGGGGCCGTAGGCACCCTACATAGAGGGTCAGCGTTCCGGAGGACAGCCCCCATGTTCAGCAAGGACCTCGAGCACAGCATCGGCCAGTGCTACAAGCGCGCCCGCGAGGCGCGCCACGAGTTCATGACCGTCGAGCACCTGATGCTCGCGCTGCTCGACAATCCCTCCGCCGAGTCCGTGCTCAAGGCGGTCGGCGCCGATTTCCCGCGCCTGCGCCAGGAGCTGGAGGAGGCCATCGAGGTCTCGGTCAACAAGCTCGCCGAAGACGATGGCCGCGACACCCAGCCGACGCTGGGCTTCCAGCGGGTGTTGCAGCGCGCGGTCTACCACGTGCAGTCCTCCGGCAAGAAGGAAGTGACCGGCGCCAACGTGCTGGTCGCCATCTTCGGCGAGAAGGATTCCCACGCGGTGTACTTCCTCAATCAGCAGGACGTGCACCGGCTCGACGTCGTCAACTACATCTCGCACGGCATCGCCCGCGCCGAGGACGAGCCGTCCTCGCAGCCGCAAGAAGGCGAGGGCAAGGCCGAGGGCGGCGAGGGCGAGTCGAAGTCCGACCCGCTGGCCGAGTTCGCCAGCAACCTCAACGAGTTGGCCGCGGCCGGCAAGATCGACCCGCTGGTCGGGCGCGCGGAGGAAGTCGAGCGCACCATCCAGGTGCTGTGCCGCCGGCGCAAGAACAACCCGCTCTACGTCGGAGAGGCTGGCGTGGGCAAGACCGCGCTCGCCGAAGGCCTGGCCAAGCGGATCGTGGAGGGCGACGTGCCCGAGGTGCTGACCGAGGCGGTGATCTACTCGCTCGACCTCGGCGCGCTGGTCGCCGGCACCAAGTACCGCGGCGATTTCGAAAAGCGCCTGAAGGGCGTGCTGGCGGCGCTGAAGAAGCTGCCGCACGCGATCCTGTTCATCGACGAGATCCACACCATCATCGGCGCCGGTTCCGCCAGCGGCGGGACCATGGATGCGTCCAACCTGATCAAGCCGATGCTGGCCAGCGGCGAGCTGCGCTGCATCGGCTCGACCACCTTCCAGGAATACCGCGGGATCTTCGAGAAGGATCGCGCGCTGGCCCGGCGCTTCCAGAAGATCGACATCGTCGAGCCGACCGTGGGCGAGGCGATCGAGATCCTGCAGGGCCTGAAGCCGAAGTACGAATCCCACCACGGCGTGAGCTATGCCGACGAGGCGATCAAGGCGGCCGTGGACCTGTCGGTCAAGCACATCGGCGACCGCCTGCTGCCCGACAAGGCGATCGACGTGATCGACGAGGCCGGCGCGCGCCAGCGCCTGCTGCCGCCGGAAACGCGCAAGCACCTGATCGACGTGGAGGAGATCGAGACCATCGTCGCCAAGATGGCGCGGATCCCGGCCAAGCAGGTCAGCGCGTCCGACAAGGACGTGCTGCAGCACCTCGAGCGCAACCTGAAGATGGTCATCTTCGGCCAGGACGAGGCGATCGGCAGCCTGACCTCGGCGATCAAGCTGGCGCGCAGCGGCCTGGGCAACCCGGACAAGCCCATCGGCAATTTCCTGTTCGCCGGCCCCACCGGCGTGGGCAAGACCGAGGTGACCAAGCAGTTGGCGATGCAGCTGGGCATCGAACTGGTCCGCTTCGACATGTCCGAGTACATGGAACCGCATTCGG